>DATLAX010000164.1:0-18815 GCA_035527215.1 Dehalococcoidia bacterium
CGCCTCCAGCGACGCCCGCGGCGACCCGATTCCTATGACACGCTTCCCTCTCTTGAGCGCCTCGGCCGTCAGCCGCAGCGCCTCTTCCCCATCGACCGGCGCCGCCTCAGCGTCTCGACCGGCGCGGGCCAGGGGACGGCGCATCCGCCGCTCCCCGTTCACGAACTCGTAGCCAAAGCGCCCGCGGTCGCAGAGGAAGTAGCCGTTGACCTCGCCGTTATAGCGATTGTAGATGCGCCGGAGCGTGCCGTTGCGCTCGCCGGCGATGACGTTGCAGCCGACGCCGCAGTGGACGCACACGCACGGCGCCGTCTGAAGGTCCCATTTGCGGCTGTAGTGCTGCTTCAGCGTCTTATCCGTGAAGACGCCGGTGGGGCACACCTCCACCAGGTTGCCGCTGAACTCGCTCTCCAGCACGCCGTCGAACTGGCGTCCGTAGTAGACCTGGTTGCGAATGCCGAAGACGTCGAAGTCGCGGCCGTCGGCGTAGTCGCGGTAGAAGCGGACGCAGCGATAGCACTGGATGCAGCGGTTCATCTCGTGATTGACGAGCGGGCCCAGGTCCTGGTTGCGGAAGGTGCGTTTCTTCCCGGCATACCTGCGGTAGTTGTGGCCCGCCATCACGGTCATGTCCTGGAGATGGCACTCGCCGCCCTCGTCGCAGACGGGGCAGTCGTGCGGGTGGCTGGCCATCAGCCACTCGATGACACTGACGCGGAAGTCGCGCGCCTCCTGGTCATCGATGGAGATGCGCGCGCCTTCGGCGGCGGGAGTCATGCAGGCCATGGCCAGCCTGCCTTGCGTGTCGTTCGCGTCTCGGAACAGCCGCACGGCGCACTGGCGGCAGGCGCCGATGGAGCCCATGGCCGGATGCCAGCAGAAGTACGGCAGGTCGAGTCCCACGGACAGCGCCGCCTGGAGCATGTTCTGCCCGTCCCCGACCTCGTACTCCCGCTCGTCGATGATTATCTTCGCCATGCTATTTCCACGGACACCGCTGCTCGCGGACGTGCCGGTCGAAATCGTCCCTGAAGTGAACGAGGGCGCTCTGGAGCGGCTCCATGGCCCCGGGCGCCAGGGCGCAAAACGTGTTTCCCGGCCGGAGCCGTCGTGTGTGCATCTCCAGGATCTCGATGTCCTCGGGCGTTCCTCGGCCTTCTTCAATCGCGGCGAGGACCTGCTCCACCCAGTTCAGGCCGCTCCAGCAGGGCGTACACCAGCCGCAGGACTCCTGGGCGAAGAAGTGCTGCAGATTGTGCTGCATGGCAACCGGGCATTTCTTGTCGTCGAGGATAATCATCGTGCCCGTGCCCATGCGGCTGCCGTGCTGCTGCAGTGAGTCGAAGTCCAGCGGCGTGTCCAGGTGCTCTTCGATGAGGAACTCCGTCGAGGCGCCGCCGGGCAGCAGGCCGCGGAACTTGTAGCCGTCCTGCATCCCGCCGGCGTGCTCTTCGAGGAGCTCACGCATCGTCGTGCCCATTGGCAACTCCCAGACACCGGGGCTCTTGACGCGGCCGCTGACGCCGTAGAGCTTCGTCCCGCCGTCGTTTGTCTTGCTGAGGCCGCGATACCAGTCGGCGCCCTTGTCGATGATGTGCGGCACGTTGGACAGCGTCTCGACGTTGTTGACGATGGTCGGCTTGCCCCAGAGGCCGACGAGCGCGGGATAGGGCGGCTTGTCGCGCGGGTTGGCGCGCTTCCCTTCCAGCGAGTTGATGAGGCCTGTCTCCTCGCCGCACATGTAGCGCCCGGCGCTGAGGTGCAGGTGTAGCTCGACGCTGAAGCCGGAGCCGAGGACGTTCTTCCCCAGGTAGCCTGCGTCATGGGCCTCAGCGATGGCGCGTGTCAGCGCCCGGGCGGAGTCGGGGTACTCCCTCCGGAGGAAGATGTAAGACACCCCGGCGCCGATGGCGTAGGAGGCGATAATCATTCCCTCAACGAGGCCGTGCGGATCGCCTTCCATGAGGATGCGGTCCTTGAAGGTGCCCGGCTCCATCTCGTCGCCGTTGGCAACGACGTATGACGGCCGCGGCGCGTCGTCGCCGGTGGGGATGAAGCTCCACTTCTGGCCGGTCGGGAAGCCGGCGCCGCCGCGACCGCGCAGGTTGGATTCCTTGACCATGTCAATCACTTGCGCCGGCTGCATCTGGAGCGCCTTGCGCAGTCCCTGGTATCCGCCGGTCCTCTCGTACTCCTTGAGGTCGACGGGTCCCTGCCCGGGGCGGATGCGGTCGGTCAGCGGCGTTTCCATCTTCACTCGTACTCCGCCAGGATCGCGTCGATGGTTTCGGGCGTCAGGTTGCCGTGGAGCGTGCCGTCGATCATCATCACCGGCGCGCGGTCGCAGGCTCCCAGGCAGACCGATGTCAGCAGCGTGAAGCGCCCGTCGGTCGTCGTCTCGCCGACGTCGACGCCGAGGCGAGACTTGAGGTTGTCGAGCAGCGTCTCGTAGTCCAGCAGCCAGCAGCTAACGCTGTCGCAGACCAGGATGACGTGCCTGCCGACCGGCTTGCGAAAGACCAGGTTGTAGAACGTGGCGACGGAGTCCAGCTCGGCAGGCGTCATCTGCAGGTACGCCGCGAGGCCGGCAAGCGTCTCGTCGGACAGCCAGCCGCGATGCTGTTGCACCGACATCATGGCGTCGATGCAGGCGGCCCGCGATCGCCCGGACATGGCGATTGCGGCGTCGACCTCCTGCCGCTCTTCCGCTGTCAGCACCAGCGCCTCCTCAACGGTCCACGTCCGATAGCACGTAGTCAATGCTTCCAAGGATGGCGAGCAGGTCCGACACCAGCGCCCCACGCGATATCAACGGCACCATCTGCATGTGCGGGAATGACGGCGTACGTATGCGCGTGCGGTAGGACATCGTGCTTCCGTCGCTGACCAGGTAGTAGCTGTTGTTCCCTTTCGTCGCCTCGACGCCCACCGACGCCTCGCCCGGCGGTATCACCGGCCCCCAGCTCACACTGAGGAAGTGCGTGATCAGCGTCTCGATGTCGTGCATCGTGCGGTCTTTCAGCGGCGGCGTCGTCAGCGGGTGGTCCGACTTGTAGGGGCCGGACGGCATGTTGTCGACGCACTGCTGGATGATCCGGAGGCTCTGCCGCATCTCCTCGACGCGCACGAGACCGCGATCGTAGCAGTCGCCGTTCGTGGCGGTTGGTATCTCGAACTCAAACTGCTCATAGCCCGAGTAGGGACGCGTCTTGCGCCAGTCCCACTTGAAGCCGCAGGCGCGCAGTCCGGGGCCAGTCACGCCCCACTCGATAGCCTCGTCCAGGGTGTAGGCCCCAACGCCCTGCGTGCGCGCCTTGAAAATGCGGTTTGCCATGACCAGCCGGTCGTACTCCGCGAGGCGCGCGGGCATGTAGGCGACGAAATCGCGCACCATCGCGTCCCAGCCCTGCGGCAAGTCGTGCGCCACGCCGCCGATGCGGAACCAGCCGGGATGCATGCGGGCGCCGCATATCGCTTCGATGATCGCGAAGGCGCGCTCGCGGTCCGTGAACATGTAGAAGACGGGCGAAAGGGCGCCCACGTCGCCGGCGAAGGTGCCGTACCAGACGAGATGGCTGGTGATGCGGAAGAACTCGCAGAGCATGACGCGGATGACCCTGGCTCTGTCCGGCACCTCGATGCCCGCCAGCTTCTCGACGGCCATCACGTAGGGCAGGTTGTTCATGACGCCGCCGAGGTACTCGACGCGGTCGGTGTAGGGGATGTAGCTGTGCCAGGACTGGCGCTCGCCCATCTTCTCGGCGCCGCGATGGTGGTAGCCGATGTCGGGCACGACGTCGACGATCCGTTCGCCGTCGAGCTGGAGCATGGTGCGCAGCACGCCGTGCGTGCCCGGGTGCTGCGGCCCGAGGTTGAGGAACATGAAGTCCGCGTCCTCGCTCTGCCGCGTCATGCCCCAGTCCTCCGGCCGGAACTGCATCGCCCTCTGTTCAACTTCTTCCTGCTCGTCTGAGAGCCGGAAGGGCGGCATCTCCGTGGCGCGCGCGGGATGGTCCTTGCGCAGGGGATGGCCGGTCCATGTCTCCGGCATCAGTATCCGCCGCAGGTGGGGATGGCCTTCGAATACGACGCCGAACATGTCCCACACCTCGCGCTCGTACCAGTTGGCGGACGGGTAGACGTCGACGACGCTCGGCAGCGACGGGTTATCGCCGGTCAGCGCGACCTTGACCCGCACGTCCTCGTTGCGATCGTACGAGAGGAGATGATAGACGACCGTGAAGTCGCTCGCCGGCTGGCCCTGACGATTAGCACGGACGCGCTCGTCGATAGCCGTCAGGTCGTAGAGCATCGAATACGGGCGCTCGATCTCGGTCTTTAGAAAGTTGAGGATGGCACGGACATCGTCGCGTTGCGCCCACACGGTCGGTATGCCGTCGCGGGTAGGCTGCGGCGCGAAAGGCGTCGAGGGGAAGCGGTCTCGAAGCTCCCGCAGGACGGCGGGCTTTTCGCTGGTCTTCGTCTGCGTCTCAGGGTTGGCCTGCGTCATACGTTACCGAATCTAGACTTCGTTTGGAGGGCGATAGGACAGCGTCTTCCGGCGCTCCGGTTGCTTCAGGTCGCGCAGCGAGGGCGCCGGCTGCTGGAAGACGCGCTGCTCCCCAACCACCCAGCTAAGCGGCCGTTTCTCGCTACCGACGGCCTTTTGCAGCAGGATTAGGCCCTCCTGGAAAGCCTCGGGGCGCGGCGGGCAGCCGGGCACGTAAACGTCGACGGGCATGAACTTGTCGACGCCCTGAACGACGCTGTAAATGTCGTACATGCCGCCCGAGTTCGCGCACGAACCCATCGAGATAATCCAGCGCGGCTCCATCATCTGCTCGTAGAGACGCTTGATCACGGGCGCCATCTTGCGGAACACAGTGCCGGCGATGACCATTACGTCGGCTTCACGCGGCGTCCCGCGGATGACCTCGGCGCCGAAGCGGGAGATGTCGAACCGGCTGGTGAGGCTCGTCGCCATCTCGACGTAGCAGCAGGACAGGCCGAAGTTGAAGGGCCAGATGGAGTTCTTGCGCCCCCAGGCGACGATGTCCTGCAACCGCGTGAGAACGATGATGCGCGACAGCGCGGAGTCGAGCGTCTCGCTGTGTCGTCCCAGCAAGCTGCCGCTGGGGCCCTGCGGACCGGGGGCTGTTTTATCTTCCAACGTTTCTCCTTGTCCGGGGCACGCTGCCCCAATCCAGAGCGCCCAGCCGCCAGAGGTAGGCCAGCGCGATGACCAGAACGCCTATGAAGACGGCGATGTCGATGTATCCCATCCAGCCTACCTTCCTCAAGGCCACCGCCCAGAGAAAGATGAAGACTGCCTCGAGGTCGAAGATGACGAAGAACATGGCGACGAGATAGAAGGTGACGTCGAACCTGACGCGCGCGCTGCCCGTTGGCAGGATGCCCGATTCGTAAGGGTCGCCGGTCGCCGCCTCGTGGTGCCGCTGCCCCAACAGGTAGGAGAGGCCAAGCATGCCGGCCAGCACTACGATGGATGCGCCGAGGTAAGCGAAGAAGGGCCAAAGCTCAGCTGTCATCTGCAGTCCTGTCCAGGATATCCATGCCTGCGACCCGGGATATTAAAGCACAAAGACTAAAAGACGCTGTGTCGGCAGCAGCAGCATAGCGTCTCCCTCAACCCAAACGCAATGGGATATCATTCGTTCGTTGCATGGGTTAGATCAACTTAGTTGCACGCGGCTACACGGCACAAAAAGGACCGCGACTCGTCGCTCACGGGTGGTCTCCCTGTCCCCACGCGTTAAGCCACGTCCGCGGTCGCGGCCGGATCGGCAAGCACCACCACGCGTCGCGCCATGACCCGGTTCGCCGGCAGGTCCTCGCCGGCCATCATGCGTCGCAGGACATCGCGCTTCGACGCGCCGGCAACCAGGAACACGACAATACGGGACGCGGAGAGCACGGGCAGCGTGAGCGTCAGGCGGTCATGGTCGGGCCGCGTCACGCTCACGACCCAGCGCTCCGTCTCGTCGAGAGCGGCATCGCCCGGGAAGAGCGACGCCGTGTGACCGTCCGCGCCCAGGCCGAGGAAGGCGAAGTCGAACTCCGGGAACGCGTCGCCGAGAAGCCGTCGCAACTCCTCCTCGTGGCCGACGGCGTCACAGCTTTCGCCGGGCATACGGTGGACGTGTGCGGGCACGAATGAGAGAAGCGTCTCCTTCGCCATATGGTAGTTGGAGGCAGGATCGTCGGGAGGGACGCAGCGTTCATCGCTGAAGAAGGCCTCCACTCCATCCCAGCGGTACGGCTCCCGCGCCAGCCGCCGGTACACCGCCCGTGGCGTCTCGCCGCCGGCGAGCACGAGGGTGCGCGGCCGCGCCTCGCGAAAGAGGCGGGCGGCGGCCTCCGGGATGTCGGGCGTTATCAGCAGTTCCGGTCTCACGGCGGGCGTCCGACGGGCGCTTCCCCGGCTGCTAAGTCTTCACCGCGTGACCGCCGAACTCGTTGCGCAGCGCGGCGATCACCTTCATAGCGAATGAGTCGTCCTGTCGCGAGGCGAAGCGACGGAACAGGCTCAGCGTTATCGTCGGCGCGGGCACGTTCTCGTTTATCGCCTCCTGGACGGTCCAGCGGCCTTCGCCGGAGTCTTCGACGTAGCCGCGCAACGCGGATAGCCGCGGGTCCTTCGCGAACGCCCGCTCCGCCAGCTCCAACAGCCAGGAGCGGACGACGCTGCCCTGGTTCCACAGATGGGCCAGCCGGCGTAGGTCGAGGTCGAACTCCGACGCCTGGAGAATGTCGAAGCCCTCAGCGTACGCCTCGAGCATCGCGTACTCGATGCCGTTGTGCACCATCTTCGTGAAGTGGCCGGCGCCCACCGGCCCAACGTGCGCGTAGCCGTCCTCCGGCGCCAGCGTCTTCAGCGCCGGCTCGACGCGCGCGAACGCCTCGTCGCTGCCGCCGGCCATCAGGCAGTAGCCGATCTCCAGCCCCCAGATGCCGCCCGACGTGCCGGCATCGACAAACAGCAGGCCGTGTTCCGCCAGCTCCGCGCCCCGCCTCATGCTGTCGCGGAAGTAGGAGTTGCCGCCGTCGACGACGAGGTCGCCTCGCTGGAGGAGGCCGGCGACTTCTCTCATAGTCTGTTCCGTCGCATCGCCTGACGGCACCATCAGCCAGACGGCGCGCGGCGGGTCCAGCTTGGCGACCAGCTCCGCCAGCGACGCCACCTGCGACACTTTGGGGTCGCGGTCGTAGCCGATCACGTCATGCCCGCCGCGACGCAGCCTCTCCGCCATATTGGCGCCCATGCGGCCCAGGCCGACCATCCCTAGCTGCATCTCACTGCCTCCAGTCCAACAACGTCGCCGGCGGCGCCCGTCCGGCGCGGTCAGCCAGCCCAGGCGATTGCCGATCTCCGTGGGGTTTGGCTTCCAGACTGTGTGGTCCTTCGCCCGGATTCGACGCGCCACGTCCGCCTTCGCAATCGCGGCGAGCCGAGTCTCATGTGCGAACGCCCTTCTCTTCCACGATCGCGCGGCACTTGGCGTCAATCGCCTCCAGCAGATCGTCGAAGTCGCGCGAGAACGCCGCCACGCCATCGTCGAGGAGCTTCGCTGTGACCGCATCGAGGTCGATGCCCGCTTCGACGAGCGACGCGATGACACGATCCGCCTCGTCCACCTCGGCCTCCAGTGTCGGCCGCGCGCGTCCGTGGTCGGCGAAGGCGCGGATGGTCGGCTCCGGCATCGTGTTCACCGTATGGGAGCCGATTAGCTCGTCGACGTAGAGGACATCGGAGTAGGCGGGGCTCTTCGTGCTGGTGGAGGCCCACAGGGGCCGCTGGACCCGCGCGCCCGCCGCCGCCAGCCGCTCCCATCGCTCGCCGCTGAAGACCCGCTTGAACACCCGGTAGGCGATCTTGGCGTTGGCGACAGCAGCCTTGCCCCGCAACGGCGACGTCTCCGGCAGCAGCGCATCGACGGCGGTGTCGACGCGCGAGACGAAGAATGAGGCGACGCTTGCGACGCGGTCGATGGGCTGCCCGGCGCTCAGCCGGCGCTCCAACCCCTTGATGAAGGCCAGCGCGACTTCCTCATATGCTTTGACGCTGAAGAGGAGCGTGACGTTGATGTTGATCCCCTGCGTGATCAGCTCTTCGACCGCAGGAACGCCTTCGACGGTGCCGGGTACCTTGACCATGACGTTCGGGCGCGCCAGACGGCCCCATAGCTCCTTCACCTCCACGATGGTGCCGGCGGCGTCATGGGCCAGGTCCGGCGACGCCTCCAGGCTGACGAAGCCGTCGCCTCCGCTCGTCTGCTCGTAGACGGGGCGAAGGACGTCCGCCGTCATCGCGATGTCGTCGATGGCGAGGCGAAGGAAGAGCGTCTTCGCGTCGCGTTCGCCGCCTTCGACGAGGGCGCGCATGGCCTGGTCATAGTCGGTGGAGCCGGATATGGCCTTGTTGAAGATCGTCGGGTTGGAGGTGATGCCGACGATGGCAAACTCATCCATCATGCGCCTGAGCTCGCCCGACTCTATGAGCCCTCTGCGGACGTAGTCGAGCCACACGCTCTGCCCGAACCGGCTCAACTCCTCCAGTGGGTTCATCTTCCCTCCTCCTCAATCGCCGCGACCTTCTCCACCCGCCGCTGAAACCGATCCTCACCGTTGAACGCAGCGACCACGAAGACCCGCACTATCTCTCTGGCAAGCTCGAGCCCGACGACCCGCGCTCCGAGACAGCAGACATTGGCGTTGTCATGCTCCACCATCTGGTGGGCAGTGTAGCAATCGTGGGCGAGGCCGGCGCGGATGCCGTGTATCTTGTTGGCGGCGATGGACGCGCCGGCGCCGGAGCCGCAGACGAGGACGCCCCTCTCGGCATGCCCGTCGACAACGGCGCGCCCGACGGCCCGTGCGTAGTCGGGGTAGTCTACCGGGTCAAGCGAGCTTGTCCCCATGTCCATCACCTCTTGGCCGTCGTCGCTAAGTATCTGAGCCAGCCGCTGCTTCATAATGTAGCCCCTGTGGTCTGCACCAATAGCGATTCTCATCTACGCCTAACCCTCCTTGCTCGCTGCGCGACGTTCTCCGGCGTGAACCCGAACCTCTCGAACAGCACCTCGCCCGGCGCCGAAGCGCCGAAGTGATCGATTCCGATGGCGTCGTCCGCCCATTCGCGCCAGCCGAAGGTCGTGGCTGCTTCGACGGCGAGCCGCGGGACGCCCGCCGGCAGTACCTCGTCGCGGTACTCCTTCGACTGCTCCCGGAACAGCTCCCAGGATGGCATGGAGACGACGCGCGCCGAGATTCCCTGTTCCTGGAGCAGCTTTCGCGCCTCCAGGCAGACCGTTACCTCGGATCCCGTCCCGATGAGGACGACGTCCGAGCCGTCCTCCATGACGTAGGCGCCCTTGTCGACGGCGCCGCCGGGCCTTAGCACCGGCAGCTTCTGGCGCGTGAGGACCAGCGCCGTCGGGCCGTCGTTGCGCTCCAACGCCAGGCGCCAGGCCGCGGCCGTTTCGTTCGCGTCGGCGGGACGCAGGAGCAGCAGGTTCGGGATCGTCCTCAGGCTCGCCAGGTGCTCTACCGGCTGATGCGTCGGGCCGTCCTCGCCCAGGCCGATGGAGTCGTGGCTGTAGACGAAGACGGCGGGCAACTCTTCCAGCGCCGCCAGCCTGACCGACGGGCGCATGTAGTCGGAAAAGACGAGGAACGTGCCGCCGTAGACACGGAAGCCACCGTGCGCCGTCATGCCGTTGAGCACGGCGGCCATCGCGTGTTCGCGCACGCCGAAGTGGAAGTTGCGGCCCGAGAAGTCGCCGGCGGTGACGTCGTTGTAGCCCTTGAGATAGGTGTCGTTGGACGGCGCCAGGTCGGCGGAACCGCCGACAAGCTCCGGGATGATCCCGGCGACGGCGTTGAGCACGGCGCCGGAGGCGGCGCGCGTCGCCATCTTCTCGCCTTCGATGAACACGGGCAGGGCGCTCTGCCAGCCATCAGGCAGTCGACACGACAGGACCCGCTGGAACTCCTTCGCTTCGTCGGCATATTCGACGGCGTACTTGTCCATCCGCTCGCGCCACGCCCGTTCGGCCGCCTCCCCCTTCTCGACGGCGCGCCGGCATTCAGCGACCGCCTCCGGCGGCGCCGTGAACGGCTCCTGGTAGGGCCAGCCCAGGTTCTGCTTCGTCAGCCGGACTTCCTCTTCGCCGAGGGGCGCGCCGTGCGCCGCCGCCGTGTCCTGCTTGTTCGGCGAGCCGTAGGCGATGTGCGTCCGCACGACGACGAGCGTCGGGCATTCCTGCTCGTCGCGCGCTACGCGAATGGCGTTGTCGATCTCCTCCAGGTCGTTCCCGTCGTCGACCTGGATGGCGCGCCAGCCATAGGAGCGGAAGCGGTCGCCGACCTTCTCGCGGAACGTGAGATCGGTCGAGCCTTCGATGGTGATGCGGTTGTCGTCGTAGAAGACGATGAGCTTGCCTAGGCCGAGGAAGCCCGCCAGCGAGCAGGCCTCGGAGGAGACGCCCTCCATCATGTCGCCGTCGCTGGCAATGACATAGGTGTAGTGATCGACGGTCTCGTGGCCGGGGCGGTTGAAGCGCGCCGCGAGCATCTGCTCGGCGATGGCCATGCCGACGGCGTTGGAGATGCCCTGCCCGAGAGGGCCCGTCGTCACCTCGACGCCGGGCGTCAGGTCGCGCTCGGGGTGCCCGGGCGTTCTTGAGCCCCACTGCCGGAACTGCTTGATGTCATCGAGGCTGAGATCGTAGCCGGTCAGGTAGAGCAGCGCATAGAGCAGCATCGACGCGTGCCCCGCCGACAGCACGAAACGGTCCCTGTCGGGCCAGGATGGGTCGCGCGGGTTGTGCTTCAGGTACCTGGTCCAGAGCAGGTAGGCCAGCGGCGCCAGGCCCATGGGCGCTCCGGGGTGGCCGGAGTTAGCCTTCTGCACGGCGTCCATCGCCAGGGTGCGGATGGTGTTGATGCAGAGCTGGTCGATGTCGCCGGCGGGGTGCTCGTCCTCCGGCGGGGAGTCGTGAGCCAGGACCCGCGCGTCCGTCCGGAGGTCCGCGTCGGGGTCTTCGGTCATTCGCGTCTCCTCCCTGAAACCACCTCCGGCCGGCAGAGGTCTGGATTGACCCGAGATGCGCAGCGCCCGGAGGTTCCCTTCCGCCGAGGCCAGCCTATCGACGCGTCGCTGCGGCCGAATGAAGGCCGGGCGACGTGATCCCCTTCAGGAGTAATTCTACCACCGCTTCGGGGGTGAAGGTATGCTCGTCCACGCTACCGTGTCCGGTCGCTCCCGTTATCGGCGACGAGGCCCAGCCGCACGGCCTGCGCGCTGGCTCAGCAGAAGTCGGTGACGGCGCTGATGCCGGAAGGCGGCACCGCTCTCCTGGAGCAGATCGAGCGAACGCTGGGCGGGAAGGTGAGGGTGCTGCACCGGCTCAACGGCGATGCGGCAGTACCGGAACTGCCTGCCGGCGACCTGCATGCCGTCGAGCAGCAGATTGCCCGAGCGGCGGCGAGTCGCGTCCTGCTCCTGGCAGACGCTTCCGGCGCGCGAGTCTGCCCCTATCGCTAGCCACGCGCGTCTGCCGAATATCGCGACCCTCCCACCTGCGCCGGTGAGCGGCCACTACGAACCGTTCATGTTGCCCTGAAGTTTCGTCCAACATAAAATAAAGCGCGATGCAGCAATCCCTCGTGCAACGCGCAATCGAGGCTTACGGGCGGGCTATCCTCACGATCGACCCGGTGCGGGTGCGGCTCTGGGAGGACCAGGGCCTCACCGTGCTCCAGCTACGCCTCGTGCACATGCTGCTGGCCAACGACCGCATGTCGGTGGGTCACCTCGCCGCGGAGCTAAACACGACGCCGGCCAGCATGACCGGGCTGATGGACCGCCTGGCCGTTCGCGGCCTGGTGAGACGCGAGCACGACCCCGATGACCACCGCGTGGTCCGTCTGACGCTGACGCCGAAGGGCCGCCGGATGGTGGAGGAACTGCAGACGGCCGCGGCGGGATACCTGGCACAGGTGTTCGAGAAGATGGCTGGCGATATGCTCGCAAGTCTGGTAGATTGCCTGGAGGCATTCTGCAGCGCCGCTCAGGCGGTGCGAGCGGAGCGGCCCACGGGCGGATCGAAATGAACGACGAATTCAAGGCCCCGGCCCAACTCTCTCAGCGCCAGATACTGCTGGTGTTTTCCGGACTCATGGCCGGAATGCTGCTGGCGTCGCTCGACCAGACCATCGTGTCCACGGCCATGCCCACCATCGTCGGCGAGCTCGGCGGACTGGAGCACCTGTCATGGGTAATTACCGCTTACCTGCTGACGTCCACGGCCTGCATGCTCCTTTACGGTAAGCTAAGCGACCTCTACGGCCGCAAGCTGCTCTTCCAGGTGGCGATCGTTGTTTTCCTCATCGGGTCTCTGCTATCCGGCCTCTCGCAGAACATGATGCAGTTGATAACGTTCCGCGGTATTCAGGGGTTGGGCGCCGGCGGCATCATGGTGCTATCCCAGGCCGTCATCGGCGACATCATCTCGCCGCGGGAACGGGGGCGGTATCAGGGTTACATGGGCACAGTGTTTGGTCTATCGAGCGTGGCCGGCCCGCTCATCGGCGGCCTCTTCACAGACCACCTGACCTGGCGCTGGGTGTTCTACGTCAACATTCCCATCGGCATCATGGCGCTGATAGTCACCTCGGTCGCGCTTCATCTTCCCGCGCACCGCTTCGAGCGCGGCATCGACTACCGCGGCGCATTCTTCATGGTGGCGGGCATCAGCGCACTGCTCCTGCTGACCTCTTGGGGAGGAATTGAGTACGCCTGGGGATCGCCGGTCATCATCGGGCTTGGCATCGCGGGGATCGGCCTGCTCGCGGTCTTCCTGTTGCAGGAGGTGCGCGTGCCTGAGCCGCTTCTGCCGTTGCGCCTGTTCCGACAGAGCATATTCACCGTCGCCACCGCGCTCTCATTCATAGTCGGCCTCGGTTTGTTCGGCGCCCTGGCGTACTTGCCGGTCTACTTCCAGGTTGTCCGCGGCACCAGCGCGATGATGTCGGGCCTGCGACTGCTGCCGTTGATGGCAGCCGTGGTCTTCTCCGTCGCCGCGACGGGGCGGATCATTACCACGGTCGGACGTTACCGCGTATTCCCGATCGGCGGAAGCGCGATCATGGTCGCAGGCATGCTGCTGCTGGCGCAGCTTGGCGAGAACACTTCAGCCTGGCAGGCCGCCTTCTACATGTTCGTGCTCGGCATAGGCCTCGGCATGCTCATGCATGTGCCGGTCCTTGCCGTGCAGAATGCCGTCATGCACCGCGACATGGGCGCCGCGACCGCCGGTGTGAACCTGTTCCGGATGCTGGGCTCTGCTTTCGGCGTGGCCGTCTTCGGCTCGATCCTCAACAACCGCCTCACCTACGAGCTGCAGCAGTCGATCCCACCAGAGGCCCTGAGCCAATTCAGCCGGCGCACGCTCACCGCAAGCCCCGAGCAGCTAAAGGCGCTGCCGGCCGACATTCATGCCGGCGTCGTGCACGCCTTCTCTCTATCGCTGGATTCGGTGTTTCTGTGGTCGGTGCCACTGATGATCGTCGCGTTCGTCGTGTCGTGGTTCCTGCAGGAGAGGCCGTTGCGGGAGTACGCGCACGTGGGCCTGGGGGAGACAGAGGCGGCGCTGGACGGCGAAGTCGAAGTCCCCGGCGACTAGTTTCCCTTCCTCACTCAGCCATCCGGACTTTGGGGATCCACTCCAGCCACTTGGGTAGATACCAGTTGTAGTCGCCGAGCAGCTTCATGCTCGCGGGCAGCAGGATCGAGCGGATCACCGTGGCGTCGATCAGGATCGCCACCGCCAGCCCGAATCCGAACTGCTTCAGGCCGATGAAGCGCGTGAAGGCGAATATCATCGCCACGGCGACCATGATGAGCGCCGCGCTGGTTATCGTCCCCGCCGTTGCGCGGATGCCCTGCGACACCGCTTCGTCGCTGCTCGCGCCGTGCTCGTGCGCTTCCTTGATGCGGCTGAGCACAAACATGTGGTAGTCCATCGATAGGCCGAACAGGATCGTGAAAAGGAACAGCGGCAGCCAGGACTCGATTATCCCCGTCGCCTTGAAGCCCAACGGCCCTTCCAGAAGCCAGCCCTTCTGGAACACGAGCACCAGGATGCCGTAAGTCGCGCTCACCGAGAGCAGGTTCAGGATAGTCGCCTTGACGGCGATGACGATCGACCGGAAGGTCACGAGCAGGACGAGAAAGGCCAGCCCCAACACGAACGCAAACACGAACGGCGTGCGGAAGATGATGTTGTCGCGGAAGTCGATGTTTGCGGCGGTGTCGCCCGTCACCTGCGCCCTCACGGTGCCGTCGCCGAACGCCGCCGGCAAAATGTCCTGTCGCAGGTGGTTCACGGCATCGAGCGCCTTTTGCTCGCCGGTGTCGGCGTTGAGGGGGATGCGGATCACCTCCGTATCGCCGGCGTCGTTGATGTTCGTCTGGATGGGCGCGCCATAGGGCGCATCCGGCCCCGCGGACGCCGTCGATTCGCTATCGACGTCGGCAACGAAGCGGTCGACACGCGACTGCGTGTCCGACGAATAGACGTTCTTGTCCTTGCCCGCGTCGACGACGACCAGCGCGGGCGAGGTCAGCCCCAGCGTGAAGTTGTCCTGTAGCACAAGCAGCGCCTTCTTGGCCTCCACCGCGTCCGGCAGGCCCTTGGCGCCGTTGAAGCCGAGGTTGAGCGTCAGAGCCGGGTAGGCAAGCGCCAGCAACACGGCGACCGTCGCCGTCGCGAGCACAGCGGGCCGCCGCAGCACGTGGTCGGTTATCAACCCCCAGATGCCTCCCGTTTCGCCGGTGCTGCGCAGGAACGGCAGGCTGAAACGGTCGATGTGGTCCGCCAGCATCATCAGGAGCGCCGGCAGTAGAGAAACGGACATGAGCACGGCCAGCACGACCACGACGATGGCGGCGAAGCCGAGGCTGTTGAACGTGGAGTCGCCGACAAGGAACATTCCGGCGACTGCCAGCACGACTGTGCAGCCGGCAAAGATCACCGCCTTCCCGGAGGTACCGGCGGCGACCCGCAACGCTTCTTCCTTCGAACGTCCCTTTCGCCGCTCGTTGCGAAAGCGGCTGACCACGAAGAGGGCGTAGTCAATGCCCGTGGCGAGCCCCATCAGGAGCACGATCTCCGTGAAGATGTTGCTCAGCGCCGTCGCCTGGCTGATGATGCCGAGAATGGCCGTCGCCGTGACGACCGCCGCCAGGGCAAGGGCCAGCGGAATGGCACCGGCGACCGGCGCCCGAAAGACCAGGAGAAGTATTACCAGGGTGACGGACAAGTTCAGGATAAGCGCAAACGCGAGGTCTTCGCTGATGACCGCGTCCATCTGCTTATAGATCGATGCCGACCCGCCGCTCATGATAGTGAAGCCGGCGGCGTTGCGGCTGGCGTGCTCGACCTCATCCAGCACCGGCTGCACATGCTCCTTGGCGGTGAGAGCTGTCCCCTGCAGACTGACAAGGGCAAAGGTGACATCGCCGTTCTCGCCCGTCGCCACGAAGGGCGACGTCTCGCGCGGCGCGCCTATGTCATAGTGCGTCAGCGTCGCCGAGACGATCCGGCTGCTGGAGACTACCGTCGTTCCTCCTGACGTCTTCGTCTCCGTATCCCGCAGGTCCGTCAACTGGGCCATCAGCGCCTGCACGGTTGCCTTGTAGATCGGGTCAGTCACCTTGTACTGCGGTGAGGAGAAGACGACGATCTCCTGTGTCGGCACCTGCACGTCACCGAAACGCTCCTTGAACAGCCTGAGGGCAGCGCCCGATTCACCCGGCGCCTCGCCCTCCACGCTGGTGTTGGCGGGCACGAGTACACAGGCGGCCGCCGAGGCGATGATGACGATGAGCCAGGCAAGCACGATCCGGCGACGGTGCCGCGCGCTCCAGACGGCAATCCTGGCCGCCAGGGACGGCTCGTGCGCCGAATCTGAGTTGGGGGCTTTCGTCATCTTCTCGGGTTTCCTACTTCCAGTGCCGTTTGTCTTACGGGAACAGTATCAGGAACTCGCCGTTGTTGACCTGGCATGCGGTCAGCCCGAGGTCACGCGCCTGCTCTGACAGATCGGTGGCGTCGGTGCTGCGGTCACCGTTAGCGTCGAAGGTGACGTGCCCGGATATCCCGTCCATCAGGTTTGCCTGACTCACGCTCTGCTGGAGCGCCGCAGGGTCGATCAGCAGAGAACCGTCCGGTTGCTCTTGCGCTACCGCGGCAAGGGAATCCAGGAGAACGGTCGTCGCGTCCGCGTACTGGGCGGTGAAGGCGGAAGAGTCCGGCTCGCCGCCATGCACCTTCTCGAAGTCGGTGATGAAATCGTCGGGCAGCGTGAGAGGGCAGCCAACGAAGTAGACACCCTCCGCCGCCTCGGCGCCTACCGGCTCCACGAATGTCGATATCGAAGCCGCGGCGTCGCCGGCGCCGAAGGGGCCGCCATAACCGGCGTCGCGCAACTGGCGATAGAGGAGCACGGCTTCCGGGTTAAACCCGCCGAATCCGACGAAGTCGGGGCTGTCCTGGGCTATCTTCTCGGTGATGGCGCTGAAATCAACGTCGCCGCGATTTATGCTGGCCCGCGTGACCGTGACGCCACCGGCTTCCATTGCCTTGCGCGCGGCTTCGATAAGGTCCTGCCCGTACGATTCGCCGTCGTCGATGAGGTAGGCCGTCTTCGCCTGCAACGTCTCGGCGACGAACTGGCCGCCGATCGCTCCCTGGAGCTCGCTGCGGTACGACGTTCGGAAGAAGAAGCCGCCCGCCGGCTGGCCGGTCGTGAGGTCGGACTCCGTTGCCGAGCCGGAGATGGTGACGATCCCCGCCCTCGAGTAGCGCGGTATCGCCTCTTTGGCGCCGGCGCTGCAGCCCGGCCCCAGCACTCCGACCAGCCCGGGCGTTCGCAGCAACCTCTCCGCCGCCTGCTTCGTGATCTCGCTCTCCGTGCAGCCGTCGTCCTCGGCGTGGATTTCTATCTCATGGCCCTTCACCTGGTCGCCGTGCGCGGCCTTCCAGCGCATGACGCTCGTAACCACGGCATCACGGTCCTCCGTCCCCGCGGGGGCCTCGGAGCCCGTGAGAGTCTCGGATATGCCGATGATGATGGGTTGGCCGGCAGGAACGACGATGTTCGATACGGCGTCGGAGCGCGGCGGCTGGCCGGCCGGGACGCTCGCCCTCTCAGTGGAGGCGCCGCAGCCAAGCGCCAGCGTCACAACGAGGATCGGGGGTAGCAGAAGAAGAGCGCCCGAGCCGTTGTGGAGCTTCGCGAGAACGGGGTAGAAGATCCGTTTGATTGGCCAGGCCTTTTGACTCACAAGTCGGAACGTTTCTTGTACTATGATAAGAAAAGGGAACAGGCCGCGTCAACAAGAAACAAGCCGCAACCTGTCATCAAAGAGAGTCGCGCCCTGTTCCATCCATGCGCCTAACGCTCGTCGCAGCGCATTCGGCGCACGTCCGGGACGCTGGCTGAACGGAAGGAGGGATCCCGTGACTCTGCTAAAGGAATTCAAGCAGTTCCTGCTGAGGGGAAACGTGGTGGATCTGGCGGTGGCGGTTGTCGTGGCCACGGCTTTCGTCGCCGTTGTCAACGCCTTTGTCAGAGACATTCTCACGCCGCTGATCGCCGCCATCTTCGGGAAGCCCGACTTCTCGCAACTCGACTTCACGATTAACAACAGCCGCTTTCTCTACGGCGATTTCATCAACTTCGTCATCGCCTTCCTGTCGATTGCGGCAGTCGTCTTCTTCTTCGTGGTTATTCCCATCAACGCGCTCCTGGCGAGGTCGCGGAAGGAAGAGCCGGACGATCCGACGATCCGCAAGTGCCCGGAGTGCCTGAGCGAGATCCCCGCCGAGGCGCGCCGCTGCCGTTACTGCACGACTGAGGTCACACCGGCCACCGGTTGAACGACGGCTACTGGTCCTTGTAGACGGGGTCTCCCGCCCGCCCGTGCAAGCGACGACGTCGCCGGGCGTCGATTCGTAGCTCGGCCGGATCGTCGGCCCGCAATCTACTCTCGCCCACATCACCAGTCAACCCGCGAGCGAAACTGCTGCAGCCCACCGACCGGCGCGCCCAATTTCGACGTCGCGACCGGAGCGAAAGCGCGTCAGCCGGCGCGCCTGCCCCGGAATTTCAGGGAGACGAGCCGCTGGACGTCCTCAGCGTCTTCGCGCGACGACACCGGTATGTACAGCCAGCGTCCCTCCGGGTAGTCGTGCGCCGACTCCAGAACGCCCCTGACCTTCTCTCCCAGCGCCAGCTCCCTGGCTTCCGCGACCAGTCGCGGGCTGAGGACAACCTGCGCCGTGAAGAACCCGCTGCCGGGGTACATGGAGACGAGGGCCCATCCCCACTTCCGGAACCGCAACGCCCAGCCGTAGTTCCTGCCGTAGAATATGAACTCGCCGTCGCAGCCGCAGCCGTCCCTGAGAAAGTCGATGAGCTCGTCCCAGAGGGCCAGCGAGCCGGACAACGTCTGTCTGAGTTCCTCGGGAGCGGGTTGATGCGCCTTGTCGACGAAGAAGCCCACGCTCACGTGACATGCGCTCCACTATCGGTCAATCGTTGCGCAAGAAGACCAGGTAGTCGCCGCCCCAGTGGCCGTGGCCGGGAAACACCCTGGCCGGCCGGTACTCGCCCGCCGACCTCGGGAACAACGACAGGACGACTTCCGCGGGGTCCTGGCTGGGCACCGCCGGCAGCGTAGTCATCCCGCGGATGATAAGTCCTGTGTCCCAGGCGCCGCTCACGAG
>DATLAX010000165.1:0-3303 GCA_035527215.1 Dehalococcoidia bacterium
GCACTCTCCCCGGCTTAATCGTTCACGGTGCCCTTAAGCACGCCTTCCTCGGTCAGATGCTTCACGAATGGGTCGGCGACAAGGGCTGGGTAAAGAAGTTCGGCTGCCAGTATCGCGGCATGGACGTGCCCACCCAGGACATCATCTGCCGCGGCGTCATCACGGAGAAGAAGCAGGAGGGTGGCAAGAGCCTGGTAGGCCTCGACATCTGGACCGAGAAGGCGGATGGCGAGAAGACATCGCCGGGCAAAGCGACCGTCATCCTGCCGTCGCGAGGCTGATGCGGCCGACGGGACCGACAGACACGGACACCTCCAGGACTGATACAGCGGCCGGGGCCTTAGCGGGAAAAGTGGCAGTGGTCACCGGCGCCGGCCGCGGCATCGGCCGCTGCGTTGCCCTGTACCTCGCCGAGCAGGGCGCGCGCGTCGTCGTAAACGACGCTGGCGTGACGCCCGACGGCACGGGCCAGGACCAGGCACCCGCCGATCAGGTCGTCGCCGAGATCGTCGCTGCCGGCGGCCAGGCCGTCGCAAGCCACGACTCCGTGGCGAGCATGGAAGGCGGCGTGCATATCGTCGGCGCGGCCCTCGACGCCTGGGGGCGCATCGATATCCTCTTCAACAACGCCGGCATTCTCCGCGACGGCATGTTCATCAAGATGGACGAGGCGGACTGGGACGCGGTCATTGCCGTCCATCTCAAGGGCGCGTTCGCCTGCACGAAGGCCGCGGCCACGCACATGCAGCGACAGCGCTGCGGCCGCATCATCAACGCCTCGTCGTCCTCCGGCCTTATGGGAAACGCCGCGCAGGCAAACTACGGCGCCGCGAAGTCGGGCATCGCCGGCTTTACGCGCGTGCTCGCCCGCGACCTCGGGCGGTACGGCATCACCTGCAACGCCATCGCCCCGATGGCCGCGACTAGACTCACCGTCGGCATGGCTGACATGGCAGCGAAGTACGGCCTCGTCATTCCCGAGCCGGAATACGTCGCGCCCCTCGTGGCCTACCTGGCGAGCGACGCCGCCTGGAACGTTAACGGGCAGGTGTTCTACGTCTTCGGCGGCAGCGTCTGCCTGGCCCAACCGCCCGTGCCGCGACGTACGATCTTCAAGCGCGAGGGCTGGACCGTCGACGAACTGATCGAGGCGGTGCCGGCGCAGCTCACGCAATTCATCGACAACCCCGGACCGCCGGCGGAGCACCTGCGTCCGGCATTCGCGCGTCCTCCTGCGACGGAGGCGGCGCCATCAGGCGAGGAAGCGGAATGAGAGGCGCACGTGGCGGATAGATTGAATGGCCGGGTAGCGGCAGTCACAGGCGCCGGCCGCGGCATCGGCAGGGCGGTTGCCCTGGCTCTGGCGAGGGAAGGCGCCGCGGTCGTCGTCAACGACTACGGGGTCGCCGTCGACGGCAGTAGTCCGCAAAGCGGCCCCGCGCAAGACGTGGTCGACGAAATCCGCTCGACGGGCGGACAGGCCGCAGCTAACGTCGACAGCGTAGCGACGGTTGAGGGCGGCGAGAGCATCGTCAAGGCTGCCGTCGACAACTTCGGGCGGCTGGACATCCTCGTCAACAGCGCCGGCATTCTGCGCGACCGCGACTTTCCGGGCATGACTGAGGAGGACTGGGACGCCGTGATCGCCGTTCACCTGAAGGGGCACTACTGCACCTGCAGGCCGGCCGCGATCCAGATGAGACGGCAGCGCTACGGGCGCATCGTCAACTTCACGTCGCCTTCGGCGCTGCTGGGCGCCCCCAGCCAGGCCAACTTCGCAGCCGCCAAGGCCGGCGTAGTCGGGCTGACGCGCGTGCTCGCCAGGGAACTCGGGCGCAATGCCATCACGGTGAACGCGATTGCGCCCGTCGCGGAGACGCGGCTGACGGAGGGGCTGGCGCAGGCTGCGGCCGCTTCCGGCAAGACGCCGCAGTTGGGCGCTCCCGACCAGGTCGCGGCCATGGTCGCATACCTGGCGACCGAGGAGGCCTGGAACGTCAACGGCAAGGTCTTCTACGTGTCGGGTGGAAGCATCTCCCTGGCCTATGAAGAAGACATGGGCCGCGCCATCAACAAGGACGGCATGTGGGGCGTCGAAGAGCTCGCCGCCGTGCTGCCGCGTAGCCTCCTTACGGGCGTGGCGAATCCTGCGCCGCCGCCGCCGGAGCTACCGATACCGGGCCGGACTGCCACGTGACCGCGGGAGGACTAAAGTCCTCCCCTACATTTGCCGGAGCCCCACATCCCCGCGCTCCCGCGCTTCCCAATCGTTGCGGCGCATCTCCATGAGGATGAAGGTGCCGTTGCTGCGACGCGAGGTCCCATACTGAACGAAGCCGGCCTTCTTGAAGGAATACTGCGCGCGAACGTTCCAGTCCAGCGTCTTCAGGTAGATTCTCGTCAGCGCAGTATCGGTGAAGATGTACCGTACGAGCGCCCGCAGCGCGTCCGCGCCGTAGCCGCGATTCCAGTAGTCCCTATCGCCTATGGTAATGCCGATCTCCGCTTCGCGCTTGAGGAGGTCGATGTTGTAGAACATGACGTTGCCGATGTGGCGCCCTTCCATGTCGTCCAAGGCAAAGGTGCGGCGGAAAGGCGTTGGATGGTTGAGGTCGTCCTCATAGAGCGCCAGAAAGTCCCCGAAGGTCGCGGATATGGGCTTCACAGCGTCGTATGGGACTAGCTCGGGGTCTTTGCGCCAGGAGTAGTCTGCCTCCGCGTCCTCGCGCCGCTTGCTCCTCAGGACGACTCTGTCGCCGTGCGCGATCTCGCCCTCGATGTCTGTCTTCGTCATTCCTTCCTCTTCGCAGCGGCGGCGGCACGTTGCGCCACCATCTCCCGGGCTTTGCGGACGATGTTCGCCTCATTGGAGTAGCTCAAGCGCCGGCACGCGGCGTCGACTTCTACCCATTCCGCCCGGTCATACTCCGCGTCGTGCGCTTCCAGGCTGCCGCCGGCCGGCGCGAAGAGATAGTGATGCACCATCTTGTGATAGCGAATTCTTCCCCGCGTGAACCAGTAGCGGATGGAGCCGATCTTTTCCTCCAGCGCGACCTCCAGGCCCGTCTCCTCGCGCACCTCGCGCGTGGCAGCCGCCACGAGGTCTTCACCGGGCTCCGGCGTTCCCTTTGGCAGACCCCAGATAGCCTCGCTGGTGCGGCCGCAGATCACGACCTCCATCCCGAGGTCCGTGAGGCGGTAGACGACGCCGCCGGCGGATGTCGCCGACTCGGTTCGCAGTCTGTCACCTCCTCCCGCCAATCGTCGCCTCCTACGAAAGCTGGAACCCGAGAGTGTCCTCGT
>DATLAX010000166.1:0-24841 GCA_035527215.1 Dehalococcoidia bacterium
CAGGCGACGCAGGCGGCCCACCGTGTTCGCGCGATAGAGCGTCGGGAAGACGTCGCGCTCCGGCACGCCGCGACGCCGGTTGAACCACACGTGCAGTCGCTGCGGCAAAAGCGACGCGACGAGCGGCACGTAGTGGAAGCGGTTCGGCGTCAGCAGCAGGCAGCGGCCGCCCGGCTTCAGCACGCGCGCGACCTCCGCCAGCGCCTTCTCCGGCTCCGGCAGATGCTCCATCACGTGGCTCGCGAGCACGGCGTCGAACGAGGCGTCCGCGAGGGGGAGTTGCTGCACGTCGCCGCGTACGCGGTCGGCAATGTTGGGGTTGTCGCGCAACTCCGCGCCGACGTCGACGCCGACGACGCGACAGCCCGGCTGCAGCTCGTAGCGGAAGATGCGGCCGCTGCCACAGCCCGCGTCGAGCACGGTCGCGCCGGCGGGTATGCAGTCGCGCAGCGTGTCCTCGAAGCGCCGGTACATGCCGCGGAACTGCGGCGGATACCAGCGCTTTCGCAGCTCTTCCTTTCGCCAGCGGAACCCAAGCACGCCGGTCCTCCTGGTCTGCCCCCATTCTACTCGACGAATTCGACACAGGGGAGTGCAGAGGGGGAACCCCCCCTGCCGGCCACAGGTCCGCCTCAGGAGGAGGGTTTCAGGGGTGTCCCCTGAATCTCCAAGAACGCTTCGAGGGCGGGTGGGTGGGAAGACAGGCGTTGATGTTACGACTCAGCGGCAGCGGCCCGTTTGGGCGGCGTCGCCTGCACAACGGCACCATTCACACCCTTGCAATGGCACAATCGACGTGCTATATTTTAGGGCGAGTTAGGGAACTCTTTGGGAGTGGGTTCAGCCCACTTTTTTGTTGGCCGGACAATTGTTCGGCTAAGGGGTTGTAAGGCAGAATGAAGAGTGATTTTCTTGTGGCGATAACCCAGCTCGCCGCGGAAAAGAACCTGCCGAAAGAGATGGTTCTGGAAGCGGTGGAGGCTGCGCTGGCTTCCGCCTATAAGAAAGATGATCTGGCGACCAGCAACGTCGTCGTGCGCATCGACCGCGAGACCGGCGTCGTGCGCGTCTACACGCGCAAGGCAGTCGTCGAAGAGGTCACCGACCCCCGCATCGAGATGACGCCCAAAGAGGCACGCGCCCTCAAGCCCGACGCCGTGGTCGGCGACAACGTCGACATCGAGACCGCGGTCCACGACGGCGGGCGCATCGCGGCCCAAACAGCTAAGCAGGTCGTCCTCCAGCGGCTGCGCGAAGCGGAGCGCGAGATCGTCTACGAAGAGTACTCCGGCAAGGAGAGCGATATCGTCTCCGGCATGGTGCAGCGCTTCGAGGGCAAGAATGTCATCATCGACCTAGGCAAGGCTGAGGCAGTGCTGCCGCCCGGCGAGCAGGTGAAAACCGAGCACTACCGACCGGGACAGCGACTGAAGCTGTACCTGCTGGAGGTCATCAAGTCCAGCAAGGGACCGCAGGTGACCGTCTCCCGGACGCATAAGAACCTCCTGCGACGCCTGTTCGAGCTGGAGGTGCCGGAGATCTACAAGGGCACCGTCGAGCTACGCTCCATCGCCCGCGAGCCCGGCCATCGCAGCAAGGTCGCCGTCTACTCCTCGCAGGACGGCATCGACCCCGTAGGCGCCTGCGTGGGACTGCGCGGCATACGCATACAGAACATCGTCAACGAGCTCGGCGGCGAGCGCATCGACGTCGTCCAGTGGGACACGGATGCGGCGCGCTTTGTCGCCAACGCTCTCAGCCCGGCGCAGGTGCTCGGCGTGAGCGTCGACGCGGGGGAGAACACCGCTTCGGTCGTCGTGCCCGACCGGCAGCTCTCCCTGGCAATCGGCAAGGAGGGACAGAACGCCCGCCTGGCAGCCAAGCTGACCGGCTGGCGCATCGACATCCGCAGCGAGTCGATAGCACAGGAGGAGCGGGCCACCGGCGTCGTGGCCGAGGCCGAGAAGGTGATCGAGGGGGCGCCGGCGCCCAAGGCCGCTGCGAAGCCGTCGCGAGCGCGCAAGGCGCAGCCGTTGGAGGCGGCAGCCGAAGAGGAGGCCGCTTTGCGGCCGGAGGAAGAGGCTGCCCTCGCCTTCGCAAAGGAAGAAGCGTCCGCCGAGGCAGTGACGGCCGAGCCGGCGGAGCCTGTTCCCGTCCCGGCAGCCGCCGAGGAGCCGCGAAAGCCGGGCATTCGATTCGCCGAGGAGCTCCTGGCGACTGCGACGCCTGAGGTTCCCGCAAAGGGCAAGAAGGCGAAGGCCGGCAAGGGAAGCCGCGCGACTAAGGAAGAGCCGGAAACACAGGCGCCCGCCAAGGCGAGGAAGGGGAAGAAGGCGCGGCGGCCCGTCGTCGAGGAAGAAGACGAAGACCTCGACGAATACGTGCCGTAAGGCATTATGTCAATCATGGGCAAGAATACGCAGGCGAAGGTCAAGCACGTCCCGCTTCGGACCTGCGTCGCCTGCCGCACGACAGGCGCGAAGCGCGGGCTCGTCCGCATCGTCAGGACGCCGCAGGGAGGCGTCGAAGTCGATCCGACGGGCAAGGCCGCCGGACGCGGCGCCTACCTTTGCCGGCGTCGGCAGTGCTGGCAGGAGGCGCTGCGGCGAGAAGGACTCGCCCGTGCGCTTCGTGTGAAGATGTGGGACGCAGACATCGACAAGCTCAAGGCTTTCGTCGAAGAGCTGGAAGAGGACTAGTCTTATCGTTAGACCAAGACAGACAAGACGGCCGCGAAGGCCGGCGACAAAGCAACGCAGCCCCCGGACTGCCCCCGCTGCCAGGCCGGTTGCTGCCCCCGAAAGCGGCGGGAAGGTGGAGATACCCACCACTCTGACCGTGAAGGAGCTGAGCGATCTTCTTCGCTTGTCACCCGTCGAGGTCATCAAGGAGTTGATCAAGAGCGGCGTGATGGCCAGCATCAATCAGGTGATCGATTTCGACACCGCCGCCATCGTCGCTCATGATCTCGGCTTTGAGCCGGAATCGACTCCTCACGCCGAAGTTGTGGTCGCGCCTGAACGAGTCGAAGGGCCTGCGCCCGGGGAAGAGGAGGCGAGCGAGGATCTTCAGCCGCGGCCACCCGTAATCACTTTCATGGGCCACGTCGACCACGGCAAGACAAGCCTCCTCGACGTCATCCGTGAGACCGATGTCGCAGGCGGTGAGGCCGGCGGCATGACACAGCACATCGGCGCCTACCAGATCAAGGTCAAAGACCAGCGCATCACCTTCCTCGACACGCCGGGCCACGAGGCGTTCACGGCCATGCGGGCGCGCGGCGGCCGCGTCGCCGACGTTGCCATACTCGTCGTGGCCGCCGACGACGGCGTGATGCCGCAGACCATCGAGGCTATAGACCACGCCAGGGCGGCGGGCGTGCCCATCATCGTCGCCCTCAACAAGATCGACCTGCCGCAGGCGAACCCGGACCGCGTCAAGCAGCAGCTTGCCGAGCACGGCCTCGTCCTCGAAGAGTGGGGCGGCGATGTAATCTGCGTGCCCGTATCGGCGAAAACGAAAGAGGGCATCGAGAACCTGCTGGAGAACATCCTCGTCGTCGCCGAAGTGGCTGACCTTAAGGCGAATCCCGATCGGGCCGCGCGTGGCACCGTCGTCGAGGCGGGCATGGACACGAACCGCGGCCCCATTGCCACGGTGCTGGTGCAGAAGGGCACTCTCCACCAGGGCGACATGGTGATCGTCGGCGAGACGTTCGGCAGGGTGAAGGCGATGTTCAACGAGCACGGCCGGCGCATCAAGTCGGCGGAGCCATCGTCACCCGCCAAAGTGCTCGGCCTCAGCGCCGTTCCGGCGGCGGGCGAGGTGCTGGTCGTCGTGCCGGACGAGCGCACCGCCCGCGCGGTCGTCACCGACAGGCAGCGCCGGCGCGAAGCCGCGGCCTTCCGCGAGCACCACGCGCTTAGCCTCGACACGCTTTTCGGCGAGATCAGTGCCGGCAAGGTGAAGGAGCTCAACATCATTCTCAAGACGGACGTTCAGGGCAGCGTTGAGCCGATTCGCACCTCCCTCGAGCGCCTCAGCACGAGCGAGGTACACGTCAAGATCATCCACTCCGGTTCCGGCAGCATCACGGAGTCGGACGTCATGCTTGCCCTCGCCTCCAAGGGGATCGTTATCGGCTTCAACACGCGACCCGAGCCAGGCGCGCTCCGCCTCGCCGAGATCGAACGCGTCGAGATCAACCACTACAACGTCATCTACCAGCTCGTCGAGGATGTGGAGAAGGCGCTCAAAGGCCTGCACGAGCCCGTGTTCAAGGACGTGGTCGACGGCCACGCCGAGGTGCGGCAGGTGTTCAAGGTCAGCCGCCAGGGCAACATCGCTGGCTGCTTCGTCCGCGACGGCGCCGTGGCCCGCAACGCGCTGGCCAGGGTCATGCGCGGCAGCGAGGTCGTCGCCGAGAGCGATATCTCCAGCCTGCGCCGTTTCAAGGACGATGTCCGCGAGGTGCAGTCCGGCTACGAGTGTGGCATCACGCTCGCCAACTTCGACGATTTCCAGGAAGGCGACGTCCTGGAGTTCTATCACCGCGAGCGCGCCAACTAAACAGCGACGCAGCGCTCGCCACCGGCCCAGGCCCTCTTGAGAAAGAACCCCCATGAGCAGCAGACGCATCGCCCGCCTCAATCACGCCTTCCGCGAGGAGATCAGCGACCTGCTGAGACGGCAGGTGAAAGACCCGCGCCTCGCCGGATTCATAACGATTACCCGCGTCGAGACCTCCGCCGACATCAGTCACGCCAGGGTCTTCGTGAGCGTCATGGGCAGCGAGGAGGACAGGGAAACTGCGCTGCGCGGCCTGGAAGCCGCCTCGTCGTTCCTCCGGCGCGAGATCGGCCACCGCCTGTCATTGCACCGCATGCCGGAGCTCAGCTTCCGGCGCGATGATTCGATGGAGCAGGGCGCTCACGTTCTCGATCTCCTGGATGAGGTAGCGGGGCAGGAGAACTCGTCCTCTTGACGCTGGATGGCATCCTGAACGTCAACAAGCCGCCCGGGTGGACCTCTTTCGACGTCGTCGCCTTCGTGCGACGTCATTCCGGCGTCAGGCGCGTCGGCCACGCCGGCACGCTGGACCCCGCGGCTGAAGGTGTCCTCCTGGTCTGCCTGGGCCAGGCGACCCGCGTCGCCGAGTACGTGCTGGGTGTCCGCAAGAGTTACCGCGCCCGCGTCCGCATGGGCATCACGACCGACACCTACGACGCCGACGGCGCGGTCGTCGGCACGAGCGACGCTTCGTCGATTACGCGCGGGGCCGTGGAGCAGGCGCTCGGTTCGTTCCGCGGCGTCATCGGGCAGAGGCCGCCCATGTACAGCGCCCTCAAGCGGGAGGGCGAACCTCTCTACAAGCACGCCCGCGCCGGCCGCGAGGTGGAGCGAGAGGCACGGAGCGTCGAAGTCTACCGGCTCGATCTCGTGGAGTTCGCGCCGCCGGCGGTCACGCTCGAAGTCGATTGCGGCCGCGGCTTCTACGTACGCAGCCTGGCCCACGACTTGGGCGAGCGGCTGGGCTGCGGCGCCCACCTGGAGCGCCTCGTTCGGACCGGCGTCGGGCCGTTTGGCGTCGAGTCGGCGGTCGACATTGAGACGCTGCGGGAGGCCTTCGACGATGGTACGTGGGGAAGCTTGGTGTCGCCCACAGACAGCGTCCTCCTGGGTTGGCACGCCGCCATCCTCGGCGAGGAGAACGCCGGCAACGTCCGCTTCGGCCGCGCGCTGAGCCTGGCCCCCGCGGACGAGGCGCGCGTTCGCTCGCTGGCGGGCGGGGCGCCCTGTCGCGCCTATTCGCTCGACGGCCGTCTCATCGCTCTCCTGCGTTACGGCGGCGACGCGATCTGGCAGCCGGTGAAGGTCCTTCGAACCTACGAAGACCATCCGCGAACCTAAAATGCGCGTTTTCGGCCAAATCTCGGCCGAATCTCTTGACAAGCGGCGCGAAATCGTTATGATTCAAAGCAACGTAGGGATGCGCCCTCCGCATACTGCCGGCAGAGTCTGAGCCGGCGCAGGTAAGCGGGTGGCTGTCGAACGGCCAGTCAACTCTAAGGAAAGGGGTGAACTGAATGCAGGCTTATTGCCTAAAGTGCCGAACGGCGAGGGAGATGAAGAACCCCGAAAAGGTGACGATGAAGAACGGCAAGCCGGCCACTAAGGGCGTGTGCCCGGTGTGCGGCACCAAGATGTACAAGATCGGGAAGTCGTAGTCCCGCACCTTAAGTAGCTGATTCGACATCCAGTCAAACCGGCATTCTCGGTAAACTCAGAAGGATGACGGCTTCTGCCGTCATCTCTTCTTGTCAAATGGCCGGGCGGGAAGACCGCGTCACATGTGCTCCGGCGCCGTGACCGCCATCAGCGACAGGGTCCGACCGAGGGTGACCCGCGCAGCTTCCACCAGCTTCAGGCGCGCCTTTGTCAGCGGAACGTCGTCGGTCACGACGCGGCACTTCTCATAGAAGTCGTGGAAGACGGTCGCCAGTTCCAGCGCGTAGTGCGCCAGGTGGTGTGGCTCCAGCGTTCGCGCCATCAGCTCCACGAGCTCGGGCAGTCGCAGCATTTTCCGGATGAGCGCCATCTCCGCCGGGTGCGTCAGCAGTGCTACGTCGCCGTCCGAGTAGTTGATGCCCCGCTCCAGTCCCAGGCTGAGGATGCCGGCGATGCGGGCATTGGCGTACTGGACGTAGTAGACGGGGTTCTCAGCGCTGCGCTGCTTCGCCAGCTCAAGGTCGAAGTCGACAGTGGCGTCCGCCGAGCGCGTGAGGAAGAAGAAGCGGCAGGCGTCGGCGCCGACCTCGTCGACGACCTCACGCAGCGTCACGATCTCGCCCGCCCGCTTGGAGATGCGCACGACCTCGCCGCCGCGTCGCAGCGTGACGAGTTGCCCGATGATCACGTCCAGCCGCGAAGGATCGACGTCCATCGCCACCAGCGCCGCTTTGAGCCGCGAGACGTGGCCCTGGTGGTCGGCTCCCCAGATGTTGACGACGCGGTCGAAGCCGCGCACGAGGAACTTGTCGTAGTGGTAGGCGATGTCCGACGCGAAATAGGTCGGGTTGCCGGTGGAGCGCACGAGGACGTTGTCCTTGTCCTCACCAAGGGCGCTGCTCGTAAACCAGACGGCGCCTTCTTTCTGCGTCACGTAGCCCTTCTCCCGCAGCAACGCCATCGCCTTGTCGTAGCGGCTGTCCTGTCCGTACAGGGTGGACTCGCGATACCACACGTCGAAGGTGATGCGCATCGCCACGAGGTCGTCGGCGATCGAGCGAAGCATCTTATTGATGCCCATCGTGCGGAACTCCGGCGGCGGCTCCGGCCCGAACTCGCGCGGTCCGAGGAAGCGGTCGCCGTGCTCGGCGCGTATCTCCTCCGCCAGATCGATCACGTATTCACCGGGGTAGCCATCGGCCGGTATTTCCGCGGGCACGCCGAATAGCTGCTGGTAGCGGGCGTAGAGCGTACGCGCAAACGTCTCCACCTGCGTTAGCATGTCATTGACGAAGTACTCCTGCTGTACGCGGTAGCCGGCGGCGGCGAGCACGTTCGCGAGCGTGCTGCCCATCGCGGCCCAGCGCCCGTTGCCCACGTGCAGCGGTCCCGTCGGGTTGGCGCTGACGTACTCGACCTGGAAGCTCTTGCCTTCGCCCAGCGGTACCGAGCCGAAGTCGGCGGCGGCGGCGCGTATCTCTTCGACCTGGCGCGCCAGCCAGGTCTCGCTGAGGCGGAAGTTGATGAAGCCGGGCGCGGCTACGCTGACATCGCCGACGGCGTCGTGCGGCGGGATGTGGCGCGCGATCTCCTGCGCCAAGTCAAGCGGCTTGGCGCCGGCAGCGCGCGCGAGACGGAGGGCGAGGCTGGAGGCGTAGTCGCCGTGGTCAGGGCGCTGCGGATGCTCAATCTCTATCTCCGGCAGCGCGACCGACGGCAGTCCGCCGCTCTCGCGGGCCTTCTGCGCGGCCTCCGAAACGAGTCTGGCGATCTCCTGTCGAATCATGCCCTGGTCAGGCATTGTTCCCCCCTGTCAAGCCGAGTCGCGCCCGCCGCCGGCGGACGCGAAACACTGGGTGTATTATACTCTGTGACTCCTCGACTGGCGAACCGGGGAAGGCTTCTCCGGCCTTTCCCTGGGCTCCCAGATCGACTCCAGGACGATCCACTGCCCGGGGTCCTGTCGTACGTACTTCTCGATGGCGGCGATTACCTTCAGGGTATTCGCCCGCACGTCCTCTTCCGCATTGCCGGTAACGGTCATCTCCAGGGGCGGGTCCGCGAAGACGTCGAAACGCCCGCCCTTTGTTCGACGGCAGAACATCGGCATCACCACGGCACCGGTCCGCAGCGCAAGCTCCATCGCGCCGACGGGCATCCGCGTCTCGGCGCCGAAGAAAGGGAGGAGCATGCCGCTGTTCTGAATGTCGCGATCGCAAAGGAGCGGCATTACCTTTCCATCGCGCAGCCAGCGAATCGCCTCCCTTACCGACGACAGGCTGAGAGGGCGAAAGACCTGGCCGTGGCTGCCGCGGAGCTTGTGCACCAGGTCGCAGAGGCGTTGCGGTTGCAGCGGCTCAGTCAGGGAGAACGTCTGCATCCCGATCGCGACCGACGATTGCAGGACGATCTCCGGATTGCCGTAGTGAGCGCTAACGAGAACGACGCCCCTCTTCGTCGCGATCGCATCCATCAGATGGTTCAGGCCGTAGACGACTGTGACGCGCTCGCTGAATAGGCGCTCCATGTCCAGGCGGGGGATGCGGACGAGGTCGGCGTAGTAGCGCGCCGCGTTGCGCATCACGCGCCGGGAGGTCGCTCGTATCGCGCTCGCCGGCGCCTCCGGGCCCATGACCTGCCGCATGTTGCGTTGGACGTTCCGTCGCAGGCCCGGCCGCAGGTAGTACATAACTGTGCCTGCGACGTCGGCGATGAAGTAGGCGACAAGCGTGGGCAGCCAGTTCAGGGCTTTGTAGGAAATGAGCAGCGCCAGATACTTGAACATCCGCCGGCCGCCGCTCAGGACTCGTGGGCGAGCGCAGTCTCCGCCGGCGCCACCCCGTGACTACGGTTCCACATGTCGTGGAAGATGAACCACTGGGTCGGATCGAGGCGGATCAAGCGCTCCAGCGAGGACATGATGGCCTGCGTCAGGCGTCGAACGTCTTCTTCCTCGTCGCCCGACTCTTCGAAGGCAAGGTCAAAGTCCACGACGGGACGTACCATCTCCTCTTTGCCTCTCACCCTCAGCAGGATTGCGGGCATCGGGCGGGCGCCGCTGCGCAGGGCGATTCGCGCCGGCCCGACGGGCACTTCGGCGGGCGAGCCGAAGAAGTTGACACGGACGGTGCCGCCGGGCTCCGGCACGTCGATGAGAAGCGCCAGTATCTCTCCTTTGCGCAGCGCGCGGATGACGCTGGGACCCACCCGCTCCATCGGCGTAACCTTCATCCCCAGGTGGCGTCGCGAGCCCTGCACGAGGGCATTCATCGCTCGATAGGGGAACGTCTCAGCCACAACGTTCACGGGGAAGCCGTAGGCGGACAGGCCTGCCGCGCCCATATCCCAGTTCCCGTAGTGCAGGGTAATGAAGATCACCCCCTTCTTCTCGGCCATCACCGCGTTTATGCGCTCGAAGTCGTCGAAGACGATACGGCGGCGCACCTCTTCCGGTGTTGAATCGAGGAAGTGAATGAAGTCGATGACGTATTTGCCGAAGTTGCGGAAGGAGCTGCGCGCCGCCAGGCTTATCGCATTCTCGTCGTCGGTATCGAGGACACGGGCCATCGCCGCCTTGAGGGCGCGGCGCTTGCCGAAGAAGAAGAAGTAGCAGATGTCGGCGATGATGCGGGCGAAGAAGTAGCCGACCGCCGGGGGAAAGGGACGCCCCAGGAGGATGATGAGGCGGAATACCCAGTAGACGATCGCGTCGACGATCATGCCTTGCCTTTGGCGATGAACTCCTCCACCATCGCCCGCGCACGGTCGTCGGTGAACTGCTTGGGCGGCGACTTCATGAAATAGGACGAAGGCCCGATCAGCGCCCCGGAGATGCCGCGGTCGAGCGCCAGCTTGCAGCAGCGTATCGCGTCGATGACAACGCCGGCGGAGTTGGGGCTGTCCCATACCTCCAGCTTCAGTTCCAGGTTCAGCGGCACGTTCCCGAACGTCGTGCCTTCCATGCGAATGTGGCACCACTTGCGGTCGAGCAGCCATGGGATGTAGTCGCTGGGGCCAACGTGGATGTCGCCGGCGGGCATCTCGTAGTCGAGCTGCGAGGTCACGGCGTTGGTCTTCGATATCTTCTTCGACTCCAGGCGCTCGCGTTCGAGCATGTTGAGGAAGTCGGTGTTGCCACCGAAGTTGAGCTGGTACATGCGGTCGATGCGGACGCCGCGGTCGCGGAAGAGGCGCGTCAGCACGCGGTGGACTATTGTGGCGCCGACTTGCGACTTGACGTCGTCGCCGATCACGGGCAGGTTGCGTTCCTTGAAGCGGTCCTGCCAGTAGGGCTCGCGGGCGATGAACACGGGGATGCAGTTGATGAGGCCGCAACCGGCCGTGAGCACCTGCTCCACGTACCACTTCGTCGCCTCCTCGCTGCCGACGGGCAGGTAGTTGAGGACGACGTGCGTCTCCGTGTCGCGCAGGATGCCGACGATGTCGTCGGTTGGCCCCGGCGCCTTCGTGATTATCTCCGACAGGTATTTGCCGAGACCGTCGTGGAGCATGCCGCGGTGCACGCGCACGCCCATAGAGGGCACCTCGGCGAACTTGAATGTGTTGTTCGGCGGCGTGAAGATGGCCTCCGAGACATCCTTCCCCACCTTGTTGGCGTCTATGTCGAAAGCAGCGACGAAGTTGACGTCGCCGATGTGGTAGCCGCCGAGGTTGGAGTGCATGATGCCCGGAATCGATTTCTCGTCGCCGGCCTCGCGGTAGAAGTGGACGCCCTGCACCAGGGAGGAGGCGCAATTCCCTACACCGATGATAGCCACGTTTATCTTGCCCACGTTACACTCTCCAGGACTTAGCCGGCGTGCTCAGTTCCGTCTTCCGCCAGTCCCCCGGCAACGCCGCCCCCAACTCGCCGGCATTGAGGAAAATGGGACGGCCCGCTGCATTCTATCAACAGGCGCCGTCCGCTCGCAAGGGAACGGCAGCCGAGGGGCAAGGTCCGCTGCTCCGGCCGTGAAGAGGTTGACGGTGCGCAGGCGGTAGTGATGGGACGGTTTCGACTCGATGCTGGTGTCGGCGGACAGTCGGAGCGTCAGATCGCCCAGCGCTCCCGCTGGAGATCCCCTTCCTCTTTTGCCGCCGCCAGGTTGTGACGCGCCCTCGCCACCAGTTCCTCTGAGCTGGTCTCGCGGGCCGTCGCAACGGCCACACCCAGCGACACGCCGATTGGAACAGTGAGCGTCCGGCCATCGAGAAGCAGTGTCGCCGGCTGGCCGTTGAGATACTGCTGCACGCGCGTGACGAAAGCGGATGCCCCGTCGCGATCGCAGCCGAGCAGGAGGAACGCGAACTCGTCGTCGGTCAGGCGGACTGCGACGTCGGAGCCTCGCTTCGCCGCTTCCAGGACCCTCGCCACATGAGCGAGCACCGCGTCGCCGCCGGCTTCACCGTAGGCGCGGTTGACGGACGCCAGGCTGTTGACGTCGAGGACCGCCACAGAGAACGGCTCCCCGTAGCGACGGGTCCGCGCGTGCTCCTCTCGCAGTCGCAGCCAGAAGTACTGCTCGTCCGGCAGCCCGGTGATCGCGTCCCGCGTTGAGGGCATGCTGCTCCGCACGAGTCCTTGTCGAGCGCCACGGAGGCGGAAGACGGCGGTCAGACAGACCACGAGCAGCGCGAATGTCATGGCGGCCCGCAGAGCCGTAACGTGGGGTGAAGGACGGGCCTCTTCGATGAGTGCCAGGCCGAGCGCCACCCCGACGAGCAGCAACGCGAGGAGAAGGTAGTTCTCCAGCTCTTTCAGCTCGCGGGGCACCTTTGGAGACGACGGCCTGGTCGGCAGCAAACGCGAACCCAACCCGGGCTGACGCCAGCCGGGAGCTTCCTCCAAAGCAGAGTCACGCCGTGCCGACCGGTCAGCGTTTGGCAAAGCCTATCCTTCCTCCAGGGGCTGTCACCGCTCCAGTTATTGAAGCTCTTCGACGGTTCCGTCCAGTAGAATATCGGACGATCAGTCATAACCTGATGCCCATTTCTCTGCGCTCGGCAAATGCACTTCCGACGAATCTCTTCGGGGCGCCTCGAGAAGCGGCGCAGCGTCTATCGCCGGCGGACTTTGACAGCATCTGCGTGTCGCAATACGATTGCCCTGACCTCAGAGAAGAGTGAAGGAGTTGCCCCATGGCCAGCCCCCAGCTTCAAGGGATCATCCAGGCCTTCCGGGACCGGCCCGCAAACAAGGAGCAGAGCATCGAGGAGTCACGCGCGGAGTTCGAGCAGTTCTTGTCGCTCTTTCCCATTCCGCCCGACGTGCGCGTTGAGCCGGTCGATGCTGGAGGAGTCCCCGGCGCCTGGGTCAGCGTGCCCCAAAGCGTCGACGGGAGGGTCCTCTACTATCTGCACGGCGGCGGCTACACCTCCGGCTCCATCAAGACCCACACGGAGATGGTGTCGCGCATCTGTCGCGCCGGCGGCTTCCGGGCCCTGGTTATCGACTACCGCCTGGCGCCGGAGCACCCTTTCCCCGCGGCCGTGGAGGATGCCGTCGCGGCCTATCGCTGGTTGCTGGAGACCGGCGTATCGCCGTCAAGCATCGTGATCGCCGGCGATTCCGCTGGCGGCGGCCTGACGCTGGCCGCCCTGGCCGACCTGCGCGACAAAGGAGAACCTCTGCCGGCAGCCGCCGTCTGCCTGTCTCCCTGGACCGACATGGAAGCGCTCGGCGAGTCAACGCAGACGAACGCGGCGGCAGACCCGCTCATAAAGCGGGAGGAACTTCTCGCGCTAGCGGTCCTCTATCTTTCCGGCGCGCACCCACGCATTCCGCTGGCAGCGCCGCTCTACGCCGATCCGCGAGGCTTTCCACCGCTTCTCATTCAAGTCGGCGGAGCGGAGGCCCTGCTGGACGACTCGACTCGCTTCGCCGACCGGGCGAAGGCCGCCGGGGTCGACGTCACCCTGGAAGTATGGGATGAACTGATCCATGTCTGGCAGATCATGGCGCCGATCCTGCCGGAGGGGCAACAGGCGATTGAGCGCATCGGCGAATTCATTCGCGGGCACGTGAGCTAGGCGGCCGGACGATCAGGCGAGGACGTCGATGCGCGCGCGGCCGCGAAGCGTCATTTCGATGACGGCGCCCCGCCTGCTTCGACGCCAGCGGATGTCTTCGCCGTCGCCGGACGGCTTCACTTCGCTGACGGTCGAGGGCGCCAGGATACGCACCTCCAGCCTCTGACCGGAGCCGCGCATGTCCAGCCGCACACCGCCGGGGGTGCGACGCGCCTTGGCTTCGAGCGGTCCCATCGGCGGGGGCAGCTTCAATTCCGCCTGCTTGTCGACGCGCACGTCGAGGCGCAGCTTGTCCCACGGCTTCTGGTCGACATGGTCGCGGTCCTCTCCAAAGGGCAGGATGGAGTCGCCGCGAACATAGACGGGCATCTTCTCCAGCGGCACCATCAGGTCAAGAGACCGACTGCCCTCGACCGCCGAGCCGTCCCAGAAGTCGTGCCAGCGGCCCGGCGGTAGGTAGACGCGACACCGTCCCTCGTCGTTGAACACCGGCGCGAGGAGCAGGCTCGGCCCCAGCATGTACTGCAGGTCCAGCCCGGCGGCCGGCGGGTCGTCGGGGAACTCGAGGCACATGGGACGGCACACGGGCGTTAGCGAGGCGCTCGCTTCGTGGGCGCAGGCCCAGAGGTACGGCAGCAGGCGATAGCGCAGTCGCGCGAACTCGCGCACGATGCGCATCGCCTCGTCGCCGTAGAACCAGGGCTCCCGCTCTCGGAAGCCGTGGAAACGGCTGTGCGACGACAGCAACCCCCACTGCGCCCAGCGGACGTAGAGGGTCGACGGCGGACGCCCGAATCCGGCGGGATTGACGAAGCCACCGATATCGTGCGACCAGAAGGGGATGCCGGACGCGCTCAGGCTGAGACCGCCGCGCAAAGCCCCGGCCATGCCGCCGAACGTGCACTGCGTGTCGCCGGCCCAGTGGACGGGGTAGCGCTGCGAGCCCGCCCACCCGGAGCGCCCCCATACCAACCCTTCGCCGCGCTCCTGCTTCGTCACATCGAAGACGGCGCGATTGTAGAGCAGGGAGTAAACGTTGTGCACCTGGGAGCCGCTGCGCCCGTCTGAGAAGCGGGCGTCCGCGGGCACGCCCTCGCCGTAGTCGCTCTTGAACACGGCGACGCCCTTCCGAAGGTGCGAGCGGTGCTTGTCCTGCCACCAGCGCACCGCCTTCGGGTTGGTGAAATCGACGACGACGTTCTCGACCTCCTCCGGGTTTTCGAGGGAAGGCGCGGGCTCGCCGTCAGGGCCCAGGGCAAAGTAGCCCTTTTGGACGCCCTCGCGGTACATCTCCGTGTCTTTCCACACGTACGGGTTCTCCCAGAGGGACAGCTTGACGCCGCGCTCGTCGAGCCAGCGGATGAAGCCCTCTTCGTCGGGGAACGCCGCGCTGTCCCAGACGAAGTGACAGGCATCGCGCTTGTGCTCCTTGCGACCCTGCAGCCAGCGCGGGTCAAGGTGGACGACGTCCATCGGCAGGCCAAGCTCGCGCGCCTTCTCCACGACGCCCTCGACCTCTCCCCTGTTGACGTACATGCAGCGTGACAGCCAGACCCCAAACGACCACAGCGGCGGCACCGGCGCATGGCCCGTCACCTCGGCGTAGCGGGCCAGGACCGCTTTCGGGCCGTCGCCGAAGACGAGGAAGTAGTCGAGATAAGGGTCTTCGACACGGAAGGAGCCGGTGACCGTCGAAGGGAAGCCGAGCTCCCAGGTGATCTTCGAGGAGTGGTGCACGAACACGCCGTAGCCGCGGCTGCTCCATAAGAAAGGCGTGTTGTGGTAGGTGACGTTTGTCGTGTTCGTGCCCATGGCGTCGCGGGACCAGGCGACGACGCGCTGCCCGCGCTTGTCGAGCGCGCCGTACTGCTGTCCCAGCCCGAACAGGCGCTCGTCGGGCTGCAGCTCGAAACTCTCGTGGAAGGCGACGCGCCCGCTTGCGTCACGCGAGTAGCCCATCGGCAGGGCGACCAGGTCGAGGAAGGAGACGTCGCCGATCTGCTGCACGAAGAGCTTCTTCCCCTGGAGGTCGAAGACGCCGTAATGGAACGGGCGGCGCACCACCCGCAGCTCCAGGGCGTCGCTCCTGATGACGATGCGCCCTTCACGGACGTCGACGCTGACGTTTGCGTGTCGCAGCGCCCCGTCGACGAGCATCGGCGAATCCAGCGGCGGCTCTTCGCCGGGGCGACAGCAGCGCACCCGAATCGCATGCGGCGAGACGAAGCGGACGTCGAGCGTCATCTCCTCGTCGTCGTTCGTAAGCACGGAGAAGCGGGCGCCGCCCTCGACGCGACGGTAGCGCTGCACGCGCGAAAGGTAGCAGTACTCGCGCTCGGGGTCGGCAAAGACGGGCACCATGTCGCCGGCCAGCTCCGTCATGCGGTTCTTCGCTCTCATCTGCCTGCTCCTTGTCAGTTGCGATTGGCGTCATTCTAGACCGCGCCGCCGGTTTCCGTCTAACGCGCCGTCGACCGGGTCGACCGTAAGGAAAGCGCAGGGATACCACCGGAGAAGCGTCAAGCTTGCGATCCAGGGCAGATGCTAGTCTGCGAACGAGGCCGGGGTTTCTCAAGGACGGTGGGGCGGTCAAACGGGCGGTGTCTGAGCGGGCCGCCGCTCGTCACAGGTCGAGGCGAAATCCCCGGCCTCTTACTGTGACGATGAACAGCTTAGATGCACCCGCGGCGCGGAGCCTTTCCCGTACGCGGTGCACGAGGGCATCGACGGCCTCATCTGACACGCCGCCGAGGGCGTCGGGCCAGGCGCGGCTGATGATATCGTCGCGCAGACAGAGTTTGCCGGTGTTTTCGAAGAGGAAGGCAAGCAACGCGTACTGCTCTCGCGATAGCGGCGGCAGCACCTCCTTGCCCCTGACGAAGACCTGCTGCGTCGCCCTGTCCACGTAGAGCTCCTGGTCAGCCGGCGGTTCTCGCGGAAGCGCGGATGCGTCTCCGGCCGGGACCCCCTCCGCCACGGCGACGCCAACAGCGACGCGACGCCGTCGCATTCGCACGGCCACGACTCCTCCTGCCACCAGCGCGGCGACGGCCAGCAGAGAGAGCGAGAGCGCAAGCGGGAGCACGGGACCAGCGCCGCCCGATTCGTCGCCGGCGGCCGAACCACGCACGCCGAGCGGCTCCGCGGGCGACCACTCGAGGTCGTTGCTCACGACCGTCAGTTGAACCTCGCCCGGTTCGGTGAACGTCGTCCGGACGCTTGCGAGGCCGTCGTTCGTGAGGGCGGCGAGAGTCTGGCTCGTGCCACCGGGCCGGTTGAACAGGAAGTCGACCTTCGTGCCGTTGGGCACGCGATGCCCGTTCCTCGCCAGCAGCGGGCTATCGAGGCTGATGGTGGTCTGTTCACCAGCCACCGGTTGCGGCGGCTCGATCGTGATGGCAAGCGACTGCGTGGGATCGGCTTCGACGCTTTCGCTGAGGTCGTTGACCACGTAGCCTTCGTAGATGTAGTCGACCGGCAGCCTGCCGCCATCGCCGCCGTCGCGCAGGATCGTCGGGTCCTGGAAGAGCACCTTGAGCGAGGCCCGAAGCGAAGGCTCTATCTTGCTGTAGGCGGCGACGAACAGGTCCACGTTCCGCAGCTCGCCGGCGTCCAGGTGATAGGGGGAGTTGTAGGCGAAGACGACGATCTTCTTGGAACGCAGATCGAAGAGGGTGGGGCCGCGACCCAGAAAGTCCTTGAGCACACCGGACGCCGGATAGTTGGGATCGAGCTCGAGGAAGCCGAAGACAAGCCAGTCGGCCCCATCGATCGCCTCCCTGACGGCGCCGTCCCCCTTTCCCGCCAGCACCGCGCCGAGATCGCTGAAGCTGATGGTGTTCAGGTCCTCCTTCGCGACGCGGCCGGGGAACATTTGGCCCACGAGGTCCGCCAGCTTGCCCCGCGGCCAGAGCGGCGGATAGCCGGGGTCGGCCCCGGGCGTAGCGCAGGCCGGATCGTCCCAGCACTCGACGAAGAGGATATCGTCACCGACGTTCGGCACCGGCATGTCTTTCTGCAGCGCCTCACTCGTCGCCGGCTTGATCAGCGTGATGGCCCTTTCGATGATAGACGCGACGTCGTCATAGCTCTGCGCCAGGCCGACTTTGCCCTCGTGATCCGGCATCGTGGTGATGACGGCCGGGTCGAGGCCGCCGTAGAGCCTCGACTTCAGCGCAAGGACGCGACGCGCGGCGTCGTCGATGCGCGCCTTCACCGCCGGGTCAGCCTCATAGCGGCCGGCAAGGTAATCGACGGTCGCCTGGAGGCTCTGCCACTGCCAGGGACGGATCAGCGGCAGCATGTCGTTTCCGGCCATCAACGCTTCCAGCGCCAGGTCGCCCTGGGGATAGGTGTGGAATTTCTCCTGCGCGTAGGCCTGCACCGCGCCGGACGCGAGGTCGTCGGCGACGGTGACGCCGCCCGCCTGCCTCCAGGACGCGAGGGAGATCAGGCTGAAGAAGGACTGCATGCAGGTGGCGCTGAAGCCGACAGGCGTGCCCGCCTCGCAGCCGGCGACCTCCGGGTAGCTGAGGTGCGAGATCATGATGCCGTCGGCGGCGCCCTTGCCGCCGGGTTCCCCTTCTGCGACGGACGTGAATGGAAGAAGGTCGACCAGCGCCAGCATTTCCAGCGTCTTCCCGACGACGACGGGCACGTCCTCGTAGTCGACGGAGCGATTGCTGCGTCCGTGGCCCGGGAAATGCTTGACGACGGTGGCCAGCCGTCCTCCGCCGCATTCCTGGATGCCTCGCACGTACGCCGCGCCCATCTCTCCCACCCAGCGCGCGTCGCCGCCGAACACGCGTATCCCCTGGTCGCCGGCGCCACCGGATCGCGGCGCGTCGAGCACGTCGAGGTCGGGGCCAAAGAGCATGTTCACGCCTACCGCGGAAAGCTCCCGGCCGACGATGCAGCCGACTTTCTCCGCCTGGCTGGGATCAAACGTCGCGCCGATGGCCATGTTGCTGGGGATGGGCGTGAATCGATTGAGCAGGCGCGTGGAAGGCCGGTCGTCACCCTCGTGGTCGATGCTGACGAAGAGCGGAAGGCAGTAGGGCGTCCCGTCGACCGAGCCGGTGGTCGCCTCGCAGGACGCCTTTTGTAGCTCATTCGTGAGGGCGGCGATCTGCGCCGGTGTGTCGGGATCCGCGTCATCGGGGAAGCCGCAGTGCTCCGGGTCATAGGCGGTACCGTTGTCGATGTTGCAGGACTCACGGCTGAGGAAGACGCCGCCGAGCTGGTGGGCATCGATGAACTGGCGAAGCTCCGGCGTCACCTCGGCGCCCTGGAAGCCGGCTATGAACAACTGCTCGATCTTCTGTTGAGGCGTCAGGGACGCCAAGAGCTTGTCGACGAGGCCGTCCGTTTGAGGAACCGGGCGCGCGGCGGCAGTAGGCGCGTTCAGGAATACGCCGCAGAGAAGCAGCGCCAATAGGAGTCGTCGAGTTTTCACGACGTAGAGTATAGGCTGCCCATGCGCAGAGGCATAGAGGTACGGAGGGAGACGAGGGATCAGTCCGTGGCCCAGTTCCTGGCGCGCTCCACGGCACGCTCCCAGCCCGCGCACAGCTCTTCGCGCGTGCCTTCGTCCATCTGCGGCTCGAACGTGCGGTCGGAGCGCCACAGTTGCGCCAGCTCTTCCGTCGTCGACCAGATACCGACGCCCAGCCCGGCGAGGAAGGCCGCGCCCTGGGCCGTCGTTTCCAGCACGGAGGAGCGCACGACGCGCCGTCCCAGGATATCCGCCTGTATCTGCATCAGGAGGTCATTGCGGACGGCGCCGCCGTCGACGCGCAGCTCGGGCATCGCGACGCCCGACTCGCGCTCCATCGCCTCCACGACGTCGCGGGTCTGGAAGGCGATAGCTTCGAGGGCGGCGCGGGCGATATGCGCCGCTGTTGTGCCGCGCGTCATGCCGAGGATAGCGCCGCGCGCGTACTGGTCCCAGTAGGGTGCGCCCAGCCCGACGAAGGCCGGCACGAAGTAGACGCCGTCGCTGGAGTCGACGCCGGAGGCCAGCGACTCCACTTCCATGGCCCTGCCGATGATACCCAGACCGTCGCGCAGCCAGGCAACCGTCGCCCCCGTTATGAAGATGCTGCCCTCGAGCGCATAGCTGACGCTGTCGCCCAGTTGCGAAGCGACCGTCGCCAGCATGCTCTGCGAAGGCGCCGGACTTTCGCCGGTGTGCATGAGGACGAACGAGCCGGTGCCATAGGTGTTCTTGGCCATCCCCGGCTGGAAGCAGGCCTGTCCGAATAGCGACGCCTGCTGGTCGCCGGCCATGCCCGCTATCGGCACTTCGGCGCCAAACAGCGACTTCTCCGTCGTACCGACGACACCGCTGGACGGCCGTATCGACGGCAGTACCGACTCCGGCACGTCGAATTCGCGCAGGAGGTCCGCGTCCCACGTGCCCTCACGCAGGTTGTAGAGCATGGTCCGCGATGCGTTCGTAGCGTCGGTAACGTGGACGGCGCCGCCCGTCAGCCGGTAGATGAGCCAGCTATCCACCGTCCCGAATGCAAGCTCGCCGCGTTCCGCTCGCTCGCGGGCGCCGTCGACGTTGTCCAGGATCCAGCGCAGCTTCGTCCCCGAGAAGTAGGCGTCGATAACGAGGCCCGTGCGCTCGCGGATCAACGGCTCCAGGCCCCGGCGGCGCATCTCGTCGCACATCGAAGCCGTCCGGCGGCATTGCCAGACGATGGCGTTGCAGACCGGACGTCCCGTCGCGCGCTCCCAGACGACTGTCGTCTCCCGCTGGTTGGCAATCCCCACCGCGGCGATTTCCGAAGCGTCGACGCCCGTCTGACCGGCCTTTCGAAGCACCTCGCGCGCGGCGTCGATCTGGGATGACCAGATCTCTTCCGGATCGTGCTCTACCCAACCGGCGTGAGGGTAGAACTGCCGGAAGGACTGATTGGCCTCCACGACCGGCTTCCCCGACTCGTCGAAGAGGACGGCGCGGGAGCCGGACGTGCCCTGGTCAAGCGAGAGAATGTAGCGGGCCATCGGTCTCCCCTGAAGAAGTTTTCGACAGTATAAGCCCGTAAACGGTCTGCGGGCTATGCCCTTCGATGCGCTTGAGTCTTTCCCCGACGGCAGTCCTTGACACTAGACGCAGGCAGGCAGACGATCGGCGTTACCGGAAGTCCCCAAGTTCCGAAGGAGGCATCGGCTTGACGAGCGAATCGGAAACCAAAGAGAAGAAGCAGAACCCCATTGTGCCCTACCTGCGACTGCCGGCGCGCGCCGGCGAGAAGGCCTATCTTGCGGGAAGCAAGTGTCGAGCCTGCGGCGCCGCCTACGTCGGCAAGCGGCTGGCCTGCGCCAAGTGCTTTGCGGTCGACAACTTCGAGGAGATACGCCTCGGTGAGTACGGGACGCTGCGCACGTTCAGCATCGTTTACCAGTCCATCCCCGGCATCGAAGTGCCCTTCATCGCCGCCGTCGTCGACCTGCCGGAGGGCACCGCCGTCCGCGCCAATCTCGGCGGCATCGAGCCCGATCCGGACAAGATAGTCCCCCTGCTCGGCAAGAAACTGGAGATGTACACCGAGAAGGTGCGCGAGGACAAAGAAGGCAACGACGTAATCGCCTACAGATACCGGCCCGCTGGGGCCTGACCCCGATAGGAGGAACTGCAATGAAACCAGCGCGAGACGTCTACGTGATCGGGGTCGGCATGGTGAAGTACGGTCGCTACCCCGAGAAAACAGTCATCGAGATCGCCAGCGAAGCGGTGATCACGGCGTTGAAAGACGCCGGCATCACGATGAAGGACATCCAGATGGTCGGCAGCGGCAACCTGTCGGCGCCGGTCGGCCAGCAGATAATGCGCAGCGTAGGCCAGACGGGCGTGCCGGTCGTGAACGTGGCGAACGCCTGCGCCACCGGCTCGACGGCCTGCCGCGAGGCGTACCTGTCCGTCGCTTCCGGGGCGTTCGACGTCGCTATGGCCATCGGCTCGGAGCAGATGGGCAAGGCCGGGCTGCTCGGCGCCGGGCGCTACATGGCCGCCGACCCGGCGTACCTCCCTGAGGGCGTCCTCGGCTCCCAGATGATGCCGGCGGTCTTCTCACAGTGGGGCATCGACCACGCGCGCAAGTACGGCACGACGTTCGAGGACTTCGCGCGCGTCGCCTACAAGAACCACAAGAATTCTGTGCACAACCCTTATGCCCAGTACCAGCAGGAGTTCAGCATGGAGGAGATCATGAACGGGCGCATGATCTCCTGGCCGAACACGCTGTACATGTGCTGCCCGACGGGCGACGGCGCCGGCGCCATCATCTACGCCTCCGCCGAGAAGGTGCGCCAGTTCGGCTCGAAGGCGGTGACGGCGGCCGCGTCGATTCTCACGAGCGACCCCTGGACGGAGACCGGAGAGGCGATCCTAGATATCAACCAGTGCACGCGCCTGGCCGCCAAAGAAGCCTATGAGACGGCCGGCGTCGGGGCCGAGGACATGGACGTCGTTGAGCTGCACGACTGCTTCGCGACGGCGGAGATGGTGCACTACGAGAACCTGGGCCTTGCGCCCGACGGCGAAGGACCGAAGTGCCTGAAGGAAGGCAAGTTCGACATCGGCGGCAAGACGGCGGTGAACGCCAGCGGCGGGCTGCTGTCGCGCGGGCATCCCCTGGGCGCGACGGGCTGCTGCGGCATCGCGGAGATCGTCTGGCAGCTACGCGGCGAGTCGGGCGGGCGGCAGCAGCCGAACGCGAAGGCGGGACTGGCGCACGTCATCGGCCTCACGTCCGCCTGCACGATAAACGTCTTCGTGAAGTAGGCGGCAGTCAAGCGATCCAAAAGGCCGGCTCCCGCTCAGGGGGCCGGCCTCACCTTGTGCGGCGACTCCACGCCCGCGACTTCTCACGCCACCCGTAGAGTCCATCCTTTATGGCGCGCACTGAAGTATCATGTTGGGAGAACGGAGGCGCAAGATGCCCGTATTCCGACGCACGAAGATCATCATCACCCTCGGGCCCGCGACCGACCACGAGGAGACGCTGCGCCGCCTCATCGAAGCAGGCGCGGACGTGGCCCGCCTCAACTTCTCCCACGACGACCGCGACTCCCACGCTGCACGCGTCGCGACTGTCCGCCGCCTCGCCCGCGAGAGCGGACGCGTCGTCGCCATCATGCAGGACCTCCAGGGTCCGCGCATCCGGACCGGACCCCTCGTCGACGGCAAAGCCGTCACCCTGCACGAGCGCGACTCCTTCGTTCTTACGACGAAGCCGGTGGCCGGGACCGTCGAACGCGTTTCGACGAGCTTCGCCGCGCTGCCGAAGGCCGTCGCGCCGGGCGACCCGGTCCTGATAAACGACGGCCTGATAGCGTTGCGCGTCGAGGAAGTGGCCGGAGACGAGGTCCGCTGCACCGTCGTCCACGGCGGCAGGCTGACGGAGCACAAGGGGATCAACCTGCCGCAGACCCGCGCCTCCATCGCCGGCCTCACCGATAAGGACCGCGACGACCTCCGCTTCGGTCTGTCGCAGGGCGTCGACATGGTCGCGCTGAGCTTCGTGAGCGGCCCGGAGGATGCCCGCGAGGCGCGACGGATCATCGCCGAAAGCGGACAGACGGCACCGTTGCTGGCGAAGATCGAACGTCCACAGGCCCTCGAACGCCTGGACGCCATCCTGCGCGCCTTCGACGGCGTCATGGTGGCCCGCGGCGATCTCGCCATCGAGGTCTCGGCGGAGGTCGTGCCTGTAGCGCAGAAGCGCATCATCGACAGGGCGAACCTCCTCGGCAAGCCCGTCATCACCGCGACGCAGATGCTCGACTCCATGACCCGCAACCCGTCGCCGACCCGCGCGGAGGCCTCCGACGTGGCGAACGCCGTGCTGGACGGCGCCGACGCCCTCATGCTCAGCGGCGAGACCGCGATAGGCAAGTACCCGGTCGCGGCGGTGGAGGCGATGGACCGTATCATCAGGGAGGCCGAGACCCTCTCGATGCCCGCCGTCACGGCGCGGGCGCGCCGCCGCACGCACGCCATGGCCGTCTGCGACGCCGCCGTCACCCTGGTCCGAGACATTGATGCCGATGCAATAGCCGCCTACACTCGTTCGGGACGGACCGCGAGGCTGCTCTCCAAGCTGCGGCCACCGGCGCCCATCTTCGCCATGACAGAGCGGGAGGTGATCGCCCGCCGACTGGCGCTCTGGCGCGGCGTTGTGCCGCTGGCGATCAAGAAGGAAGGACGCGGCGAGGAGACGTTCAGCCACATCAATCGCGAGCTGCAGGCGCGGGGGCTCGTCGACCCCGACGCGCTGGTGGTCGTGGTGGGAACAGCGCCGCAAGGGCCGCCGGGCCACACCAACTTCATCCGCCTGCTCCATATAGCCGGCGACCGTTAGCGGACGTGGCCGGGACGGAGGACAACATGGCGAGAGCGCGGGTCAACGGCATCGACATGAACTATCGCGTCAACGGCGAGGGCCCGACGCTGGTGCTGGCGCACGGGCTGATGGGCGGCATGGCGAGCATGGCGATGCTTGGAGACGTCTCCGACCTGCTGTGGGATAGCTTCAGGGTCGTCAACTACGACGCCCGCGGCCACGGCGAGTCCGGCTACACGACCGAGCCCGCCGGCTACACGTGGACGGCGCTGGCGAACGACATGTATCATCTCATGCTTCACCTGGGCATCGAGCGGGCACACGTGGGCGGCGGCTCGATGGGGGCGGGAACGAGCATCGTCTTCGCCCTCGATCACCCCGAGATGGTAGAGAAACTGGTGCTGATTGCCCCGCCGCCGATGCTACCCGAGTCCTTCGCCACCGCGAAGCCGGTGTTCGATGGACTGGCAATGCTCGTCGAGCGCGACGGGCTGGAAGCGGCGGTGAAGGTCGCCGTGGGCCTGCCGCCCATCAGCGATTACCGGGAGACAGACCCGGAGCGGTTCGAATGGATGCGACAGTGGCTTCTCTCCCAGAACGCCGTTTCTCTGGTCCCGGCCATCCGCGGCGTCATCGATGGCCCGCCCGTGCCCTACGAGCGCTTTCCGGAGATCGAGGCGCCCACGCTTATCGTTGCCCACGAAGGCGACGCGATCCATCCCATCTCCTCGGCGAGACTGGCGGAGGAAACGATTCGCGGGTCGCGACTGGTCACGGCGCCGGACCCCTTGTACTGGGGCCTGCATCGCGAAGAGCTTGCCGAGACCATCAGGGGCTTCCTCAACGGGTCCTGAGGCTGCCGTGGACTGCGGCGAAACCGCCGTCGCGCGCTGCGGTGTCGGACTCACCGTTTACCTGCCTTCCCCACTGCGCCCGTAGGCCATACGGCCGATTATTCATTGGAAGCCATGAAGAAGAGTGAAGCCTACAAGATTCTAAGCGTGACGCCGCCTGCCGGCCGCGGCGCCGTCGAGGAGGCCTACTGGCAGCTTGCGCACAAGTACGGCGAGAACGTGGACCAGAACCAGCAGGCGCGGGAACGGTTGCTGGAGCTGAACGAGGCCTACTCCGTGCTGACGAGTCGCGAGCGGCTGGTGCCCATAGAGCTGGTCGAGCCTCCTTCGGAAGCTGATCCCTGGTCGCTGGGGTGGGAAGCGGTCGTCTCCTGG
>DATLAX010000167.1:0-3005 GCA_035527215.1 Dehalococcoidia bacterium
ACGTGGGGTCTGGTTATCCAGACCCCACGCCAGCATGAGATGACCAGCTACATCATCAGGAGAATACTGCAGCTAATCCCGGTCCTCTGGGCCGTGGCGACGATTACCTTTATCCTGATGCACATGATCCCCGGCGGGCCCTTCACCCAGGACAAGGCCCTACCCGAGAACATCGTCGCTGCCCTCAACCGGCGCTACAACCTCGACGAGCCGCTCTGGAAGCAGTACCTCCTCTACCTGTGGAACATCCTCCACGGGGACCTGGGGCTCTCCTTTCGTGGCGACCGCGACGTATCGCAGCTCATACGCGACGGCTTCTTCGTGACGGCTCAACTGGGCATCCTCGCCTTCATCGTGGCCTCCGTGGTCGGTCTCTCGCTGGGGATCCTTTCAGCCCTTAACCAGAACGGCATTCTCGACTACGTGGGCGTCTTCTTCGCGACGGTCGGCGCCGCGCTCCCGAGCTTCGTAATGGCCTCGTTCCTGATCATCATCTTTGCCATCAACCTTGGCTGGTTCCAGGTGCTCGGCTGGGGCGGACCGATCCAGTTCAGCCAGACCCTCGATCCTTCCGCCTGGCACTGGAGGAAGATGGTCCTTCCCGTCTTGTCCGTGAGCACGTTGCCGGCCGCATATATAGCGCGTGTGACTAGAGCGAGTATGCTGGAAGTGCTGCACCACGACTACATTCGCACCGCGCACGCCAAGGGACTCTCGAACTTCACGGTGATCAGCCGCCACGGCCTCAAGAACGCCCTGATTCCAGTTCTGACGGTAATGGGCCCGATCGCCGCCGTTCTGGTGACCGGCTCGTTCATCGTTGAGACCATATTCTCTATCCCCGGTGTGGGAAGGGCCTTCGTCGACGCTGTATTGCGACGCGACTACGCGATGATCATGGGTTCGACCCTCTTCTATGCTGTCATCGTCGCCGTCGCCAACCTTGTCGTCGACGTCCTGTATGCCACGGTGGACCCGAGGATTCGCTACAGGTAGGGATTTGCAGGAACCGGAGCTCGACGCGGAGATGGTAGAGGAGGCCGAATGGGCGCCCACGCGCGAACGCGGCCTCTGGCGCGACGCGTTTCGAGCGCTCAGACGTAACCGGCTGGCGATTGTGGCCATTGTCGTGCTCCTGATACTCGCTACACTCGCCGTCAGCACGAATTTCACAGGCGCGATTGCTCGTTATAGCTACCGTGATCAGATATACACCCATGTCCAAGAAGGCCCATCCTCGGCTCATTTCTTCGGCACCGACAACCTGGGCCGCGACAACTGGAGCCGTGTCCTCACGGGAGTCGACATATCGCTGCAGATCGGCATCGGGACACAAATAATCGTGCTCGTTATCGGCATGCTGGTCGGTGTTACCGCCGCTCTCGGCGGGCGCACCAGTGACAACATCCTGATGCGCATCACGGACATCACCTACGCGTTTCCCGACCTGCTGTTCATCATTCTCTTGCGTGCCGTCCTCGTCGGCCGCGATTGGCCGGTGCTCGGCGAGCCGCGTCTCCAGATCATGCTGGCAATCGCCATGGTCAACTGGGTCACTATCGCGCGCCTGGTGCGCGGACAGATGCTATCGTTGCAGGAGCGCGACTACGTCATGGCCGCGCGAACGCTGGGGGCGAGCAACTGGCGCATTGCTACCCAGCACATGCTTCCCAACACTCTCGGCCCCGTTACCGTCGCCTTCGCCTTCGGCATTCCGGTAGCCATCTTCGCTGAAGCGGCGCTTGGTTTCGTGGGCCTTGGTCTGCCGCCGCCCACGCCTAGCTTGGGGAATCTTGTCTCCGACGGGTACAACTTCATGCAGGTCAACCCCTGGATCGTTGCCTTCCCCGCCGGCGCCATAGCCCTGCTGATGCTCTGCTTCACCTTCCTGGGCGACGGCCTGCGCGACGCTCTCGACCCGCGCCAGCGCTAGCCGCTGCCGTCCGCGAGACCCCTTCTTCGCCATCCCCATCCTCTGCCCACACGGCAGGATCCGGAGTGCTATCATGTTCTTGGAGGGGATCGATATGGATCTAGTCGGTGAAACGAGACGCGAGCAGGAACGCCACGACCGCCAGGCCCGCTGGTACGACGTCGCGGTGGCGCCGGTGGAGGCACTGGCGCTCATGGGACTGCGACGGCGGCTATGGTCCATGGTCGACGGGTCGCGGCGCGTGCTGGAAATCGGCGTAGGAACCGGCAGGAACCTTTCGCACTATCCCCGGGCATCGAGGGCCGTGGCTCTCGACCTCAGCCCGGAGATGCTGAAGCGGGCGGCCCGCAAGGCGAAACGCACGGGACGGAGCGTCGACCTCCTCCTCGCAGACACGCAGCATCTGCCGTTCAAGGACGGCGTCTTCGATACGGTCCTGGCGACGCTGGTGTTCTGCTCGGTGCCGGACCCGGTGCGCGGCCTGGCGGAAGCGGCGCGCGTGGTGCGACCAGACGGACAGGTCATTCTGCTGGAGCACGTGCGGCCGGAGAACGGCGTCCTGGGCAAGGCGATGGACGCGTTGAACCGGCTCACGGCCCAGGGCGGCGAGAACGTGAACCGCGACACCGCCGCCAACGTCAGGAGCGCCGGCCTGAAGATAGAGCGCGAGGACAAATACCGAATGAGCATCGTGAAGCTGCTGCGGGCGCTGCCGGACGCCCCGGCGCCGGCTTCCGCAGAAGGAGAGGATAATGTGGTGGCATCATGACGGGTTCGGCTGGTTTGCCGTCTTCGGCGGCTTATTCTGGCTCATCCTGCTGGGATCGATCATCTACCTGATCGTCTCCGTGCTGGCCCCCGATCGAGGGCCGGGGCATCGGGAAGAGGAACCCCTGGAGATCGCGAAGCGGCGCTACGCTAAGGGCGAGATCACCCGCGAGGAGTTTCAACAGATCCGCCAGGACCTAACGAGTCGCCCGCCGCCCGGCTGACGTAGGAGAGAAACAGGAGAGCCCGGCTCTGCGCCCTCACACGCGCGAGAGAGTGAGGCGAGCCGGTCGATGACATATCC
>DATLAX010000168.1:0-5771 GCA_035527215.1 Dehalococcoidia bacterium
AGGACGCTACTCATCACCTGGCGCGTCATCTTCAGGATTGGTCCCCCGTATACAAAGACAAGGGTTATGACAGGCAAGGCCAGATGACGGACAGTGGAGGAAAAGGCCTCCCAGTTGCCGGTCACCAGTGAGTCAAGCGTATAGAAGCCGGTGATAGCGTGCGGTGGCTCGATGCCGGTGTCCAGTCTGCCAAGCGGTGCCGGCGCCACGCCGAGCAGGTTGTAGAAAACGAAGAGCAGTATCAGGCCGAGCCAGAAGTCGGGCAGCGCTCCTGCCAACAGCCCATAACCGAAGACACCCCGGTCCGCCAGGCGCGACAGCCTTCCACTAGTCTGCCGACCGGCAAGGATTCCCAGCGGGATCATGATCAGCAGCGAGATGACGAGCGTGATTGTGATGAGTTCGAGTGTGGCGGGGAAACGAGCCACTATGTCGTCAATTACGGGCTGGCTGGTGAAGAACGAGATGCCAAGATCGCCGTGAAGGAGGTCACGCATCCAGTTCACATACTGCGCCCATATCGGGTCGTTCAGACCAAGCCTTTCGCGAAGCTCCGCTATTTGCTGAGGGGTCGCCAGGCTGCCAAGAATACGCGTCGCAGGATCACCGGGAAGGAGCCTGACCAGAACGAAGGTGACAAAGGTGATTCCGAGAAGTTGGGGGATGAAGAACAGGGCCCGTCGACCAAGATAACTGACTACGCGGCTGCCACGCAGACGGTCAAGAACGGCAACTGTAGAACGGGCCGTCACCCGCGTTCTGTTGCTCACTGCGCCAACACTCCTCCGAAAGACGGGAAGCTACGCACCGATGGAGGAGTGTCCCAACTCCCGCCAACCCCGCAACTCCTTACTGTTGAAACCGGGCAACATCACGGACGGGGCCAACCAGGAGGTTCGGGAATCGCCGCTGGAGGTACATGTGGAACTCCTCGACGTGAGACCTCGCTTCCGCAGCAGCGCTTTCCCCGTTACGATCTCGGATCGCCTCAAGCAGGCGACGGTGGCTGGCGTTTATCGCCTTGCGCCGCGCCGTTGAGTAGCGGACTCCTGCCTTGTGTCCGTCGATGATGCCCGATAACGTGCACGCAAAACACTCGAGAACAAAGTTGCCGCTCATCCGAGCGACACCCTCGTGAAAAAGGCGATTGTACTGACGGAACTTCGTCTCATCCTCGACTTCAGTATCCATTCCATCCACGAGCCGTTCGAGCTCGGCGAGATCAGCGTCGCCGGCGTTCATGGCGACGAACCTGGCCATGACAGGCTCCAGCGCCAGCCTTCCCTCGATGACCTCGGAAAGAGGCGTCCCCCGGATTTTCATGAAGATAGAGAGGGGGCCGATCATCGCGTCAAAGCGGAATGGCTGCACGGTGGGCCCGCCGCTCGGACCGGACTTGACACTGATGAGCCCGTACGATTCCAGGATCCGCAGGGCCTCACGCAACGTGCCGCGGCTAACGCCGTAGGCCGCCGTCAGCTCTCGTTCAGGGGGCAACACGTCGCCGGCTTCGATCCCCTGGGACGTGATGTCGTCAGCGATCTGCCAGGCGACCAACTCCGGCATCTTCCGCGGTCGAGGAACATTGCCGCCGGGCGTGAAAGCGTTCGGTCTAACCATTACAATCGTTATCTTTCTACGACTAGTGTAACCCTTATAACTTAGGCAAAACTTATTTGTCAAGGGGCAAGAAGAAGATTCTTCCAGCCGGATGGCTGTGGGGTGGCAAAATTCCGTCCGTATCTGCGGCGCCCACACTCTGGACCGTCATCATGCGCGGTGAAGAGCGCAGACCAACCCGCGCTAGCACCAAGTCGACGCCTGGCACCAGCATCTTTGACTCGGCCAAAGGCACCCCTGAGGGGTAGGCCCCGAACGGATTACCCTCCTACCCGGTTCTTCTCAAGCAGAGGGTCGCGGGTTCGAGTCCCGTCCCCCGCTCCAAGTCTTTCCTCGCGGATTGCATATGAAGCCGGGCGAATAGCCAGGCTCTTGTTGTGCCCTTGCCGGCGGACCATCTAGTTCCCAGGCGGAGGGTCGAATGGGCGGGCGCGCAGCTCGCCGAGCACCAGGGAGGCAAATCGTGCGCGCCTTAGCGCTGCGGATGTGCTATGCTTGAAGCGCATCTTCTGCTCAACCCCTGATGCCACCCGTTCTGCGCGAGGAGACGGATCCTCGATCGCCATCGCGACCGCAACCACGGCTGCTGGCGTCCAGAGGGGGGCGCTGCCGGCCATTCGAAGGAGTATTCATGACGACGGCTCAAACCATGGCGGTCGAGGGCACTGCCATCCGCGAGGACATTCGCAACATTGCCATCATCTCGCACGTTGACCACGGCAAGACGACACTGGTCGACGCGATGCTGTGGCAGAGCGGCGTCTTCCGCGAGAACCAGGAAGTCGTCGAGCGCGTGATGGACTCCAACGACCTGGAGCGCGAGAAGGGGATCACGATCTTGGCCAAGAACGCGGCGGTGCGCTTCGGCCACCACAAGATCAACATCGTCGACACGCCCGGACACGCCGACTTCGGGGGTGAGGTGGAGCGCACACTGAAGATGGTCGACGGCGTGCTGCTACTGGTCGACGCCAGTGAAGGGCCGCTGCCGCAGACGCGCTTCGTGCTGAAGAAAGCACTCGAACTGGGACTGCCGCCGATCGTCGTGATCAACAAGATCGACCGGAAGGACGCGCGTCCGCAGGAGGTGCTGGACGAGATCTACGACCTCTTCATCGACCTCGACGCGCATGAGGACCAGCTCGACTTCCCGGTGCTGTACACGGTCGCGCGGGACGGCGTGTGCCGGCTGACACCGGAAGGCGAGGACCACCGGATGCAACTGCTGTTCGAAGAGATCATTCGGGCGATCCCGGCACCGCGCTACGAGCCGTCGACGCCGCTTCAGATGCTGGTGCTCAACCTCGATTACTCGGACTTCGTCGGACGGCTGGCGGTGGGGCGCATCGTCAACGGGCGTCTGTGCGCGAAGCAGGACGTGGGACTGGTGCGCGAGGACGGCAGCATCGATCGCGCCCGGATAAGCTATCTGTACACATTCGAGGGGCTGGAGCGCGTGGAAGTGGCCGAGGCGGGGCCGGGGGACATCGTACAACTCGCCGGGTTCGACGAGGTGAACATCGGCGACACTATCACGGATACCGATGACCCGCGGCCGCTGCCGCGCGTGACTGTCGACGAGCCGACGGTGAGCATGATGTTTTCGATCAACACCTCGCCGTTCGCCGGGCAAGAGGGGCAGTTCGTGACGTCGCGCAACCTGAAGGATCGGCTGGAGCGGGAAGTGCTGACGAACGTGGCGCTGCACCTTGAGCCGGGCGATTCGGCCGACACGTTCACGGTGTCGGGCCGGGGCGAGCTGCAAATGGCGATTCTGATTGAGACGATACGGCGCGAGGGATTCGAGCTGACGGTGAGCAAGCCGGAGGTGATCACGCGCGAGATCCGCGCCGTGAAGCAGGAGCCGATTGAGCATCTGGTGATCGACTGTCCAGAGGACTACGTGGGCGTCGTGACGCAGAAGATCGCCGGCCGCAAGGGGCGCATGACGAACATGGTCAATCACGGCACGGGTCGGGTGCGCCTGGAGTTCCGCATCCCATCGCGGGGGCTGATCGGCTTTCGCAGCCAGTTTCTGACGGACACGCGCGGCACCGGACTGCTGAACCACCTGTACGATGGGTATGAGCCGTGGCAAGGCGAGATCGAGCATCGTACGACCGGCGCGCTGGTGGCGGACCGCGTGGGCGTCGCGGTCTCGTACGCTATTGAGCAGGCGCAGAAGCGCGGGGAGATTTTCGTCGAGCCGGGGGAGCGTGTGTACGATGGGATGATCGTCGGCGAGAACGCGCGCGAGGCGGACATAGCCTTCAACATCACGAAGGAGAAGAAACTCACCAACATCCGCTCGTCGACGTCCGACATCGCCGTGCAACTGCTGCCGGTGCGGCGGATGTCGCTCGAACAAGCGCTGGGGTGGATCGCCGAGGACGAGATGTTGGAGGTGACGCCGAAGAGCCTGCGACTGCGAAAGCGGCTGCTCACGGCAAGCGGGCGGGCGCGGGGCGCGCGGCGGGGCTAGGAAGCGCGAACTCGCGGATCCAGCATCGTCCCAGGTTTATCGACTGCACTTAGCTCGCGCACTCCGTTTCTTCCAAGCAGGATGTCGCGGGCTCGAGTCCCGTCCCCCGCTCCACGGCGACAACGAGACAGGGGACCGCGAGGCCCCCTGTCTCGTTTCTGTCGGACTCCGGTCTAGTCGAGACTAAGGCGGGCCCAGCCGCTTCTCCAGCGCCGCCAGGCGGGCGCTGAGGTCGGCGACTTGCTGCTGGAGGGCCGCGATCTGGCTATCCTTCTCCAGCATCATCCCGTACAGCTCCTGGATGGCGGCGAAGGCCACACCGTAGGCGTCGACGGAGAAGATCGCCTTGTCGGTGTCCGCCAGGCCGAAGGCGGCGTAGAAGTCCTGCGCCATGGGCCCCATGTGGCGGACGGCGGGGTCATCGGCCTTGTAGTTCCAGGTGAGGATGGGGATCCCCGCCAGCTTCGCCAGCACCTGCCGGCCGCTCACGGCAGCGAAGTTGTCCTTGAGGTTGCGGTCGCTGATCATACTTGCCTCAGGCCCCAGCGCCGACTTGAAGCGTATCTGCGCCTCGAAGGCGATGTTGGGACTATCGGGGCCGGTCGCGTCGCTGCTGTCGAGCGTTGCGTGCTGCCAGCTAGTCTCCGTGTCGGGCGCCAGCCAGTCGTAGGAGGAAGTCGACAGGTAATTGCTGACGTGCGGCGCCGGGGTTTGCCACTCCAAGTTGACCCCGACCGCGATCACGATCCAGAAGTCATCGCCTACGACGGTGCATTCGAAATCGAGGGGCACCGGCACAGGGTTGGCCAATACGAAGTCTATCCAATCAGAATGGTCCTGACATACCGGCGTTGTGGCGTCGGCAGGGTCGAACACCATGTACCCGACCACGTAGCGCTGGTTGACCATCACCGGTGGAGACAGAGCGGCATGATCGACGTCGACACCGGTGATCTCGATTACCACCCTCTGGACCATGTGCGGTATCAGCTCGAAGTGCTGGACGTCCCAGAAGCTGGAAAGGTCGGCCAGGGAGGCGTTGGCGTTGTCGTTGTATTCGGCGAGGCGTGGGACTGTCAGCATGTCATACCCGGGCCTGCTTATCTCGAAGCTGACCGGCCCGGGGGCGGGGTACGGCCCATGCGCCTGGTCGAAGGAATACATGCCGTTGGCGTCCGTCGTGGTCGACCCCGTGCCGCCGTTGGAGTCGGTGTAGGACACGGTGGTGCCAGCCAAAGGCGCGCCGGTGTCGGGATCCGTCACCAAACCCCACATGCAGCCGGACAGAAGGAGAGTCAGGACGGCGCTAAGAGCCATGAAAACGACCAACCGATGGTATGGACGGTTCCTTCCTTTGAGCATAGCCTACCTCCTTTGCATGGAATTCTAGGCGCGGCCCGACCGCGCGTCAACCGTCGGCTTCGGGCCGCCTCTTCTGCTGTGTCAGGACTTCACCGCTCCGGCTCCCGTGGCCGTCGGCGGCATAGCAGAACTCCCGCACCTGTCTGATTCGTCGGCTCCCAACGAGGTGCCCCGGGCAGGCCAGTGTCTGCTCCCGTCTTGATCAGGATCCTCTTGATGCATTCCTGCACGCGCGCCCTGGAGAGGAAGACCTGCGCGCAGATGGCCGCGTTGCCCTTCCCATGCACCAGGAGCTGAGCTATCTTGC
>DATLAX010000169.1:0-2213 GCA_035527215.1 Dehalococcoidia bacterium
GAACTTGGGCGGCTGAAGGAAGCCCAACCGCTGCTGCAACTGAGCGATCCTTCACCATTCAGCGTCACTTGGCAGCCGGGTGACCAACTCGGCACGCTATACAGAGTCGAGATCACCAACATAGGGGGCGTTGCTGCGACGGGAGTACAGGTGCAGGTCACGCAAGCTCGGCCATCCATTCGCGACGGACTCCGCACGTGGCTTCACCAGACTGATGACAACGAGAACGGCTTTCTGAGGACATTCGATCTTCCCATTGGAGAAGAGACAGGGAAGACGATTGACACCTTTTACTCGATCGACGCGGAGGGCTGGCAGCTTCGCTTATACCACGCAGTTTCCGGGTGCGACAGGCGGCTTCCTCGGCAACATTACGTCGTCCGAATAACTGCCAGCGCCATCAACGCACCCCAACCGGCATCGCGGTGGTATGAAGTGGACTTTGATCAGGGCGCCGATCTCAGGATGAGGGGTATACCCGAGCCGATGGCTGTCTCAGAGCAGGGTAGCGAGGCTGAGCAACAGATAGAAGCATAGTGATCACCATCACTGTATACGGGGGGGCGAGGAGCATCGGCGGGAACAAGATCCTGCTGGAGGACGGCCAGACGCGCTTGTTCTTCGACTTCGGCATGTCGTTCAAGGTCCGCGAGCAGTATTTCGAAGAATACCTGAAGCCAAGGCCCGGCGCCGGACTGCTCGACCTCCTGGAGATGCAGTATACGAACGACCAGGGCATCTTCTTCGGGCCGCTGCTGCCGCGCATCGAGGGCATCTACCGTCACGACCTCATCCCGCCGGGCGGCGTCTGGGAGCGGTACCGCGAGCACCCGGGCTACGCGGCCATCGACCACGTGGACGCGGTGCTGGTGTCGCACGCGCACATCGACCACACGGGCTACATCTCCTTCCTGCGCGAGGACATCCCTATCTTCTCGACGGCCATGACGGCGTTCATCGCCAAGTCGATGCAGGACAGCGGGCTGCCGGAGCTGGAGAAGGAGGTCTGCTACTTCGCGCCGCGTGAGCCGCACCCGGACTACGACATCATCAAGAGCAGCAACTGGCAGAAGAACCCGTACGTGCTGCGCCCCTTCGTGCTGGTCGACGGCGAGGGGCTGAGCGCCGAAGCGAAGGCATTCTGGAAGCGGAAGCCGGGAACGGGCAGGAACCTGTCCTGCCGCGAGACGGACGCGGAGCCCAACCGCGTCGGGGGGCTGCAGGCGCGCCACTGGCCGGTCGACCACTCCGTCCACGGCGCCTGCGCCTGGGCGGTGGAGACGAGCGCGGGCTGGGTGGTGTACACGGGCGACCTGCGACTGCACGGGTCGCGCGGGGACATGACGCGTCGCTTCATCGCGGAGGCGAAGGCGCTGCGGCCGCGGGTCCTGATCTGCGAGGGCACGCGCGCGGGCGCCGCGAGGGGGCAGGACGAGCAGATCGGCGAAGATGAGGTGCGCGCGAACGTGCTGGAGGAGGTGAAGTCGACGGACGGCCTGGTCGTCGCCGACTTCGGGCCGCGGAACGTCGAGCGCCTGTGCACGTTCCTCGAAGTGGCGCGGGCGACGAATCGAAAGCTGGTCATTCTGGCGAAGGACGCCTTCCTGCTGGACAAGATGCGGCTGGCATCGGACGAGGTGCCGACGATGGCGGACACGCCGGAGCTGCTCATCTACCGCGACCTGAAGGCGGCGCCGCAGCACTGGGAGTTGACGCTTCGGGACAGGTACGGCAGCCGCCTGGTGACGGGGCCGGACATCAAGGCGTCGGGCGGCGATTTCATCGTCTGCTTCAGCTTCTGGGACGTGAAGAACCTGATCGACATGGAGCCGCGCGGCGGAAAGTACATCTACTCTTCGAGCGAGAGCTACAGCGAGGAGCAGGACATCGACTTCCGGCGGCTGCACAACTGGCTGCAGCACTTCGGGATGGAGGGCAAGGGCCTGCCGTATCGCGACGATGCGACTCGTGAGCGCGGACTGGAGCATCCGGGGCTGCACGCGTCGGGGCACGCGACGGCGGGCGACCTGCTGGAGCTGATCCAGGAGATCGCGCCGCAGTCGATGGTGAGCATACACACGGAGAGCCCCGGCTACTTCGTCGAAGGGTTGAAGGGAAGCGGGATAGAGGTTATCGTGCCGGAGTACGCGGAGCGGTTGGAGATAGCGTAGGGGGCGGGCCAAATGGAAGCGTTAGTGGTTGTCCTGCTGGTG
>DATLAX010000170.1:0-22087 GCA_035527215.1 Dehalococcoidia bacterium
GGCCTGCTGGGGGAACAACGGCTACGGGCAGGCGACACCCCCCACGGGGACCTTCACTCAGGTCAGCGCGGGCGAGTGGCACACCTGCGGGGTGAGGACGGACGGCACCCTGGCCTGCTGGGGGAACAACGGCTACGGGCAGTCGACGCCCCCGGCCGGGACCTTCAGCCCACGCCAGGTCAGCGCGGGCGGGTGGCACACCTGCGGGGTGATGACGGACGGCACCGTGGCCTGCTGGGGGGACAACGACTACGGGCAGGCGACGCTTCCCACCGGCACCTTCAGCCAGGTCAGCGCCGGCCGTCATCACACCTGCGGGGTGAAGACGGACGGCACCGTGGCCTGCTGGGGGTTGAACGACTACGGGCAGGCGACGTGGCCCGCCGGGATCTTCAGCCAGGTCAGCGCCGGTGGTTATCACACCTGCGGGGTGAAGGCGGACGGCCCCCTCGCCTGCTGGGGGGCCGAAGACGCCGGGCAGGCGACGCCCCCCGCCGGCGCCTTCAGCCAGGTCAGCGCGGGCCAACATCACACCTGCGGGGTGAGGACGGACGGCACCGTGGCCTGCTGGGGGGACAGCGGCGACGGGCAGGCGACGCCCCCCACCGGCACCTTCAGCCAGGTCAGCGCGGGCGCGTATCACAACTGCGGGGTGAGGACGGACGCCACCCTCGTCTGCTGGGGGTTGAACGACTACGGACAGACGACGCCACCCACCGGCACGATCGTCATCGTGAAGGCCACAGACCCGGCGGGCGGCGCCGGCTTCGGCTTCACGGACTACATCGCCGCGCCCAACGAGTTCAGCCTCGACGACGGAGACACGGAGACCTTCAGCAACGTCTTCACCGATACCTACACGGTCATTGAGGACGACCCAGGGGTGGCCCCAGGCGCCTTCGCCCTCAGCGACCTGGCCTGCACTGACCCCGACGGCGGCTCGAGCGTCGACTTGGGCGCCAGGAAGGCTACGATAGACCTCGACGAGGGGGAGACGGTGACCTGCACCTTCACCAATGTTGGGCCCACGCCCACGGACACGCCGACGCCGACACCGACACCTACGGACACGCCGACGCTGACGCCGACACCTGCGGGCACGCCGACGCCGACAGCCACGGTGCATCATCGCAAGAGGGAGGCCACCGAGACACCCGTACCATCAGCCACCGCCACGTCGGCGCCCGCAACGCCGACGGCCCCGGTGCAGGCGATCCCGGCAGCGCCGACCTCCGTCCCATCCGGGGGAGTCGGCCCGAACATCATTGCCCCCGGGACAGGGACAGGCGGCGAAAGCGGTCCGACGTTCTGGACATATTGCGCTGGGGTGGCCACCTTGGCCGCTGCCGCGACCCTCGGGCTGACGGTCGCCGTTCGAAGAAGGCGCCGCAACGAATAGCGGTGGTCCGTGAGGTCGCCAGGCACCAAGCCGAGGGCGCGGCGAGCGCGCTCAGGGCAGTCCGTCGCCCACCCCGGAACTACGAGACCGCCACCGATTCGCCATCCGTAGACAGTCCGTCCTCCGTCGCTTCTGCCCAACAGCGCCGCGGACCCGGTGCCCGCGCCACACACCTCTTGCAGCATGGATGCCAGCAAGAGACGCTCCCCGATAGAGTTTCGGCAGATTCTCATCCCCAGGCATTCCACGAAGCGTCCGCGAGTAGTAGACTGTCCGCAAGAAAGTGAAGTCCCGGATCGCCCGCTGCAAGCGCCATCAGCGCAGCGTCGCAAGAGCACGGAATGAGGAGGAAAGCATGACCGGATACTGGCAAAGGCTATCGGCTCAGCGTGTCTCTCGAAGGAAAGCTCTCGCGGCCGGCGCGGCCGGGCTCGGCGCCAGCGCACTGGCGCTCGCCGGTTGCGGCGGCGGCGGCGACGACGGTGAACCCGCGAGCACGCCCCTGGCAGAAGGGACACCCCAGCCGGGCGGCACGCTCGTTTACGGCCTCAACTCAGACCCCGGCGACCTCGACGAGCAGGAAGGCGTCACTAACTACTGGTGCGCGAGCCAGTTCAACGGTTTCCTGTTCCATATCAACGTGAAGACTCAGGAAATGATGCTCCAGATGGCCGACAAGTTCGAACAGCCGGACGATTTGACCTACATTTGGACGCTCAAGCCCGGCATCAAGTTCCACAATGTCGACCCCGTCAACGGCCGCGTCGTCACCGCCGACGACGTCGTCTACAGCATGACGCGCAGGCGCGACGACCCCGTATCGCAAAACGATAAGCAGCTCCTGAGAGACTTCACCGCCGGCTTTGAGGCGGTCGATCCGCTCACTTACAAGCTGACAACCAAGCAGCCCTACAGACCCGCAATCGACGAGTTGAGCAACCCCAGCTATCCCATCGTTCCTCATGAGGCCGTCGAGAAGTTCGGCGACCTGAAGAGCAACCCCATCGGCTGCGGGCCCTACATTCTCACCGAGTTCGTGAGAGCGGAAAAGGTGCGATCGCACAAGAACCCGGACTACTTCATGGCTGGGCGCCCCTACCTGGACAACATCGAATGGCAGATCGTCCTCGACCCCTCAACCTGCCTTCAGGCCTTCGAGACCGGCCAGCACGACTACACCACCGTCGCGCTGGACAAGCTGAAGGTGGAAAGGCTTCAGGGCCTCCCGCACGTGGTCGTCCCCGAAGTGCCGAACTACTGGCGCCACACTCTCCTCCTGCGCGTCGACCAGGACCCCTTCATGGACCCGCGCACCTGGGAGGCAATTGACCTCGCAGTCGACCGCAGCGACCTCATCGAGAAGATGGCATTCGGCGAGGGCCAGTACACGGGCCCGGTCCCGGCCAGCCTGACGCAGTACACGCTGCCCCAGGACGAGCTGCGCGACTTCTACAAGGTCGACCTCACCAAGGCCAAGCAACTGCTTTCCGCCGCGGGCTTCGACGATGGACTCAACTTCGACGGATACCTGGAGAACGTCACTGATATGCAGAAGTTCGCCACCGTCCTGAAGGACCAACTGGCGAAGGTCAACATCAACATGAACATCATACCCAAGGAGCTGGGCACCTACCTGGCACAGCACCTCTACGGGCGCAACTTCCAGGGGACGATGTACTACAACCTGCCGTACGTCGAACCGGACAGGCCGCTCTGCGCGTACTACAGCAAGGGCCAGGCCGGCTTCTCCTTCTCCGGCTACAGCAACCCCGCAATCGACGCCTGGATAGAGAAGGAGCGGGCGGAGTTCGACAACGACAAGCGGCGCCAGCTCATCCTCGACGCGCAGCGCGACATGCTCAAGGAGCACGGCCCGCAGATAAACACCTACATCCCAACCGCCTGGGCGGCGTTCAAGGACTGGGTGCACGGCGTGGTGCCGAACATAGGCGTCGGCGCCTGGGGGTACCTGAACATAGAGAACTGGATGACGCCAAAGCCGTAAGGCAGGGAGAGGAATAGGGCCCATACTCCTCGGCACATCTCTGGGAGACTTGGCGCGGCTGCGCAACGGCAAGCGACGGCGCGTGTCAAGCTGGGACACGCATGGTGGTAATGCCGACTTTGTCGTTCTCAAGTCGGGAGAGAAGGCCACCCTCTGCGACATCACCGGCGCCGGCGTTATCCGTCACATCTGGTGCACGATGGCCACGCGCGATAACCCGTTCTACGCCCGCACCACCGTCCTGCGAGCGTCTTGGGACGGTGCGTCGACCCCCTGCGTCGAGGCCCCCATCGGCGACTTCTTCGGCATCGGACACGGCATCGTCAAGGACTTCTGGTCGCTGCCCCTGAGCATGAGCGCGCAAGACGGCCGCGGCTTCAACTGCTTCTTCCCCATGCCCTTCGCGTCCCGTGCCCGCATCGAAGTCGCCAATGAGTCCGACGCGGCGATGATCTTCTACTCCTACGTCGACTATGAGGAACACGACCGCATCGATGATGGGCTGGGACGCTTCCACGCCCAGTGGCGCCGCGAGAACCCGACGCGGGGTTGGGCTGAGGGCCGCTACGACGACAACATCGTGGCCGGCCAGTTCGGCGAGCTGCGCAAGAAGGTCTGGTCGACGCCGAACCTCGATGGAAAAGAGAACTACGTCATCCTGGAGGCCCAAGGCCGCGGCCACTACGTCGGCTGCAACCTCAACATCGACTGCTTCTCACGCCAGCCGAACGACTGGTACGGCGAGGGCGACGACATGATCTTCATCGACGGCGAGGTCTGGCCGCCGTCTCTGCACGGCACGGGAACGGAGGACTACTTCAACACGGCGTTCTCCCCCCGGTCGGAGTTCTGCGCGCCCTACCACGGCGTCACCGTCTACAGCGGCACCGATGATTGGCCGTGGAAGGGCAAGAGCTCGCTCTACCGCTTCCACATCGAAGACCCGGTGATGTTCGAGAAGTCGATCCGGGTCACCATCGAGCACGGGCACGCCAACAGCCTGAGCAACGACTACTCCAGCACAGCGTACTGGTACCAGACGGAGCCCCACGCCCCCTTCCCGGCGCTGCCGCCCGCCGCCGACCGTCTGCCGCGGCCGGACAATCCCTGAACGCCGCGTCGCTGGCCCGTATGGCCAGCCCTTTGCCCATCCTGTAAGATGACGGTATGACTTCCCGCCGCCTGCCTCTCGCGCCAAGAAGCCTGCTTCGCGGCTGGCTCCTCACGGGCGCCGTCGCGCTGGCGCTGACGCTGCTTGCCTGCTCTTCCGGATCGAAGGAGGAAGCGGCCACACCCGCCGCCACCGCCACCCGCACGGCCAGAGCGACCGCGGCCGCCACGGCCACCAGCGCGCCTGCCTCCACCTCTACGCCCGAGCCGACGACTGTGGCGGAGCCACCGGCGGTCACACCTACCGGACAAGCAATCGCCGAAACGCCCGCTCCCGCGATCGCGCCCGTCGATGCGCCGCAGATACAGCTATCGTCGGCTGTGATCGGCCAGGGCGAGACGACAACGGTAACGCTGTCGCGCCAGTACGCCGCCAGCGCAACCGCCTTCTGCGACGGGCGGAGCTATCCCCTGATCGCGGACGGCGACTCGTTCTGGGGCGTCATCGGCGCGGCGGGAGACGCCGGACCGGGCGCGCATACGATCTCTGTGCAACTGTTCGATACGAGCGGCGGCCTCCTGGAAGAGCGGGTGACCCAGGTGACCGTCGTCGACATGGGATTCCCGGTCGAGAACATCGACCTCCCCCCTGAGGTCAACAACTCACTCGATCCCACGTTGGTGCAGCAGGAGAGCGACGCGAGATTCGCCGTTCTTGCGCAGTTCACGGCCCAAAAGCTCTGGTCAGGCCCGTTCATCTGGCCCGTCGCGCAGGTCATAGTGAGCCCCTACGGTATCCGTCGCAGCTACAACGGGGGACCGGTGAGCAGCTTCCACGGCGGCATCGACCTGGCGGTGGACGAGGGCGTTCCGGTCGCGGCGGCGAACAGCGGACGCGTGGCGCAGGTGACGTCGGGCCCGGTTCGCGGCAACAGCGTCGTCATCGACCACGGCGACGGCGTGTTCAGCGGCTACAACCACCTCTCGGCGGTCAGCGTGCAGGTGGGACAGATGGTGAACAAAGGCGACCTCGTGGGCCTCATCGGCAGCACAGGCATGGCGACGGGACCGCACCTGCATTGGGAGATCGTCGTGCGCGGCCTCGCAGTCGACCCCGTGCCATGGACGCTACAGGCGATGGGGCCTTAAGGGACCGCCTACGCGCCTAGCTCACCCAGCTCGTAGAGGACGGCCGCAGCGGCCACTATCCCCGCCGTCTCCGACCGGAGAGTGCGCGGCCCGAGAGAGACGATGCGTGCCCCCAGCTCGACGGCGCGGTCGACCTCCTGCCGCGCGAAGCCGCCCTCCGGCCCGACGAAGATGCTGACCACCGGCGTCTTCTCATTCGCCAGACTGCTTCGCAGCAAGCGGCGCAACGTCGCCTCGTTTTCCCCCTCCCAGGGGAGCAGGCGCAACCCCTCGGCCGATTCCACCGCTTCGTTGAGCGAAGCAGGAGGCGCGAGCTCGGGAAGATGAGAGCGTCCACACTGCTCGGCGGCCTCCGTGATGATCCGCAGCCAGCGCTCCCTTCGTTCCAGGCGCCCCGGCCGGGGACGCACGACGCTGCGACGGCTCAGCAGCGGCACAAACTTCGCCACGCCGATCTCCGTGCCCTTCTCCATCACCCAGTCGAAGCGGTCGCCCTTGATGATCGACTGGTACAGGACAACGCGGGCGTCAGGCTCGGGAAGCCCCTCCCGTCGCGATAATATGGCCGCCCGTACGGCCGGGCTGCTCACGTCAGTCAACTCCACTTCGTACTCGCCACCGTGCCCATCGACAAGGATGACCCTGGCGCCGGGACGCAGCCGCAAGACGTGCCGCAGCCTGTGCGAGAGCTCGCGGCCCAGCACTGCCTCGTCACCCTCCAATTCCTGCGGAGATACGAAGAACCTGTCCACTCACGTCACCTCGAATAGCAGCGTGCGCCATTCCCCTTCGGCCATGACGTCGATGACCCGCGCCCCCACCTCCTCCAGCGCACGCCAGCAGTCGTCGACGCGCTCCTCGCTGATGCCGCCGGCGATTCCCAGGCCACCGCTTCTCAGCGCACCGACGAGGTCGCCGGACAGCTCGATAATCGTCGCGCTGCTGATATTGGCGACGACGCAGTCGAATCGCCGCTGCCACGCGCCATCGAAAGGCCAGGCAGCGCCCAGGCTCCCCTCCCCCACGTTCACCTTCGCCTCGACGCCGTTCGCGGCGACGTTCTCCTTCGCTATGTCGACCGCCAGGGGGTCGGTGTCCAGCGCGATGACCTCCGCCGCGCCCAGGAGGACGGCGGCAATCGCCAGGATGCCGGAGCCGGCGCCCAGGTCGAGGATACGCACCTTCGCGGGAAGGCGTTCCTGAAGCGCCAGCAGGCACATGCGGGTCGTCGGGTGCTGGCCGGTGCCGAACGCCATGCCGGGGTCAAGCGTGATGACAGACTCGCCGTCTTTCGCGGCGTACCGTCGCCAGCGCGGGCGTATCACCAGCCGGCCCACGCGCTCGACACGGAAGTGCTTCTTCCAGGCGTTCGCCCAGTCTTCTTCGCGGACCGTGCGGCTGGGGGCGATAGCCAGCGGCTGTGACATCTCGATTCGCGACAGCGCCCGTCGAAGGGCACGCCGCCGAGAGGGAAGGCGGGCATCGCGCGGCAGATAGGCTTTCAGCGAGAGGAGGCGACCACCGCGGCCACCCGGCGCGCCCTCGCCCCCCTCGATGGCAACGCCGCCGGCATAAGCGCGCAGGACGTCGCTTACGGCTTCCTCATCGGCCGCTGCGGCGACGACGGTAATCTCGAGCCAGTCCAAAGTCGATGCCTTCAACGGGGGATGTTGCCGGTCGTCCGTCGGGCTCAGCCGCCGAACGTCTCCTTCACCTTGCCGATGAACCCTTTGCCGTCGGAGCCGCGCCCGTCGGCGCGCAGCGATTCGTCGAGCTCCTTGAGTAGACGCTTCTGCTCGTCCGTGAGGCGCCGGGGAGTTACCACGTTCACCTGAACGATCATGTCGCCGCGACCGCCGCCGCGCACGTGCGGAACGCCGTGCTTCTTCAGAACGAAGAGCTGTCCGGACTGGGTGCCGGAGGGTATCTTCAGCGGCTTGTCGCCGTCCAGCGTCGGGATCTGCAACTCGTCGCCGAGCGCCGCCTGCGCAAAGCTGCTGTCGACTTCGAGCACGATGTCGTCGCCGTCGCGCCGGAAAAGCGAGTGCTCTTCCACGGAGAGCATGATATAAAGGTTCCCGCGTCCGCCGCCGTACAGGCCCATCTCGCCCTCGCCGCTGATGCGGATCTGTGAGCCTTCCTCGACTCCCGCCGGTATCCGCACTTCAAGCTTGCGCTCGCGCATCTCTCGCCCGCTGCCGCGACATTCATGGCACGGCTTATCGATGATGCGGCCCTCGCCGCCGCAACGGTCGCAGGTGGCGACGTTGATGAACTGCCCGAAGATGCTTCGCTGGGCGCGTCGAATTTCGCCGCTGCCGTTGCAGACGGGGCACTTTCGCGGCTCGGTGCCCGGCTCGCCGCGCAGGCCGTTGCAGACGGAGCAGGGTTCGCTGCGGCTGAGCTCGACCTCCTTCTTTGCGCCGAAGACCGCCTCTTCGAACGTGAGCGTCAGGCGGTAGTGGAGGTCGGGGCCGCGCTGTGGCTGTCGACGCCGGCCGGCGCCGCCGAAGAAGGCGTCGAAGATATCGCCGAAGCCGCCGATGTCGAAGCCTTCGAAGGTGCGCGCGAAGGGGCTCTCCGCGCCCGCGTGCCCGAAGCGATCGTACATGGAGCGCTTCTCCGGGTCGGAGAGCACCTCGTACGCCTCGTTGATCTCCTTGAACCGCTCCTCTGCGCCCGGCTCCCGGTTCTTATCGGGGTGGTGCTTCATCGCCAGGCGGCGGAAAGAGCGCTTTATTTCGTCCTGGCTTGCGTTACGGGCGACGCCGAGGAGGTCATAGTAGTCGAGTTTAGTGGCCATTTGGCAAGCGCAATCCAATCGAAAGTGAAGCTGATCAACTTATGATAGCAGATTCGGCTCTGGCTTTCACGCGCAGCCGGCGCGATGTGCTACTCGGCTAGCTGAGGTTCGAAATGGGGGCAGCGTTTTCGCGCCATCCGGGCGCTGCCGCTCGTCGCAACATTCGCGTCCATCTTCCCACCCACCCGCCCGCGGTACGTTTGCTTCTCTGGGGGCACATCCCCCAGGCCCCCCAGCAGAGGAGCGCCTCTGCGCTCCCTGCCGACGCAAGTAGAAATGGAGCGGGCCGATTGCCCGCTCCACTCCAGCAGATTATCGCTTCTGTATCGCCTACACCTCGCGGTACTCGCCTTCGACGGTGCCCTCTTCCGGCGGCGCCTGTCCCTCGCCACCCTCGCCGCCCTCTCCGCCTTCGCCGCCCGGCGGTGGCTCCGCGCCGCCCTGACCGTACGCCGCCGCGCCGATCTTCTGCATCGACTCCGATAGCTCGTTCATAGCCGTGCGTATCTGGTCGACGCCGGCCGAAGTCAACGCGCTCCGCAGGGCCGCGATCTTCCCTTCGACCTCGCCCTTGATGTCGTCGGGCACCTTGTCGGCCTGGTCGCGCAGGATCTTCTCGGCGTTGTAGGCCATGCTATCGGCCATGTTGCGCGTCTCGATCTCCTCGCGACGGCGCCGGTCCTCCTCGGCGTGCGTTTCCGCCTCGCGCTGGAGCTTCTCGACCTCGTCCTTGCTGAGGCCGGAGCCGGCCGTAATCGTTATCTTCTGCTCGTGGCCCGTCGCCTTGTCGCGCGCCGACACGTTCAGGATACCGTTGGCGTCGATGTCGAACGTCACGTCGATCTGCGGGACGCCGCGCGGCGCCGGCAGGATGCCGTCCAGCATGAAACGCCCCAGCGACTTGCCGTCCTGCGCCATGGCGCGCTCCCCCTGAAGCACGTGGATCTCGACGCTCGGCTGGTTGTCAGCGGCGGTGCTGAACGTCTGGCTCTTGCTGGTCGGGACCGTCGTGTTGCGGGAGATGAGGGGGGTCATCACGCCGCCAAGCGTTTCGATGCCGAGCGTAAGCGGCGTCACGTCGAGCAGCAGCACGTCGTGGACTTCGCCCTTGAGCACGCCCGCCTGGATCGCGGCGCCGATGGCGACGACCTCGTCCGGGTTGACTCCCTTGTGCGCCTCCTTGCCGAAGAACTGGCGCACCGTGTCCTGGACCATCGGCATGCGCGTCTGCCCGCCGACGAGCACGACCTCGTTGACCTGCGCCGCCGTGATGCCGGCGTCGGAAAGCGCCTGCTTGCACGGCCCCAGCGTGCTCTCGACCAGGTCGCCGACGAGTTGCTCCAGCTTCGAGCGCGTGAGGGTGATGTTCATATGCTTCGGCCCGGCGGCGTCGGCGGTGACGAACGGCAGGTTCACCTCCGTCTGGATGACGGTGGAAAGCTCGCACTTCGCCTTCTCGCCGGCCTCTTTCAGACGTTGCAGCGCCATGCGGTCCTGCTTCAGGTCGATGCCCTGGTCGCGCCGGAACTCGTCGCAGAGCCAGTCGATGATGCGCTGGTCGAAGTCGTCGCCGCCGAGGTGGGTGTTGCCGGAAGTCGACTTCACCTGGAAGGTGCCCTCGCCGAGCTCGAGGATCGAGATGTCGAAGGTGCCGCCGCCGAGGTCATAGACGGCGATGGTCTCCTCCGCCTTCTTCTCCAGCCCGTAGGCCAGCGAGGCGGCCGTCGGCTCGTTGATGATGCGCAGCACTTCGAGACCGGCGATCTTGCCGGCGTCCTTCGTCGCCTGGCGCTGGCTGTCGTTGAAGTAGGCGGGCACCGTTATGACCGCCTCCGTGACCGTGTCGCCGAGATACGCCTCGGCGTCCGCCTTCAGCTTCTGGAGGATCATGGCGGAGATCTCCGCCGGCGAGTAGTCGCGGCCGCCCATCGCGACGTGGGCATCGTTGTTGGGCCCCTGCGCGATCTTGTAGGCGAGCAGCGTCTTATCGCGCTCGACCTCCGAGTCGTCGAACTTGCGCCCCATGAGGCGCTTGATCGAGTAGACGGTGTTGTCGGAGTTGGTGATGGCCTGCCGCTTGGCGACGGTGCCGGTCAGTCGCTCCCCCGTCTTGCTGACGGCGACGACGGACGGCGTAGTGCGTCCGCCCTCGCTGTTAGGGATAACGGTGGGCTCGCCGGCCTCGATGACGCCGACGCAGCTATTGGTGGTCCCGAGGTCTATTCCGATTACCTTCGCCATGGTAGGTTCCTCCAGTTAGGCGATTTCTGTTCCCTGTTGTAGGGGCAGGCCCCTACGCGTTCTCTTCCTTCTTCTCACCGCGGCCGACGACGACCATCGCCGGGCGCAGCACGCGGTCGCCGAGCATGTAGCCGCGCTGCACCTCCGCCACCACCTTCCCTTCCTCCCCCTCGCCGGACATCGTCGCCTCGTGGTAGCGCGGGTCGAAGTCCTGGCCCTCCGTCTTGATCTCCTTCACGCCGCTCGCTTCCAGGATCGCCTGCAGCTTGCGGTAGATGAGACGGATGCCATCGACCCACGTCAGTCCGGCAAGATGGGCGTCCACGTTGCGGAGGGCGCGCTCCAGGTCGTCGAGGATGGGCAGGATGTTGATGACGAGCGCCGCGTTCGCCAGCAGCGCCACCTCCTGTCGCTCCTGCTCCGTACGACGCTTATAGTTCTGGAAATCGGCGGCGGCGCGCTGCCAGTTCGCCAGGTAGGTCTCCGCCTTCTTCTTTTCCTCTTCGAGCTGCGCCTTCAGCATCTCCACGTCCTCGGCGGGCGCGGTCCGGCGATGCTCGCCGTGGCGCTTGCCGCCGATCGAGCTGCGCTTGTCGACAGATGGATGCTCTTTGTCTTGCTCTTGCTCGGACATCCTTGCCCCTTCGGGCCGCTCGCTAGCCCTGCGCGACCAGCCGGCCCATAAGCGATGAGAGGTAGCGCACGGTAGGTATGATGCGGGAATACGCCATCCTGATCGCGGCCCCAGAATTCAGTTAACCATCGGCTCCGGCGACCTGTCAAGTGGCGATGCCTGTCTCGCCAGACCAGTGGTTGCGCCGTGCTGCTGACCGATTCCCACCGGCCGTGCTATACTCCTGGCGATGGAAATCACTTGGCTCGGAAGTTTCTGCTTTCGCATCCGCAGCCGCGAAGCGACTATCATAACCGATCCCTGCCCCAAGAGCAGCGGCTACGCCATCGGCAAAGTCGCGGCCGACATCGTCACCGTCAGCGCCGATCACCCTGAGAACAGCAACCTCGCCGCCGTCAGCGGCTCGCGGCTCGTCGCCTGGGGGCCCGGCGAGTACGAGAGCGCGCACGTGCTTATCACCGGCATATCCACCGACCGCGTGTCCGACGACCGGCAGACGTTCAAGAATACCGCCTACGTTATCGAGACGGAGAACCTGCGCATCTGTCACCTGGGGCGCCTCAGCCATGTGCCGACGTCGGATGAGGTCGAAGAGATGAGCGGCGTCGACCTGCTCCTGGTACCCGTCGGCGGCGGCGGCGCCCTCGACGCCACCCAGGCCCAGGAGACGATAAGCCTCCTGGAACCGAAACTGATCATCCCCATGAACTACGCCACACCTGCCGCCACCGCAAAGCTCGACCCCGTAGACCGTTTCCTCCGCGAGACCGGCGCTCCAGCCGTGGAACCGCTGCCGCGCCTGTCCGTCAATCGCTCTTCGCTCCCCCACGAGCCGGAGGTCGTCCTCCTGGACTACAAGCGCTAGCCCGTCTTCGTCCGTCGGACATCAAAAAGGGCGGCTACAGGCCGCCCGCGCCGTCCGAAGCTACGTCGTCTACGGGAGATAGTTCAGCGGGTTCACAACGGCACCGTTCAGGTGCACCTCGAAGTGCAGGTGGTAGCCCGTCGTGTAGCCGGTCAGTCCCACGTAGCCGATGACGTCTCCCTGGTTAACGTACTCGCCCTGACTGACCGTGAACGACGCCATGTGGGCATAGAGTGTCTCGAAGCCGTTCTGATGGTTGACGACGACGTACAGGCCGTAGGAGCAGCAGGAGCTCCCACCAGCGAAGGTGACGACTCCAGACGCGGAGGCCACTATCGGCCCGCCCGGGCTATTGTACTGGTCGATGTCGATGCCCAGCGGATGCGACGAACTGAAGTAGCTGGAGACCGGCCCGTACGCGGGCCATATCAACCCGCTCGATGAGGGCGGACCGGGCGCGGCAGGCGCTGCCGCCGGCGGGCTGCTCGGGAGCGACGGCGCCGCGGGAGGCTCTGGGGTCGCCGCGGGAGGCGGAGGCGGCAGCGTGCCGTTGGGCACGAAGATTACCTGGTTCTCCGCGATGCCGTCCGCGCTCGCCAGGTGATTGCCGGCGAAGCCGACTATCGATTCCATGTCCACGCTGAACTTGGCCGCCAGGTCGCTGACCGTGTCCCCCATCCTTACCTCGTAGATGATGCCGTCGCTCATCGGCAGTCGCAGGAACTGCCCGACCGAGAGTACATCGGCGTTCTCAAGGTCGAGGTTGTTCCAGATGATGGACTCCGGTGAAATTCCGTAGCGTGCCGCAAGACCGTCAACCGTATCGCCGTCCTGGACCGTGTAGATGATGTAGACCGGCGGCGACGGTGTAGGCACCGGCGTCGATGGTACGCTTGCCGCCATCATCATCTCGCCGGCCGACGGCACGGGCGCCGTCGACAGCAGCGCCAGGGGCAGCGGCGTTTCCGTTGACTGCGCCGTGATCAGAGTCTCGGGCAACACGGACGCCTGAAGCACAGCGTCTTCCTGCGGCGCGACGGCGGCGACTACACCGGCAACGGCAAGCTGGCGTACGGGGGAAGAGACCTTCCCTGCGGTCAGATCAAGACGTCCGGTGAAAAAGACGGTGGAGAGCAAAGATACAGAGGCCAAGGCCAGGATAAAAAGGTGGGTACAAGGCCTGTACTTCCTGCGGAACCCGGCAGCGGTGGGGAGCTGTCGTCCCAAGGTTTCTGGTCGCGACCCTATCCGACTTCTCGGACCAGGAGTTCGCGGGCTGAGCGCGCCTCTAATGCTCCTCGCCTCCTACTTGGTGGCCAAACTCAGGTGTTTGCCTCCTCCACCCGGCCTACGCAACATCCCCGAGACCTTAGCAGACTCCGTGACGTGTTGTCAAGGGGTCAAAGGGCGCGATCCGAGCCTTTCCCCAATTGCAGACGGCCTGGATACGGCTTCGCCCCGGCCGTTTTCTCCGCCGGGCGAGGGCAGCGCCGGGTCGAACGTCTAATGGAAATCGAAGGGGCTGGGGCTATACTTCCTGCTTCAGCGTGGCCAAGAAGTCCGCATTGCTGGGGGTCCGTGCAAGCCTCTCCAGGAGCCTCTCAGTCGCCTCGGTGGGGTTGGGCGCATTCTGACTGATCATCGCCGTCATGCGCCTCACCAGCCAGACCCGGCGCAGCGTCTCCTCGTCCAGCAGCAGTTCCTCGCGCCGCGTGCCGCTGCGGTGGACGTCGATGGCGGGCCAGACGCGACGCTCAGCCAGGCGACGGTCGAGGTGGATCTCCATGTTGCCCGTGCCCTTGAACTCCTCGTAGATCACCTCATCCATGCGGCTGCCGGTGTCGACCAGGCAGGTGCCGATGATGGTGAGGCTGCCGGTCTCCTCGGTGTTGCGCGCGGCGCCGAAGAAGCGCTTCGGTGGGTGCAGGGCTATCGGGTCGATGCCGCCGGAGAGCGTGCGGCCGCTGGTGGGCATTGCCAGGTTGTAGGCGCGCGTGAGGCGAGTGATGCTGTCGAGCAGCACGACGACGTCGGTGCCGCTTTCCACGAGCCTCTTCGCCCTCTCAAGCCCCATATCGCCGACGCGGGTGTGGTCTTCGACCGGCTCGTCGAAGGTGGAGGCTATCACCTCGCCACGGACGGAGCGCCGCATGTCGGTGACTTCCTCCGGCCGCTCCCCGATGAGGAGCACCATCAGGTGCACGTCGCTGTAGTTGGCGGTGATGCCGTTGGCGATCGCCTTCAACAGGAACGTCTTGCCTGCCTTCGGCGGCGAGACGATCATGCCGCGCTGTCCCCGGCCGATTGGCGCAATCAGGTTTATGACGCGTGCCGACAGCTTGTCCGGCGTCGTCTCCAGGTTGAACTGGCGGTTGGGGAAGATGGCGGTCAGGCTCTCGAAGTAGGGACGGCCCTTCGCGACCTCCGGGTCGAGGCCGTTCACAGCTTCCACGCGCAGAAGCCCGTAGTATCGCTCGCTGTCCTTGGGGGGACGCACCTGGCCCGTCACGTAGTCGCCGGTGCGCAGCGCGAAGCGTCGTATCTGCGACTGCGATACGTAGACGTCGTTCAGCGTCGGGAGAAGGCTCTCGCCGCGGAGGAAGCCGTAGCCATCGTCGACGGTCTCGAGGATACCGCCGCTGAAGATGTTGCCTTCTCGTTCCGTCTGCGCCTGGAGCAGTCGAAAGATGAGGTCTTGCTTCTTGAGTGCGCTGTAGCCGGAGATGCCGAGTTCCTTGGCGATCTCCATCAGGTCCTCGCGGGTCCTCGCCTCTAGCTCAGCAATATTCAGTTCGCCTGCTGCCTTCATAGTCCAACCTCGGCCTAGACTTGTGCTTAGGGATTGTCAAGGGAATATGGGAGGGAACAAAGCAGTGGTCTTCGTGGCCGCCTTTATAGTACAGCATCCCCTTCTTGTTTTCAAGCAATTCTGCTTTTATGCCTTCACTTTCGTGTATTCGTGCGCACCGCCGAGAAATCGTTCGATGCCTACTTCCGCAAGCGGGTGCTGGAACGAAAAGGGCCGCTTAGTGCTCTGGCGTCTCTGATTCCGAAGTCCCGAGCGCGGCGTCACCGGCAGGCCGCGCGCCGACCAGCGCCTCTTCCGCCACAAATGCGCGCTCTTTCGCCGCCTGCATGAAGTCGCGGAAGAGTGGGTGTGGGCGGTCCGGACGAGACCGGAATTCGGGGTGGAACTGCGCACCGACCATGAATGGATGATCGGCAACCTCGCTGATCTCCACGAGAGTCCCGTCGGGCGAGAGTCCACTGGCGACGAGGCCCGCCTGTGTCAGCGGCTCACGGAACGCCATGTTGAACTCATAGCGATGGCGGTGGCGTTCCTTCACCTCGTCGGTGCCATAGGCATCCCACGCCTTCGTCCCGGGAACGAGACGGCAGGGGTAGGCGCCGAGGCGCATTGTGCCGCCCATCTGGCTGACCCCCTGTTGCTCTTCGAGCAGGCTTATCACCGGGTAGGGCGTGTTGGGGTCGAACTCCGTCGAGTTGGGGCTGTCGTCGCCGAAGGCTTTGCGCGCCATCTCCACCACCATCACCTGCATCCCCAAACACAGCCCCAGGTAGGGTATCCCCTGCTCGCGGGCGTAGCGCGCGGCTTTGATCTTCCCCTCGATGCCCCGCTCGCCGAATCCCCCCGGCACGACGACGCCGTGCACATGCTGCAATGCCGCATCACCGCCGACCGCCTCCAGCGTCTGCGAGTGCACCCACTCGACGTCGACACCGACGTCGTGGTGGATCGCCGCGTGAATCAGCGACTCCCTGACGGAGAGGTAGGCGTCCGGCAGTTCGATGTACTTGCCGACGATGGCGATCGTGACCCTTCCCGATGGGTGCAGGAGCCGATCTACGAGCTGCCGCCACTCGCTGAGGTCGCGCGAGGCGGCGGGAAGCGACAGACGCTCGATGATCAGGTCGCCGAGGCCCGCCTCTTCGAGAACCGTCGGCACCTGGTAGATGCTGGACATCGTCCGAAGCGGTATGACGCCCCGCTTCTCGACGTCGCAGAAGAGGGAGATCTTGTCCTTGATGTCCTGGGAGACAGCGAAGTCGCTGCGGCAGATGATGACGTCCGGCTGTACGCCGGCGCTGCGCAACTCGCGAACGCTGTGCTGTGTAGGCTTCGTCTTGATCTCGCCCGTCGAGCCGATGTACGGCAGCAGGGTCACGTGGATAGCCAGGAGGTCGTCGCGTGCCTCCTCGTTGCGCATCTGGCGGATCGCCTCCAGGAACGGCTGGCCCTCGATGTCACCGACGGTGCCGCCGACCTCGACGATTACGACGTCGGCGCCGCTCGTCCGCGCGACCTCGCGGATGCGGCTCTTGATCTCGCCCGTGATGTGCGGAATAGCCTGGATCGTGCCGCCAAGGAAGTCGCCGCGGCGCTCCTTCTGGATGACGGCCTGGTATATCTGCCCGGTCGTGACCGAACTCATGCCGGTGAGGTTCTCGTCGATGAAGCGCTCGTAGTGGCCGAGGTCGAGGTCCGTCTCGGCGCCGTCGTTCGTGACGAACACCTCTCCGTGCTGATAGGGAGACATGGTGCCCGGGTCGACGTTGAGGTACGGGTCCAGTTTCTGGATGGAGACGGAGATATTGCGGCTCTTGAGGATGCGGCCGATAGCCGCCGTCGTTATTCCCTTACCGACGGAGCTAACGACTCCGCCCGTAACGAATATGTATTTCGACATCGCTCCCATAAGGGATGAGCGGCACTCAGGAGGCGCCGCCCACCAAGTATTCTAGTCACAGGCTGTTTGGCTGTCAAGGGACTCCGCGGGCTATGAGCGAAGCCGGCTCCCGGCGATAGAGAGAACGGTCGAACAGCGCCTCCTCGCCCTCTCCAAAGGCGGACATCTGCACATCGAGCCAGGAGTTGATGTCGTGGCCGGCGATTGCGCGGCGCAGCGCCTGCGCCCGTTCACGACGCTCGTCCGCGCTCATCAGGAGGGCGCGATGTATCGCTTCCGCTGTGCCGTCGATGTCCTGCGGCTCAACGGAAAGCGCCGCCTTCCCCAGCTCCTGGTGCGCGCCCACGCCGGTCGAAAGCACGACGACACCGTCGCGCTGGTTGAGGATGGGACCCTCCTTGACTACGAGGTTCATCCCGTCCGCCAGCGAGTTGGCGATGAGCACGTCGTACAGACTGAGGCCGGCGAGCGCCTGCGGCCGGTTCTGCTCGTAGAAGATCGACACCGGCTGCCAGCCGTCGCTGCCGTAGCGCCTGTTGATCTCGTCGACAAGCGAGAATACCTCTTCCTTGTACCGCCGGTACTCGGGAATACTGTCGCGCGACGGCACGAGGAAGGCGAGGAGGCGTACCTTGCCGGCCCATTCCGGGTGACGCTCCAGGAGCAAGTCGAATGCCTGAAACCCACCGAGGACGTTCTTGGCCGGATCAAGTCTGTCGACACGGACGATGGTGGCAAGGTCCTGGCGGTCTGCCAGCGCCTCGCAATGCAAACTCACCTCCGGCGATGTGAGCTGCCGCCGCAAGTCGAATACGTCTACTGATATCGGGTTGGCGAAGACGCGGATCGACCGGCCGCGATAGCGGATGGCGGTCTCTCCCAGGTCAGCCGTTGCCTCGGGGAGGTAGGAGAGACAGGTGAAGATGAAGTCCCGCTTCGATTGCTCGGTCTGGAAGGAGACGCTATCGTTCGCCAGCATGCCTTCGCAGATCGATTCCACGATTGACCGAGGCAGGACGCTCCAGGCGTAAGGGCCGGGCCAGGGAATGTGCGTGAAATGCTGCAGCAACACGTTCGGGTGCCGGCCTCTGATGAACAGCGGCGCCACGTAGAGGTGATAGTCGTGGAGCATGACGCGGGGAGTGCCGTTCAGACGGCCTATCTCCTCGTCGACGGCGTCGGCGAAGGCCTGGTTCACGGGCAGATAGCCCTCTTCCCATGAGCGGACGATATCGCGCTCAAGGTTGGGACGTCCTTCCAGCAGGTGCCACAGGGAGTGCTGGAGGAACCAGAGCACGGGGTTGCTGAAGGTGCCGTAGAAGAGGTCGTACGAGTGTGGAGAAGCATCGACGAAGCGCAGCCGGTGCCCGTTGTCGAGTGAGAAGCGGCGAAGACCGTGCGACGCGAACTCGCGGTCCTCCTCGCTCACCGCCCCCGCTATCCAGACGAGGTCCTGGCGGCTCATCATGGAGGAGAGGGCGATCGCGACACCGCCGCCGGTGGGACGGCGCACCAGGGCGCCGCTCTCGTCACGGCAGTGCTCGATGGGCCCCCTGTTACTGGCCACGATGAGCGGGCTAGAGGGTGCGGTATGCGAAGGATATGTGCTCAGGATGTCCCCGGTTTTCACGTCGGCCTCCTTCCGTATGTCGCGGGAGCGGTATCGCCGCCTAGCGATACAGACACCGGACCAAACCGAGCGGGCCGGGACGAGCGTAAAAAATAGCCGGAGGACTGAGGCTCCGGCCTTTCCCGTCAGGAACCAGCCCTCTTTCAGTGGCCTACGAGGTTAGCTGTCGGGTTGGGGCTGAAAGAGACTGCCCTTCCCGCTTTCGCGGGATACACCCCATGTCGCTATTGGTTCCCCCGTTCCGCCTGACGCGGATTAGGCCAAGACACAGGGTAGCATGCGGCAAAGGGCTTGTCAAGGTTTTGTACTCGTTCAGTACATCGGTGACACTATGCCGTACGTCGCCGTCGATGTTCACGGACCACCTGCCGGGGGGTCTTGTATCCCAACGCTTGATGAGACCGCACCCTGTTGTAGATCCGCTCCCAGGCCGGGAGATGTGGTCGTATCTCTGCAACCGTCCAACCCGGATCGGCCACCTCGTAGGACTCCTCCCTGTGAGTCCTATGCGCTCGCTCCACGCGGCCGTAGCCTCCCTGGAGAACTCCGTCCCGTGGCGGGCAAGCCTTCGCGCTCCGGGAGCCATCGCGTTGATGATTCGCATAGCGACACCATTCCCGGTGTCACCAATGTCTCTGAACGAGTGCACAAGTCGTCCGACCGGCGGAAAACTGCTGCTCGGGGCATACTCTCTTTGCCGGCTTGTTTCTTGACTTGCCTACACGTTACAGTGTAAGCTGACGGCATGGTGGAGAGGAAGAAACACAAGGTCGCCTGGGACGCGCGCCGGATCCAAGCCCTGCGCTCCCACCTGGCGCTGACGCAGGAGCAGATGTCCCAGGAATTGGGCACCCGCCAGCAGACGATCAGCGAGTGGGAGACCGGCCAGTACCAGCCGCGAGGCGCCTCGGCGCGGCTGCTGTCGCTGGTCGCGGAGAGGGCGGACTTCGTGTACGCGGCCGCTCCGGAGGCAGACCGCGAGGAGAACGAAGGCTAACACGACAATGCCGATAGCCCTGAGGGAGAGCCGGGCACAGTACGAGGGCGCGGACGAGCCGCAAGAGACCGAGGAGACCAGAGCGGGAGCGCTCCTCATCGAGTTCCCGGCGACGGCCGCGCCGCAGCTCCACGAAGAGGAGCTCGTGCGGCTCTGGGAGGGACAGCGCTTTCCCCGCGAAGCTCTGCGAACGCGCCGGGGAGAGGCCCTCCAGGCCGTCCACCGGGGACGCCGCAATCTCGCCGCCGGTCCTGATTTCACCGGCGCCATCATCGCCGACGAGCGCGGGCGGCTGCTGAAGGGAGACATTGAGCTGCACGTCCGTTCGAGCGCCTTCATCGCTCACGGCCACCACCGGGACCCGCGCTACGACAACGTCGTGCTCCACGTCGTCTTCCACGACGACACCGGCGGACAGACGCTGCTGCGTTGCGGCCGCCGCGTCGCCGTCGTCGCCCTCGCGCCCTGGGTAGCCCGCCGGGCGGAGCAGCTACGCCTCTGGCTGGCGCAGCCCTCATCCTGGTCTGAGCCGTGCCGGAGCGCCGTCGCCTGCGGCGGCTGGCCGGAGGTCCGGGAGCTGCTGGGCCGCCTGGGCCAGATGCGTTTCCGCCAGAAACAGGCGCGTTTCGCCGCCGCCCTGCGCCGCCAGGGCGCCAACCAGGTCCTCTACGAAGGAATGCTGCGGACGCTTGGCTACAGCCGGAACCAGGATGCGTTCGCCCATCTGGCCCGCATCCTGCCCTACGAGCGCCTGCGCCGCGTCCTGGACCGCGAGAACGTCACCGCCGTCGAAGCGCTGCTCCTGGGCGGCGCCGGCCTCCTCCCCAACCAGCGCCGACTCCCCGTCGCGGCGGCGCCCTACGTATCGGCTCTGGAGAGGCGCTGGGCAAGAGAACGAATGCCACAGGTGCCGCAGGAGCTGTGGCAACTCGGCGGCCTGCGACCGGACAATCATCCCGCGCGGCGCCTGGCCGGCTTCGCCCGTCTTCTCTCGCGCTGGCCCAGCCCCGTAGCCGGCCTGCGCGGCCTGGAAGATAGCGAGGACGCCTCGCTGTCGCGCCTTCTTGCCGACTGGCAGGTCCCCGCCGAGGGCTTCTGGCGGAGCCACCACGACCTCAGCGGTGGCGGGCAGCGTCCGTATGGCGCCCTCATCGGCAGGGGCAGAGCGCTGGAGCTCCTGATCAACGCCGTCCTGCCCCTCGCGGCTGCTTTCGGCGACGCGCGCGGCCTCGACGCGCTCTCACAGCGGGCGCTTGCCCTCTTCCTCCGCCTTCCCTCGCCCGGGTCCTACGGCGGCACCCGCTTCCTGGAGAGCGTGCTGCATCCCTCGTGCCCCGAAAAAGCGGGGGGCGCCTGCCGTCAGCAGGGACGGCTCTACCTCTACAACCACTACTGCGCCGCCGGCGAGTGCGCCGTCTGTCCTCTCCCCGGCGTGCACGGCGTATGAAGCGGGAGAAACGTCGATGCCCTGGTGGGGATGGTTGCTGGCAGGGCTGGGGCTGGCGGCGCTGTTGCTGGCGGGACTGGCCCTGATCCTGCGACACCCTCTGCGACGGCTGCGTGACGATCCGCTGGCCCGCAGCATCGCCGCCCTGCCGCTGCGGGAGAAGGCCATTCTGACCTAGCGTCTCTTCCGTGATAGGCGAGTGCCTCTATGGGCCAAGGCGCTGCTGCCGGCGCTGGCGCTCTATCTGGCGATGCCCTTCGACTTCATCCCCGACTTCATACCGGTCGTCGGCTACCTCGACGATCTGGTGGTCGTGCTGCTAGTGTCGGCATTGCTGCTGCGCGCCGTCCCCCGCGACGTTGTCGAAGAGAAAGTCAGAGCGCTGGCGGGCCACGACCAAGGCGGCTCGACTGCTACCGGGGAAGGCCCAGACCGCTGAGCGCGTCCTGCTCCAGCCCCGCGCGCTCGCCGCGGCGGAAGCGGAAGTAGCCGCAGGCGGCGACCATCGCGGCGTTGTCAGTGCAGAGGGCCGGCGGCGGCAGGCGCACCGGCACCGGCGCGCGCTTGGTGAGCGTTTCTCTGACCAGCAGATTGGCCGCGACTCCGCCCGACAGCAGTATCTCGCCAACCCTCTCTTCGCGGGCGGCGCGGACGGTCTTGGCGACGAGCACCTCGACCACCGCCGTCTGGAACGCGGCCGCGATCTCCGCCTTCGGCGCTTCCTCCCCGTACTCCCGCACCAGTCGCAGCACCGCCGTCTTCAGGCCGCTGAAGCTGAAATCGTACGTGCCGCGCAGCACCACCCCCGGCAGACGACGCCTCAAGCCCGCGTCCACCGCCACGCCCCGCGCGGCGCGCTCGACGGCAGGCCCGCCGGGGAAGCCGAGGCCGAGCAGGCGCCCCACCTTGTCAAAGGCCTCGCCGGCGGCGTCGTCGCGCGTGCTGCCCAGCAGGCGGTAGCGGCCGTGTTCCTCCATCACCAGCAGGTCGCTGTGGCCGCCCGACACGATGAGGACGAGCAGGGGGAAGCGCGGCGGCGCGGCCGCGCCTTCCACTTCCAGCCAGTTGGCGTAGATGTGGGCTTCCAGGTGACTTACA
>DATLAX010000171.1:0-28346 GCA_035527215.1 Dehalococcoidia bacterium
CTCTTTGTAGCCGAGAGGCGCCAGCGGCGAGGTGTGCGCGCTGATGACGGCGATTCGCTGCACTGTGTTTTCCTCTGCCTCTATTCTAGCCTGATTCAGGCTTTCTTGATAAGGCAGCGATATACATGGAGGTCTTTTCCACCCAGATCGTACTTGTACGGCTCGTTGCCTCGAAGAAAGTCGAGCCGGCGCCTGCCGTCCTCGATTGCGTGTCGCAGGCAGGCGGCCTTAGAAAGCAGGCCGATGGAAAGGTAGGCGTACTGTGGGTCGTAGCCGCTATTGTAGAGCAGTGCCTCGTCCTTGTCCTCGAAGCAGAAGATCGATGCGACTCGACGGCCGTCGAGCTCGAACATGTACAGGCCCGCGAGCCCTTCTTCGGCCAGGGCGACGCCGACGCGGCGGAAGAAGCGCTCCATCTCCGGCGTCATGAACTGCGCCTTGTCGGACTTGAGCGTCATGAGGCGAAGGAAATCGTTCATCCCTTCCTCAACGTCCGCCGGCGAGCAGAGCACGCGCAGCGTCATCTCACCCGCGGTCTTCTCGAGGCGGCGCATCTTTCGACGCAGCTCGTGGCGGTTCTTCCCACCGAGCAGCTCCAGGTAGCCGTCCCACGTCGGCGGCAACTCGAACTGCGGGCAGACCGCCTCGTCCTCGATGCGGATCGCGAGGCCACGCTTTTCGGCCAGCCGCGGGAGCAACGCCAGCGTCGGCGAATCGGCTCGCAGGCCCCAGAACTCGAATTCTTGCCGCCCGTCGGCCAGCAGTGCGTCGATTATCGCGGAGAGGACGTCCTCCTCCTTTCCCGGCGCCAGGAGGAAGTCCATGTAGTCGCAGATGTTGTGGTCGCCGAGGAAAGAGACGCGCTCTTCGGTGACGACGAGCGACGCCAGTGCGGCAAGCCGGTCGCCGTCGCGCACTGTCAGGAATCGCGCATCTGCCTGCCGGTTGAACTCTTCGAGCCAGACCTGCTGCCAGCGCGGGTGTTGGAAGGCCCGCCGCGCTTTCGGCGGCGCGAGAAGCGCCAGCCAGTCGGCACGCGCGGCTTCGAGCGTCTCGAAAGCGGCGACGTAGCTCATCGATGTCCGCCCGGCGAGGGAGACAACGGCGTGTGGCGTCGCGCCGGTCGCCCCGGCGTTGTGTCCACCGGGCGCTGCGAGGACCGGTTTTCCCCCGATTGCATCCCAACCTCCGGGGACTGTCGTATCAGGAGGGGTGAGTATCGATTCTAGCAGTTTGGACGGGGGCTCACAACCGGCTGGAGGGAGCGCTCGTCAGGCGGCGCGCGGGCTGAAGAACGTCCTGGACAGTCCGCAGGGCCTTGAGCGGGGGTTCAGCCGGTGCTACAATCAATGAGGCTCTTAGGGCGGCGTACTTCACCGGGAGAGGTCATGGACAACGACTATGAGCTGAACGTCGACGAGATAGTTCAGACCGTCGAGTCGGCGGAAGTGCTGACGCTCAGGTTCGTCGTCCTGAGTGAGCGACTGCTAATCGATACCCGCTTCACCTCCGTGGACGGCCCCATGTTGAAGCTGGTGCCGCCGGTGAAGACCGCTGAAGAACGTTTCCGTAGCCTGAAACAGCTTCGTCCCCGCTTCCGTATCCCCGAGAAGATCTGCTCTGTCTGGTGGCCCAAGCACATCGAGAGTCTGACGACCTCCGGTGTCTGGCCGGCAATCGTGCGTCGCATCATAGACTCCGGCAGCCCGGGTGCGGCGCAACTCTGCGAGGATGTCTTTCGAGAACTGCTTGTGCTGGAGCGGGGGGAGATCAGGAACGCCATTCTGGGCAAGGGCTACCAGGCGCTCTGGGAGTGCTTCAGTCAGGATCAACCGCGGAAGCCCGGGGCGTAGCTCCGCATCCGTATCCCCAGTCGCCAACGGGCGTCGATGATGAGAGCGCACCGCTTCAATAGACTCGTCTTGCGTGCCCTGGAAGAGGTCCCTGAGCCGTTCAAGGAGCGATTGGCCAACGTCGACATCGTCGTCAAGAGGCGCCCCGGCCCGTCCGATCATCGCGCTGGCGGCGCGAAGATGGGCGACCGTCTCTACGGCCTGTACGAAGGTATCCCGCTGAGCGAGAGAACGGGTGGCCACGGCTTCGAGCTGCCGGACAAGATAACCCTCTTCCGGGAGCCCCTGGAGAGGGACTTCCGCGATGACTCGGACCTGGTAAGCGAGGTCCGCAAGACCGTTCTCCACGAAATTGCCCACTTCTTCGGCCTCTCGGAGGAGAAGCTGGTCGAGCTCGGCCTCGACTGACTCCGGCGCAGGCGACCTGGAAATCGAAGTGAGTGTCGCTTGAAAGGGGGAGAGGGACCTTGGCAGACTTCCAGAAGAGACTTGTTCCCACCGGCACGTTGCGTCTTATCTTCCTGGTCATGGCCGGCTGGGACTTGCTCGGCGGCGCCGCCCAGCTGATCTTCAACAGCTTCCTCTTCTCGCTGAAGGACTCCGCCGATCCGTCGGGCATTCTGGCGGGGAGGGCCTTCAGCGGCGCGCTCTTCGTGACGGGCGCCCTCTATCTGATCGCGGCGCTGAATCCTGCGCGCTACCGCTTCATCCTCTGGCTAGGCGTTATCGAGCAGTTGGTGGTGATTTGCACGGGCGTGTTTCACGGCGCGAGGGATGACCTGGGTTGGAGCGGGCTCGTGCTGCCCATCGCGGCGGCGATAGTCCTGCTGATACTGCTGCTGCTGAACTACCCGCGAATGCTGCCGGAGGAGCCGGTGGCCGCGGAGGAGGCGGCGCAGCCCGAATCAGAGGGCGAGCGACTTCCCGACGAGTAGTAGCCGGATTGCCCGCTCCGCCGCATCGGACAGTAGAGGCGCGGCCCGGCTGCACATCTCGCTTTCCGTCGCCGGCCCTGTGGCGATTGGAAGCGCCGCGTCGATGCCGGAAGACCTCATGGCTGAACCGTCTGCGACGATGCTCCCGGCCAGGGCGATCACGGGGCGGTCGAGCTCCTTCGCCAGGTGGGCGACAATCGAAACGGACTTGCCGTAGGCGGTCTGCGCGTCCAGCCGCCCCTCGCCGGTGAAGACGACGTCCGCGGCGGCGATTCGCTGCTGCAGCGCCATGGCGGCGGCGACAAGCTCTGCTCCGGACTCGATGCGCGCCTTGAGGAAGGCGACGAGACCGCCGCCCATACCGCCGGCCGCGCCCGCGCCGGGAATGGAAGCGATGTCGATGCCCAGGTCGCGGCGCACGACGTCCGCGTAGTGTCGGAGCGCTGCATCCAACTCCGTGACGGCTTCCGGTGTCGCTCCCTTCTGGGGACCGTAGACAGCGCTGGCGCCTGAAGGTCCGCACAGGGGGTTGAGGGCGTCCGTCGCGGCTGTCACTTCGCAGTCAATGAGACGGGGGTCAATTCCCGAGACGTCGATCCGATCGAGTCTGACCAGCGCGGCGCCTCCCGGCGGCAGGTCCTGTCCCTCCGCGTCGAGCAGGCGTGCGCCGAGCGCCTGCGCCATGCCGGCGCCGCCGTCGTTGGTCGCGCTGCCGCCGACACCGACGATGAGACGGCGGCTGCCCGCGTCCAGGGCCGCGCGGATGAGCCGGCCGGTCCCGTAGGTGCCGGCGCGGCGCGGGTCACGCTCCTCCGGCTTGAGCAGCACCAACCCGGACGCGGCCGCCATCTCGATGAGGGCGGTGGGGCCGTCGTCGAGGAGGGCCCAGTAGGCTTCTACGGGGCGTCCCAGCGGGTCCTGAACTGTCGCTTTCTCTCGATGTCCGCTGGCCGACGAGAGCACCGCCTCGACGGTCCCCGGGCCGCCGTCGGCCATTGGCGCGACGTCGATGTCCGCCCGGGGCAGGGCGCGACGCAGGCCGCGGGCGATTGCGTCGGCGGCTTCACGCGCGGTGAGGCTTCCCTTGAACTCCTGTGGACAGACGAGAATCTGCACGCTCGGCCCCCTGCCGTAACTGATGATATTCCGAGATCGCGACGACCGGCAATAGGGATGGGGGTACTTGACAGCAGAACACATATGCTATTATCATCAGACCGAGAGAACACATGTGCTATCGCGGAGGTGAAGGAGATGAAACGAAAGCGTTCTCGCTACTCCCGATGTCCGGACTGCGGCGGGCCTTTGGTGCACGGGGAAGGCTGCATCCGGTGCCCCATTTGCGGCTTCACGCGCTGCGGCTGCTGACTTCTGGCCCTCACGGGACAGCCGCCCAAGACGGCCCCGCGCGCGTTGACACACCTTCGCCATCGGGTATGATGAAGGCGTGGCTACGGAAGTCGTTTTTCACGAACGGATTGCCCGGCGGGTATCGTCGCCGCCGCTGAGGGTCGCTGTCCTGACGATCGGCTGCAAGCTGAACCAGGCGGAATCGGAAGCGATCGCGGGGGAGCTTTCAGCCGCGGGCTGTCGCGTCACGGACCGCGCCGGTCCGGCGGATGCCTTCGTCATCAACACCTGCGCTGTCACCCACGTCGCCGAGCGGAAGGCGCGGCACCTTGTGCGCTTCGCCCGGCGATTGTCACCGGATGCCCGCATCATCGTGACCGGCTGCTGTGCGGAGACGGCTGCCGCGGCGTCGCTCTCGCGACTCGGCGCGGACGTTGTCCTCGGTAACTCGGAAAAGCAGCAGGCGGCGGGCGTGTTGCTTCGAAGGATAACACACGCAAGCGCGCCCCCTGTGTCGGGCCGGCTTCGCACGCGCTCCTTCGTCAAGATCCAGGAGGGCTGCAGTGATGTCTGCGCCTTCTGCGTCGTCCCGCGGACGCGCGGGCGCGGGCAAAGCGTGCTTGCCGTCGACATCCTCAGGACACTGAAGCGGGCGGAGGCGGATGATGTCAAGGAGGTCGTGCTGACGGGCACGCAACCGGGCGGCTACGGACGCGATTGCGTCGGGGGCGAAGACCTCGCTGGTCTGCTCAGGCTCGTGCTGTACGAGACGTCGATCCCGCGAATCCGCCTGTCGTCTTTGCAGCCGCAGGAGATGAGTCCCGCGCTGCTCGGTCTCTGGGAAGACCGGCGATTGTGCCAGCACTTTCACATCGCCCTGCAGAGCGGCAGCGACGCTGTCCTTGCCCGCATGCGCCGTCGCTACACGACCGGCGAATTTGCGGCGGCACTGGAAGCGATCAGGGAGCGTCTGCCTGACGCCGCTGTCACGACGGATGTCCTCGTTGGGTTCCCGGGTGAGACGGACGCCGACTTCGCGGCGACGCGCCGGTTCTGTCAGGAGGCCGGTTTTGCCGCTCTCCACGTCTTCCCGTTCTCGGCGCGGCCGGGCACTCTGGCGGCGAAGATGCCGGACCAGGTGAGCGCGGCGACGAAGCGGGCGCGGGTGCAGGAGACGCTTGGTTTGGGGGAGGAGCTTCGCGATCGTTTTCTGGCGCGGTTCCAGGGCAGCGTGGCCAGCGTTCTCTGGGAAAGGGAGGCGCGCGGCAACGAGGAAGGCGCGTGGGAAGGGTTAACGGGGAACTACATTCGCGTGCTGACGGCCAGTGAGCGGCCGCTTGAGAATCGACTCGCGATGGTGCGGCTCGAAAGGCGGCAGGGCAGCGGCTTCCGGGGCGAGCTCCAGCCTTCGCTCGAGACGAGCTAGGAGGGTCCGATGAACTTGGTCAACCGTCTCATCGTCGTTGTCGGCATAGTCGTGCTCATCTTGTTCGCGTTGATGGCCATCGTGCTGGCGTGGGCATACAGCGACGAGACTATCCACAGGCTCGGCAGCTTCGTCACGTATTTGAATGATCGCGAGACCAACGGGACCAGGGTGATCATTACACTGGGGGCCGCCTTCGTCACTCTTGTCGGCCTGTCGCTTCTAGTCCTCGAACTGGCGCCACGGAGACAGCGGACGGTAGCGGTGCGAGACGTAGAGACGGGCAGCGCTGTCCTTTCGACAAATGCGGTGGCGCGGCGGCTGGAGCACATCGTCACGGGGCTGCCCGAGGTCGAAACCGCCCGCGCGAAGGTGGCCGGCAGGAACAAGGCGGTGGAGGTCGACCTCCAGGTGATGGTGAACCCCGAATGTGATCTGTCGGCGGTCGCCAGCGAGGTCTCGCGGGTGACGCAGGAGGTCACAACGCAGCAGATGAGCGTGGCTCTGGCCAGGCCGCCGCGCCTGCATCTGTACTATTCGTACGGGTCAGCGACCGTCAAGGCGCGTCCGGCCTCCGGCGCCGCTGAAGGGAAGCGCTCACGCGGCGTGCGGGTGGTGAAGGGCGCCGATGAGGGCCAGACAAGGAAGGCGCCGGAAGGGGAGTCCCCGCCGTCTCCTGGGGAGCCGCCTCCAGAATCCAAGGCAAACGGGAGTGAGTAGTAGGTAATGGCAAGGATACGCCGTCCGGTTCCGGACAAGGTGAGAGCGACGCTGGAAAGCATCCTGTTCGTCGCGCAGGAGCCCGTCGAATTGGCGGTGCTGGCGCATAGCCTGCATCTGAAAGTGGAGGAAATCGAGACTGCGCTCGACTCCCTGACCGAGGAGTGCCGGCAAAGGGGCGTCCGGATCCAGAGGAGCGGTGACCTCGTGCAGATGGCGACGGCGCCGGAGTCGGCCCGCTACGTCGAGAACTTCCTGAACATGGACCACCACCAGCGGCTTTCCACGGCGGGCCTGGAGACGCTGGCGATTGTCGCTTACAGGCAGCCGATAACGCGCGCGGGCATCGAAGCGGTCCGCGGCGTCAACTCGGACGGGGCCGTTGCCACACTGCTGGCGCGTGACCTGATCGAAGAGGTGGGACGGGCGCACACACCCGGACGGCCCGTGCTCCTGGGCACGACGGTCCGCTTCCTGGAGCACTTTGGCCTGGAGAGGCCGGGAGACCTGCCGCCGCTACCGGAAGAAGAAGACGGGCAGGACGGGGAAGCGTCGCGATGATGGTCGGCGCGTGTCGGGTGACGCTGCGTCTGCCGGAGAACGAGTCGCTCAAGGGGAAGAGGCAGGTCGTCAAGTCTCTCACGGCCCGCATCCGCAATCGCTACAACGTGTCGATCGCGGAGATCGACAACCTGGAGAGCTGGCAGATAGCTTCGCTGGGCATTAGCTGCGTCTCGAACAGCAACAACCACGCCAGCGAGATGCTTGCGAAGGTGGTGGGCTTTATTCGCGACAGCCGGCTGGATGCGGAGGTGCTCGACTGGGAAGTGGAGCTGTTGCAGGTCTAGTGGGGCCCGGCGGCGGTTAGGACCGGCTCGGCGAGCAGATCGTACGGCAGGACGTCAGTGATCCGCACTCGTCTCATCTCGCCCGCCTGCGCGCGCCCCTTGCAGAGGACGAGCCCGTCGACCTCCGGCGCGTCCCGGTAGGAGCGCCCGACGAACATAGCCCGGCCGCTCCCGCTCGGTTGGGGCTCGGACTCCACGAGGACAGTCGTCTCCCTCCCGATCCACGCCTGGTTACGCTCCAGCGATGTCTCCCGCGCGGCGCGCATGAGCTCGCGGTAGCGACGTCGCTTCACTCGCTCGGGGACCTGTCCCGGCATGCGGGCCGCCGCGGTCGTGTCCTGCGGCGAGAACATGAACGCGCCGACGTGATCGAATTTCGTCTCGCGGATGAATGACAGAAGCTCCTGGAAGTCCTGCTCCGTCTCACCGGGGAAACCGACGAGGAATGTCGTGCGCAGCGCGACGTCCGGCATGGTCTCGCGCAGTCGCTCGATCATGCGACGAGTTTGTGTGGGGTGGTGGGGGCGGCGCATGCGCTGGAGGACGGCCGGACTGATGTGCTGGAGGGGGATGTCGAGGTACTTGCAGACCTTGGGGGTGTCGGCCATCGTGCGCAACAGCCGCTGCGAGAGGCGGCCCGGGTACGCGTACATGACTCGAAGCCACGAGACCCCGGGCAACTCGCCGGCCATCCGTTCCAGCAGCGAAGCCAGTCCGTCGGCCATCCCGAGGTCGCGGCCGTAGGCGGTCGTGTCCTGCGCGACCAGAACGAGCTCCCGCGCTCCTTCCGCCTCCAATCGCTTTGCCTCCTCGACGACGGCGTCCGGTGGGAGGCTGTGCAGGCGGCCCTTGATCCTGGGGATGATGCAGAAGCTGCAGCGGGCGTTGCAGCCGTCGGCGATCTTCAGGTAGGCGCTCACTCGATGCGGTCGGTCCTGAGGGGCAGGCGCCGCGTCGTCGGCGGCGCCCGCGAGGGCCGCGACCTTCTCCCAAGACTCCACGCCGAAGACGTGGTCGATCTCGGGGACCTCCGTCAGAAGCTCCCTCCGGTACAACTGGGGAAGGCAGCCGATCACCACCAGCTCTTGGCCGCTGCGTTTCTTGAGCGCGAGCTTCAGGATCGCGTTTATCGACTCCTCCTTCGCCTGGTCGATGAACGCGCAGGTGTTGACGATGAGCACATCGGCGTGTCGAGCCGGCCGCGGGCCATGGCCTGCTTCGCAGAGCAGCCGGTCCAGCTTCGCGGAGTCGGCGATATTCTTGGGACAGCCAAGCGTCAGCAAGTGGTAGGACATTCGGATGCGGGTCCTGGGAGGATCGGGGGCCTGCTCTACGGGCGGGAGCCGCGGCTGATGACGAGGGTGACCGGCTCGCCCGCCCGCGCCGTGCTGTTGGGCGAGGGGCTCTGGCTGATGACGAAGCCCTCGGGCACTTCATCATCGTAGACGCGAACGACGACGTACGTCAGTCCGGCGCCCTTGACTTTCACGAGCGCGTCCATGCCCATGGCTTCGTTCACGTCCGGTACGGTGACGTCTTCTGCCTGGACCGACTGCTGTTGAGTTGGCTCGACCGTCGGTTGCAGGACGGCGTTGGGGTTCAGCTGCTCGGCGCCTTCGCCCACCGGCTGCGTAGCCTGCGCGGACACGCCGACGTCTGCGGACGGTCCCGGCTCTCCTCCGGAGCTCATTCGATAGATCAGGGCGCCGGCCAGAAGGAAGACGAGGATGACGCCGCCTGCCACTATCCAGTTGAGTGAGAGTGCCGGCGGCGGCGATTTTGTGACCTGCGGCAGGGGGGCAAGCTCGGCTGTCTGGCGGCCCTTTTCCGGGTAGAAGCGCAGTATCTCGCCGGGGTCTATTCCGAGGAACTGGGCGTATGTCCTCAGGAAGGCGCGGCAGTAGACGGGAGCGGGGAGAGCGTCGAACTCGTCGCGCTCCAGCGCCTCCAAGTAGCGCCGGGCGATGCGAGTATCACGTTCAACGTCGTCGAGGGTCAGCCCTCGGGAGGTCCGCGCCTCGGAGAGGATCCTTCCCAGAACTGCCATGCCAGCCTCTGGTACTTTTTGCATGATGGACAAGTCGTAGTCTATTCTGATGTGGCCCTAGGCTCAACCCTTAGGGTCTTTACCGAATGATACCATACAAGCCGTGGTGGCGCGTCCGAGCGGTCCTGACAGCCGACAGGCGATAGGGTTTCACGTGCGACCAGGTTTCGCCGGCCGTTACCTCTCTCTACTACTGTCACCTCCGCATGATAGGATGGGGGGTAACATTGAACAGGCCCGGGCGATCTGGGCTGGTCAGATTTGAGCCGGGAAGCGTCACATTATTGTCCAAGAAGGGGGTCTTCATGAGCAACGGTGAATGCGCCTTCAACGGCAGGATGCTGAACGTGAATTTGAACAGCGGGGAGCTCATCGCCGAGGAGTTTTCGACTGACTTCTACCGAAGCTACTTCGGCGGTTACGGCGCCGGGTCGCGGCTCCTGTTCGATCGGGTTCCCAAGGGGGCAGACCCTTTGGGGCCGGAGAACATTCTCGGGGTGATGCCCGGCCTCCTCAGCGGCACGCCCTTCTTCGGCAGCCGCTTCCAAGTTGTCGCCAAGTCGCCGAAGACCGGCGGCTGGGGCGACGCCAACGGCGGCGGCGACTTCGGCCCCTGGCTGAAGAACGCTGGTTGGGACGGCGTGCTCGTGAGCGGGATCTCAGGCAAGCCGGTGTACCTCTTCATCGACGACGACAAGGCCGAGTTGCGCGATGCCTCTGATCTCTGGGGCCTCGATGCTATCGAGACGGAGGCGAAGCTCAAGGAGCGACACGGCAAGAAGACGAGCGTCGCCTGCATCGGGCCTGCCGGTGAGAAGCTGTCGCTGATGGCAGGCGTGTGCAACGATCGCGGGCGCGTTGCGGCGCGTAGCGGACTGGGCGCGGTGATGGGATCTAAGAAGCTGAAGGCGGTCGCGGTGGTCTCCTCACGCGCCGCGATACTGGCTCGGGACAAGGAGGTCCAGGAGAAGGTAGGGGCCGCGCTCGACGCTTTCGTCAAGCCGCTGGTTGACTTCTTCCATACTGTGGGGACCCCGGGCATCGCGGCCAGCTCGGCGATATCCGGCGACGCGCCGATCAAGAACTGGGGCGGCGTGGGCGCGACGGACTTCCCGGAGAGCGCCGGCCTCGCTGGCGCTGCTTACGCGGCGAAGATGGACCGGCCCTACGGCTGCTGGCACTGCCCTGTTTCCTGTGGGGCCGAGAGCAAGGACTCCGACAACCCGAAGTACCCCTTCCCGCGACACACGCATCGCGCCGAGTACGAGACGATGACCAGCTTTGGCGGGCTAGTGCTCAACAGCGATCTGGACTCGCTGACCTACTTGAACCACCTGTGCAACGCTTATGGGCTGGACACCATCGCTGCCGGCGCCGTCATCGCCTTTGCCGTCGAATGTTACGAGAACGGGGTCATAACGAAGGAAGACACCGATGGCATCGCGCTGCGCTGGGGCAACACGGCGGCGATCATCGAGATGCTGGAGAAGATCGTCAGGCGCGAGGGCTTCGGCGACGTGCTCGCCGACGGCATCCGGAAGGCGGCCGCGAAGATCGGGCCCGCCAGCGAGCCCTTCGCGATGGAGATCGGCGGCGAGGAGCTGCCGATGCACGACCCCAAGCTTGACCCTGATTTCTACATCACCTACAAGCTTGACCCGACGCCGGCGCGTCACACCCAGTGGGAGTCGAACCCTCGCCCGGGCTGGAACGCCGGGACGCGCGTCGCGGATAGGGCGGAGGCAAGTGGACGCGGCCCGTTCCACAAGGGCGCGGCGGAGTACTTGCACGTCGTCAACAGCTGCGGTCTCTGCTTTTTCGTCACGATGTGCGGTCCGAACGACCACATCCATGAGTGGATCAACGCCACGACGGGCTGGGACATGACGCTGGAGGAGGTGAGGCGTGTGGGCGAGAGGATCGCGAACCTGCGCATGGCATTCGAGGTGCGCGAAGGGAACAACCCGATGCGTCGCAAGATACCGGCGCGGCTCGTCGGCGACCCGCCTATGAGCGAAGGGCCGCATGCAGGCGTCAAGCTCGACGTCAAGACGCTGGAGCGGGAGTACCTCGAAGCGTGTGGCTGGGATGCGGCGACGTGCAAGCCCACTCGCGCCAAGCTGGTGGAGCTGGGACTATCGGACGTGGCGGATGCTGTCGGCGCATGAGTCGAGTTGCGGGCTAAGCATGACAATGAGGCGGGAGGAATCCCGCCTCATTTCTCTTCTGCTTGGATAGAGCAGAAGACGGCCGGGGGAGCCGGACCGTCTTCCGCCAATCCAGACCGCCTCTGGCACCCTCATACCACAGGCGGCTTTCAAATGTTTGGTAGGAGGTACACTCGCATCATCGCCTACGGGTGTTGTCTGCCTATGGCTGCCATGTAAAGAATCGGTAAAATCGCCGAAAACCGTAGGCATCTCCGCCTCAGGTTCCTTTTTCCTTCGAAGGGATTGTCCATGGGTCTCTTCGCCCGGCTATGGGCTCCTTGATCCGGCATCTCCCGCATGATAAACTGGCGTCCGATGGCGGCGGAGGCTATTCTGCCGCTATTGGCCTCGCCGGAGCTTCGTTCGAGGGTCGGGTGTCGCGAGGACGGGACGCCGCAGCCAACAAGAGGTAGCGCTTTTCTGCGGTGGGCGTAGCCGAGCGGTTTAAGGCGCCAGGTTGTGGCCCTGGAGATCGAGGGTTCGAATCCCTCCGTCCACCCCAAATCCGTCCATCCCGGGCGGCCCGTCAGGAGAACCGATTTGACGTCGAACGCGAGTCGTAGCCCTCGAATGTCTCGTCGCCCTCGCGCCTTCCTTTTCCTGAGTCTGCTGGTAATCGTGCTCGCGGCCGGAATTGCGCTGGCATTCGGCTGCGGCGGCGGCAGTTCCAACCAGGAGGCAGAGTCGGCGGTGGCGAAACTCCTCCAGGTCGGCCAGAGTCCGGGCACGACGAACGAGGTCCTCATCGACAAATCGCCGGCTGATCTGCCGGACGGTTTGCCGGAGTATCCCGGCTCGAAGCTGATCGGGTCTACGATCACGACGAGCGGCGGGGCAGAAGGCCTGGGTGTTCTCCGGGAGACGGGTGACCCGGTGGACAAGGTCTATGCATTCTACGAGCAGGCGCTTGACACGGATCCTTGGGAGATCCAGATCTCCAGTTTCCCCGCCGAGACGGCGGGTCTTCAGTTTGTGAATATCAACGACTCCAATATGGCAGGCGCAGTCGTCATCCAATCCTCCGGCGACGACGACAGCGGTTCTCTGATCTTCACTTCAATCCAGAAAGCGATTGAGGCTCCCACCAGCGAGCCCTTCAAGCTGGAGCCCAGCAAGCCTTTGCCGCGCGGTTGGCCTGGCCAGGTGCCCCTGTATCCCAACGCGACGATTACGGGTACGGCGTGGGGCCGGTCCGTGGGAGCCGGCGAGTGGCAGATCTCTTTCCTTGCCGAGACCACGCTCACGGACGTCATCGATTTCTACAGAACAGAATTGACAAGCGCCGGCTTCGTCGTTACAGATGAGCCTCCCCAGGGCGAGGCGTCGGTGCTTTCGTTCAAGAACGAACTCACGCCCGAAATCTGGAACGGCGCTATCAGTGCGCAGGCATTCGCCGACGATCCTGCCTACGCCCTGGGGACGATTCAACTGTCCATCAGCTCGGCCGCTGCCACGCAACCCTCGGGGACCCCGACGCCGTAGGCGCAGGGATTTGACGGTGTCGTCATTTGCCCGTGGCGAGTTGTTGGTGAGCGTTTTGGTGTGATAGACTGGCTCAGCCAGCACGGATGGCAGCTAGTTGCGCCTGTAGCTCAGCGGAAAGAGCATCGGTCTTCGGAACCGAGGGTCGGGGGTTCGAATCCCTCCAGGCGCGCCAAGAGGCCGGAGAATCGGACGCGGGGCTTTGGCCTCGCACCTTCGTGTATTAGGTGCCAAAGCTCTATGCTGGTACGGAGTTCGGCCTTAGGATTGGCTTGACATCATGTCGCAGCTCGAAATCGGAGACCTCTCGATTCACTTCGGCGGCGTAGTTGCCCTGGATAGTGTCTCCTTCCGTGTGGAGGAAGGGGAGATAATGGGGCTGATAGGCCCCAACGGCGCCGGCAAGACCACTCTCTTCAACTGCATCACCCGCGTTTACGATCCGGATCACGGCTCCATACACTTCGAGGGGCAAGACCTGTTAAGGATGCCGGCGTATAAAGTCATCCGGGCAGGCATATCACGCACGTTCCAGAATCTCGCTCTCTTCCCCACGATGTCCGTATTGGAGAATCTCTTGGTCGGCCAGCACGTGCTGATGAAGAGTAACCTTATCGACTGCATGTTCCGGCTGCCCCAGGTCGTGAGGGAGGAGCAGTTTGCGCTCAAGCGTGCCGAAGACGTGCTGAAGGTGCTCGGGTTCGAGGGGCTTCGCGATGCACCTGTGTCCGGCCTTCCCTTCGCCGTCCAGAAGCGGGTTGAGCTGGCGCGCGCGCTGGTTTCCCGCCCCCGCTTCGTCCTGCTGGACGAGCCCGCGAGCGGCCTGAGCCATGAGGAGATGCAGGCGCTGGGACGCCTTATCCGCTCCATTCGTAGCGACTTGGGTGTGACGATTCTGCTCGTCGAGCACCACATGGCGCTTGTGATGGAGGTTTCCGACAGGGTCTGTGTTCTGGACTTCGGCAGAAAGATCGCCGAGGCGACGCCGGCGGAGGTGCAGAAGGACCCTGCGGTAATCGAAGCGTATCTCGGGAAGGAATAGCGTGCTCACAATCAGCGACCTCTACACGGCCTACGGGCCGATAATGGCCCTGCGCGGCGTGTCCCTGGAAGTGCCGGAAGGCAAGATCATCGCTCTTCTGGGAGGGAACGGTGCGGGCAAGAGCACGACGCTGCGGACGGTTTCCGGCCTGGTACACCCGGTAAGGGGCCACATTCGGTTCTTGGGACGTTCCATAGAGAAGCTCTCGCCGGAGAAGATCGTCCAGATGGGTATCTCCCAGGTACCGGAGGGCAGACAGCTCTTCCCCGAGCTCACGGTCATGGAGAACCTCCGTCTGGGGGCTTACATTCGGCGTGAGGGCCGTGCGGTCCGGCAAGACATGGATCGGGTCTTTCACTACTTCCCGGTTCTCAAGGAACGTGAGAAGCAGGCGGCCGGCACCCTGAGCGGCGGAGAACAGCAGATGGTTGCCATCGGCCGCGCATTGATGGCCCGCCCGCGAATTCTTCTGCTCGATGAACCGTCGTTGGGGCTGGCCCCGCTTGTTGTGCAGGACATCTTCGGAATCATCAAGACGCTCAATGACGATGATGGCATTACGATTCTTCTGGTCGAGCAGAACGCGGGACTGGCCTTGGGAATAGCCCACTACGGCTATGTTCTCGAAATCGGAAGGGTGGTACTGGAGGATACCGGCGAGAATCTTCGCAAGGATGAAGCGGTTCGCCGGTCATACCTGGGATACTAACAAGCCGCCGGCCAGCCGGCGGGCTATTCGATGTTGAGTCGGTATCGCCGGCTCTGTTCTTTTCTGAGCTTGCAGGTTAGCGCGGCGCGCCTTGATCGGAGATCACGCGTGGACGCGGGCGTCCGTAGGCCTACTATCGCCACTGTCCTTGTGCGTCGCGAGACGATCGCGTCTCGGGCGGTTCTCGTGATCGCGGGCGTCGCGCTGCTGTCACTGTCCGCCCAGCTTTGCTTTCCGCTCCCCTTCACGCCCGTGCCGGTTACGGGCCAGACCTTCGCTGTTCTCTTTCTGGGCGCGTCGTTGGGGGGCCGGCTCGGGGTAACGAGTGTCGCTGCTTACTGGCTTGTGGGCGCGGGGGGCATGCCCGTGTTCAACGGTGGCAGCGGAGGTTGGGGGGTCGTCAGCGGCGCGACGGGCGGCTACATGCTCGGTTTTGCCGCGGCAGCGTTTGTCGTCGGTTGGTGCGCCGAGCGCGGCTGGGACCGGAGCGGCGGGATCGTTGTCCCGCTGCTGCTGGGCGAGGTTCTGATCTACGCTTTCGGGCTGCCCTGGCTGGCGTTCTTCGTGGGGCCGCGCTTTGTCCTGCAATCGGGGCTGCTGCCGTTCATTCCGGGCGACCTGGTCAAGATCGCCGCGGTGACCGTTGTCCTCCCCGGCAGCTGGTCGGCCGCGAAGCGTCTCCGGCTTTGCTGACCTCATCGCTCCCGCCCGAGGGGTTGCCGGCTGTCTAGCGCTCTTCCCCCGTTATGGACTATCTTCGTTGGATGCTAATGTCGGGAGAGGGGGCGGGTACCTCCTTTCTCCGGGAGCCTTATAATGGGAGGTGAGGGCACCTTCCGAGGCCCGATCTTGTCGTGTCATCGAACGATTCTTGGAGACGAAAGTGAGCGATGCAAGACCTGAGACGCTAGGGGCGCTGCGGGCGTCCGGTTATCACGTGCGGCCGGTGCGGGAAGAGATGCGCAGCAACCTTATCCGGAAGATCCGCAACAGGGAGACGCTCTTCCCCAGCGTCATCGGTTTCGAGGAGACGGTGATACCGTACCTGGAGAACGCCATTCTCTCGGGGCAGGACATTATCTTTCTGGGTGAGAGAGGCCAGGCGAAGTCGCGCCTCATTCGCCTGTTGGTCGGTCTTCTCGATGATGCGGTCCCCGCCGTCGCAGGTTGCGAGATAAACGATAACCCCTTCGCTCCGATCTGCCGGGGCTGCCTCGAACGCGCCGAAGCGGAGGGCGACGACCTGGCGATCACCTGGCTGACGCCCGATCAGCGGTACGGCGAGAAGCTGGCGACGCCTGATATCACAATTTCCGACCTTATCGGCGAGATCGATCCGATCAAGGTGGCGGAGGGACGCTACCTTTCGGACGAGATGGCGATTCACTACGGCCTCGTGCCGAGGAGCAATCGCGGCATCTTCTCGATCAACGAGCTGCCGGACCTGGCGGAGCGGATCCAGGTTGGCTTGCTGAATATCATGGAGGAGCGCGACATCCAGATCCGCGGTTATCGCGTGCGTCTGCCTCTGGACGTCTACGTCGTCGCCAGCGCCAATCCGGAGGACTACACGAACCGCGGTCGCATCATAACGCCGCTGAAGGACCGCTACGGCGCTCAGATTCGCACCCACTACCCGAAGAGCGTCGAAGATGAAATCGGCATCATGGAGCAGGAGATGTACCGGGTACAGGAAGACGGTCAGGACGTGTTCGTGCCCCAGTACATGAAAGAGATAGTCGCCGAGATCACGCGATTCGCCCGCCGAAGCCCGGACGTCAACCAGCGTTCCGGCGTTTCGGTGCGGGCGTCGATCACGGGCTACGAGAGTATCCTGGCGAACGCTTTCCGGCGCGCGATCCGGCTAGACGAAACGGCGGTTGTGCCGCGCATCAGCGACCTGCCCTTCGTGCTGCCGGCGATAAGCGGCAAGATAGAGTTCGAGACGCTGGAGGAAGGTCGGGAGGGGCAGATAATCGAGAAGCTGATCGCCGGAGCGGTCGTGACCGTCTTCAACCGTCATTTCACCTTAAGCGACCTCGACGACGTGGTCGCGAGCTTCAAGAGCGGCCTGGTTGCGGAAGCATCGGACGTCGCGCCCTCTGACAGCTATCTTCCGCTGCTGCGCAAAGTGGAGGGGCTGGAGCGCGCCGTGGGGCGTCTCAGAGTCGGCGAGCAGCCCGCCGCTGTGGCTTCGGCCGTGGAGTTTGTGCTGGAAGGTCTCCACCTCAACAAACGCCTCAACAAGGAGAAGACGTCCGGCCGCGTTCAATACCGAGGCTAGGATGCAGAAGTACCGTTACTCCCGCTGGGACGGATCGCAGGAAGTCCCCTCCCTGGACGCCGATAGCTTGCTCCACGCGGTTACCGACGACCTGATGAGCTTCGGTGACCTGCGGCAAGCATTGCGCAACCTGCTCCAGAGGGGTTTGCAGAACGAGCAGGGACAGCGCTTCGCGGGGCTCCAGGAGTTGCTGCGTCGTCTCCGCCAGCGACGGCGTCAGATGCTCGACCGCTACGATTTGACGTCGGTCATCGAAGACATCCGGCAGCGACTGGACGAGATTCTGCGCATCGAGAAGAGCACGCTGCGGCGTCGCTTGGAGGAGGCGCAGGAACTCCTCGGCGAGTCCCCGCCTGATGAAGTCATAGCGGCCGGTCCGGCTGTCACTGCGCGGCAGGAGGGCGCCGGCGGCGTCGAGGAAGAAGGGCGGGAAGAAGGGCCGGAGCGCCAGTTTGCGGAGATGCTGAAGAGCATCATCGAGCGCAAGCAGGAGCACCTGAAGGCGCTCCCGACCGATGTCGGCGGGCAGGTGAAGGCCCTGCAGGACTACGAGTTCATGGACCCGGAAGCCCAGCACAAGTTCCAGGAGTTGTTGGAGATGCTCCGCAAGGCCATGCTCGATACCTTTTTCAAGGAGCTACACCGGCGCATCTCCGACATGTCGCCGGAGCAGATGGCCCGCTTGAAGGAGATGGTCAAAGACCTGAACCAGATGCTCTCCGAGAAGATCGCGGGAAACGAGCCTGACTTCGACGAGTTCATGGCGAAGCACGGCGATCTCTTCGAGCCGAACCCGCCGCAGAGCCTCGAGGAGCTGATCGCGCAGATGCAGCAGCAGATCGGCCAGATGCAGAGTATGCTGGACAGCCTGCCGCCGGACATGCGCCAGCAACTCCAGGACCTCCTCTCCGCCAAGGTCGCTGACCCCGACCTGCTCGCCGAGTTGAACGAGCTCGCGGGCGGCCTGGAGCTCATCTACCCGATGCGCAGCCTGCGCAGTCAGTATCCCTTCCGCGGCGAAGAGGGACTGGACATTGCCGAGGCAATGCGCCTGATGGACTACATGCAGAGCCTGGATGAGCTTGAGCATCAGCTGGAGCGCGTGGAATACGGCGGCGACATCAACGAGGTCGATCCGGAGCAGATCGGCAGGCTTCTCGGCGAGGAAGCGAAGGAGTCCTTCGACCAGCTTCGCCGTTTCCTGGAGGTCCTGGAGGAGGCGGGCTACATCCGCCAGAAGGGACGAAGTTGGGAGCTCACGCCGCGCGCCATCCGGAAGATCGGCGAGAAGGCGCTGGCCGAAGTCTACGCGCAGATAAGGGCTGAGGGAACCGGCAAGCACGTGACGCATGACCCGGGCGTCGCGGGAGAGCAAGGCGACGACACCAAGCGATACGCCTTCGGCGATCCGATGCACATCCACCTCCAGAAGACGATCATGAACTCGCTGCAGCGGGAGCGGACGCGGCCACCGCTCAGGCTCGCGGCACAGGACTTCGAGGTCTACCGGAGCGAGCAGCTATCGCAGACGGCGACGGTTGTGATGGTGGACCTGTCGTGGTCGATGGCGCTGCGAGGCAGTTTCCAGGCGGCGAAGAAGGTGGCGTTGGCGCTGAACAACCTGATCAGCAGCAAGTTTGCCCGCGATTCGCTATACGTCATCGGCTTCTCGGCGTACGCGCGCGAGGTGAAGCCGGAGGAGCTTCCGTACGTGAATTGGGACGAGTCGGTGCTGGGCACAAACATGCACCACGCCTTCATACTGGCGCAGAAGCTTCTTTCGAAGCACAAGGTGGGGACGCGGCAGATCATCATGATCTCCGACGGGGAGCCGACCGCGCACCTGGAGCGCGGGCGCTCCTTCTTCGCTTATCCGCCGAGTCCTGTGACGATTCGGGAGACGCTGAAAGAAGTGAAGCGCTGCACCGACAAGGGGATCGTCATCAACACTTTCATGCTGGACCACAACTACTTCCTCAAGGAGTTCGTCAACGACATGGCGAAGATCAACAAGGGGCGCGTTTTCTACACGACTCCTGAGGGCCTGGGGGAGTACATCCTCGTCGACTACGTCGCCCACAAGCGGAAACACATGCAGTCGTGACGGGCGGCCCTCACGGCTTATCCCGCAGTTGTCCTTCACCAAACGTGCGCCCAGCATCTGGGGCTTCTTGATCGAGATGCGATCTCGCTGATAGGCTGCATAAAAGCGCAGGAAACCAGCATTTGATGAGGCGTGATGATGAGTAAATCGAACCACGGTTACACAGCCCGTGATGGCTGGTTCATCGACCCGCACGGTCGTCGTACGCTCCTGCGGGGCGTCAACCTGAGCGGCAGCACCAAGGTGCCGTTCTCTCCCAACGGCGCCACGCACCTGGGCACGGACTCCGAGCGTTGGGCCGACGTGAGCTTCATCGGGCGGCCGTTTCCGCTCGAGGAGGCGGACGAGCACCTGGGCAGGATCGCGCACTGGGGCTTCAACGTGCTGCGTCTGCTCGTGACATGGGAGGCGATCGAGCACAGGGGGCCCGGTCAATACGACGAGGCGTATCTCGACTACGTCCGAGCGGTCGTCAAGAAGGCGCGTGAGCACGGGCTGATGGTGTTCATTGACCCGCACCAGGACGTGTGGAGCCGCTGGACGGGCGGCGACGGCGCGCCGTTCTGGTGCTTCGAGTGGGCGGGACTGGAGCCGGCGAAGTTCGTCGAATCGGAGGCGGTGGCTCTCGATGCAGTGAATTGGCCGGGGAACTACGACCGAGCGCCCGTGGCGACGATGTGGACGCTGTTCTTCGGCGGCGACACGTTCTGCCCTGAGCTGAGGGGCGTGCAGACTCGCTTGCAGGACCACTACATCGCCGCCGTTTGCGCTGTGGCCGAACGCGTGGCTGACCTCGACAACGTGCTCGGCTACGATACGTTGAATGAGCCGGGAGGCGGCTACATAGGGCGGGGCGAGGACCTCAAGGTGGGAAGAGGGTTCTCGCGGGGGCCAAGCCCGTTCTCTTCGCTGGAGCACCTGGCGGCCGCGGAGGGGCACACGATCCGACGCGATGACGGCGAGGTGTTGAACCCCAAAGGCATCAGTGTGTGGAAAGAAGGCTGTCCCTGGAGGCGGGCAGGGGTATGGGAACTGGACAAAGAGGGCAACCCCATCTTGTGTTCCCCGACCTACTTCAGCGAGGTGGAGGGACAGCCGGTCAAACGCTGGCAAGACTTCATGGTCCCGTTTATCAAGAGGATGCGGGTGGCGCTGAGGCGCGTGCACCCGGACTGCTTCCTGTTCATCGAAGGGTCGCCTTACGATGTCGACACGACATGGGAGGACCCGGACCCGCTGATCTGCAACGCTCGCCACTGGTACGACGTTATGACTCTTGCCACGCGGGTCTTCCGGCCGGAGGCCTACCGCACTCTTGCCGGCGACACGCTAACGGGAGTTGAGGCGATAGCGGGGGAGTTTACAGGACAGTTCCAGAGGCTTCAAGAGATATCACAAGAGCGGATGGGGAATCCGCCGATGCTGATGGGGGAGTTCGGGATACCCTACGACATGAACGACGGAGAGGCCTACCGGACGGGGGATTACAGTGCTCAAGAGGTGGCGCTCGACGCCAACTACCGCGCTCTGGACGCGATCCTTGTCAACTCGACGCAGTGGAACTACACTGCGGATAACTCGCACGAGCACGGGGACCAGTGGAATCACGAGGATTTATCGATCTGGAGTCGCGATGACCAGCAAGACGTGAGCGACCCGGATTCAGGAGGGCGTGCTGTCAGGGGCTTTTGTCGGCCTTGCGTCCAGCATGCTGCGGGGCGGCCGGTCCGGATGTCGTTCGATCCGGCGACGGCGATCTTCGAGCTGGACATCGAAAGCGATGCCGAGGCGGCGGCGCCGACGGTGATCTACGCGCCCCGGCTGTACTATCCCGGCGACGTGCGGGTGGAGGTGTCGAGCGGCAGTGTGATCCACGACGCCGCGAGCCAGACGCTTGTGTGGACCGGGCATGGCCCGGGGGGAATGGCCACGCTGCGCCTGACGCCGGCCTAGGGTTCGCCGGTTTCGCCGGCCCAGGGCGAAGCGGCGCCGGGCAGCAGGCCGAAGCGGGCCCACATCTTCAGCGTCTCGCGTAGCTCTTCCAGCCGGTGGGGATCAGCCTTAAGGTCCTTAAGGAGACAGCTCTCGATATGCGTCTCCATCAGCAGAAGGCCGACCTGCTCGATGCTGGCGCGCACCGCCATGAGTTGCGTCAGCATCTGCTCGCAGGCGCGGTCCTCTTCCACCATTCGTTGAATGCCGCGTATCTGCCCCTCGATGCGCCGAAGACGGACGATTGCATCTTTGTCGGTTGACTGCGGTCTTGTGTTCATTGTCGTCCCGGGACCCCTATACTGAATTTGAGGGCGAGATCCTTGTTGACATACCCCAGGGGGGTATGGCATAATTATGGCGGATAAAGGTTTCGCTGTCAAGGCAGCGTGAGACTATTGAGGAGGAAGAAGAGATGGCGAATGTGAGAGACGTAACCGACTCCACTTTCAAGAAAGAAGTTGTCGACTCGATCGTGCCCGTGTTGGTGGATTTCTGGGCGCCGTGGTGCGGGCCGTGTCGTATGGTATCGCCGCTTGTTGAGGAGCTGGCCGGCGAGTTCGACGGCAAGGCGAGCTTCGTCAAGCTGAACACCGATGACAACCCGACCACCGCCACGAGCTACGGCATCCGCAGCATCCCGACCCTGATTATCTTCAAGGCGGGCCAGCCGGTGGGTCAGATCATCGGTTTTCGTCCCAAGGCAGAGCTCAAGAAGCACATCGAGGGTGCGATCGCCTAGGAAGCCTGCTATCCGGGAGGTAAGCGGGTGGAGATGGAATGTGACGTCGTCATAATCGGCGGCGGACCAGCGGGCCTAGCCGCTGGTCTGTATGCCGCGCGTGCGCGTCGTTGCGCCGTCTTGCTGGAAAAGAGCGTTACCGGAGGGCAGATTGCCCTGACGGCGATGATCGAGAACTACCCGGGCTTCCTCGAAGGCGTGAACGGGTATGACCTGGCGGAGGCGATGCTGAAACAGGCCGAGAAGTACGGTCTCAAGGCGATGTACGTTTCGGCTCATTCCGTCGAGAGGGCGGAGGACCGCTTCCTCGTCAAGACGAGCGAGGGTGAATTACGAACGAAGACGGTCATCGCCGCCGGCGGGGCAGCATACAAGAAGCTCGGCGTCGCGGGGGAAGAGCGGCTAACCGGTCGCGGGGTTTCTTTCTGCGCGACGTGCGACGCGGCGTTCTTCCGGGACCAGGAGGTGCTGGTCGTCGGGGGTGGCGACGCGGCGATAGACGAGTCCCTTTTTCTTGCCCGATACGCGGCGAAGATTCACGTGGTGCACCGTCGCGATCGGCTTCGGGCGACGCCGGTGCTTCAGGAGAGGGCCTTCGCGGAGCCGAAGATCGATTTCATGTGGAATACCGTCGTCGTCGAGGTCCTGGGCGACGACGTGGTGACCGGCGCGAGGCTGCGCAATCTCCTTAGCGGCGAGGAGTCGGAGATGGCGGTGGCCGGCGTGTTCATCTTCATCGGCCAGGAGCCGAGCATGGACTACCTGAAGGGGCTCGTGGCGATGGATGACACGGGTCACGTGATCGTGAACGAATGGATGGAAACGGATGTGCGGGGCCTGTTCGCGGCGGGGGACGTGCGGCGGAATGCGGCGCGGCAGGTGGTGAGCTCGGCCGGCGACGGGGCGACCGCCGCCATCAGGGCCGATCAATATATGAGCGAGAAGTTCGGCGCTTGGACGCCGCCGTCTTGATAACTTGCGGGAGTGGATGGGTCCCGGTGGGTCTCGCGGTCTTCAAAATCGTTGCGGGGCGGCCTGCGCCGTCCCGGGTGGGTTCGACTCCCACCCACTCCCGCCAGCGTAAATCGATAGGCCGAACGAAGGATCTCTTCCCCGTAGGCGGCAACAGCCGTAGCCTGATATCGCCATGATCCATCTATTCCACGGCGAGGACGAGTTCTCGGTCCAGGAAGAGCTTGCCAGCCTCAAGTCGCAACTAGACGACGGTGGTATGCTCGCCAGCAACACGTCGCCGCTTGAGGGCCGCACCCTAAGGCCCGGCGACCTCCTGACCGTATGCGCCACCGTGCCCTTCCTGGGCAGTCACCGCCTCGTCGTCGTCGAAGGGCTCCTCGGCCGGTTTGAGAGCCAGCGCTCTCCGGGCAGGCGACGCGAGGGCAAAGGCTCGCGGGAAAGCATCGACCCGTGGAAGGGCGTGCCGGCGGCGCTGGCGGAGATGCCGGAGAGCACGGTGCTCGTCTTCGTCGACGGCGAGCTGAACGCTTCGAATCCGCTGCTGCGACTTCTCGCGCCGGTGGCCGAAGTGCGCGAGTTCGAGTCTCTGCGGCAGCGCGCCGTCCCCGACTGGATACGGACGCGCGCCCACAACATGGAGCTCTCGATTTCGCCGCAGGCCGTGTCGATGCTCGCGGAGCTGGTGGGCAATGATCTGCGCGCGCTCTCCCAGGAGATGGAGAAGCTGGGCGTCTACGCCGATGGACGGCAGATCGAGGAGGATGACGTCAGGGCTCTCGTCGCCAGCGCGCGTGAGGCGAGCGTGTTCGGGATGGTCGATGCCGTCGTGGAGGGTCGCGCCGGCCAGGCCGTCCGGATGCTGGAAGAGCTGCGGGGCGAGGGCGCTTCCTCCAGCATGGCGCTGAGCATGATAACGCGGCAGTACAGGAACCTGATCCTGGCCAAGGAGTTGACGCTGGCGCGCCTTTCGCCGGCGGAGATAGGGCAGCGCCTGGGGATTAGGTCCGACTATCCGCTGCGCAAGGTGCTGGAGCAATCGCGGCGGTACTCCTTGCAGCAACTGGAGGACGCATTTAGTCGCTTGCTGGAGGCCGACGCGGCCATCAAGCGGGGCGTCTACGACGAGAACCTGGCCGTCGACATTCTCCTCGACGACCTCTCGCGGTTATCCGCGCGGCCTGCCGCGAGGGCGTGAGCCGGGGCGGGCAGGCGCGTCGAGGGCCGGCCGGCTAGAACGCGCGGCCCATGCGGAAGAGGACTTTCCCCTGGATCTCGACGTTCTTGGCATCCGTGTAGATCGGCTTCATGGCTTCGTTGGCGGGCTGAAGGCGGACGCGGCTTCCCTCGCGATAGAACTTCTTTAGCGTGACCTCCTGCTCTTGCTTCAGCCATGCCGCGACCATCTCGCCGTTGTCGGCGGTGGCGGCCTGCTCCATGATGACGAGGTCGCCGTCGAAGACCTTAGCGTCGATCATCGAGTTCCCCTTGACGCGGAGGGCGTAGACGTCCTCCTTGCCGCCGGTCATCTCCTCGGTCACGTCGACCGTATCTGAGTAGTCGATGGTGCTCTCAGGCACGGGTATCGGCCGGCCGGCGGCTATCTGACCGATGATCGGAACGCTTATCGTCCGCGGCCGGCGGCCGGATCCGTCGAGGAGCTCGATTGCGCGGGAGACCTCCCTATCGCGGTGAATGTAGCCCATCCGCTCGAGGGCCTTGAGGTTGTAATCGACGACCGACGTGGAACTGATGTTGCACTCTTCCTGGATGTCTCGGATGCTGGGAGGGTAGTTCTTCTCACGGATGAACCGTCGCAGGAAGTCGATAATCTTCTGTTGCTTCGGCGAGAGAGCCTTCAATGTTCACCTCCAACAAAGCTGCGTTCGGAACGAACGCCTGTTCTGTAGAGGAAACTAACACCGTTCCTCATGCTTGTCAAGCCCTACGGCCCAGATTCGTGTGATTGCCAACTTCGCTTCCGTGACTCTAGAATGTGACTAGAGGCAATGATCGCTCAGTGACGAAGGAGTATCCCGCGTGTCGAAAACTGAACAACCCCGACGTGCACTCGCTATCTCGGCTCATCCCGACGACACGGAGTTCGGCTGCGCAGGCACCGCCGCTCTGTGGTCGAGACAGGGTTGGGAGTTCTACTACCTGATCCTGACGAACGGCAACAAGGGCAGCGACGACCCGAACATGACGCCGGAGAAGCTGGCGCCGATCCGTCAGCGGGAGCAGCGGGCCGCCGCCGAGGTGCTCGGTGTCAAGGATGTCTTCTTCCTCGGCCACGAAGATGGGGAGCTGACCTACAGCCGTCAACTGCTCGGCGAAGTTGTTCGGTACATCAGGCAGGTAAAGCCGTACGCTGTCTTCACTGCCGACCCGGAATCGATAATCGTCCGTGACAGCTTCATCAACCACTCCGACCACCGATGCGCGGGTCTGGTCGCTATTGATGCGGTCTATCCGGCGGCGCGCGACCGCTGGAACTTCCATGAGCAGATCGAGGAGGGACTGGAGCCCCACAAGGTCAGCGAGGTGTATATCTGGTCGTTCGGCAAGGCGAACTTCAGCGTCGACATCTCAGAGGTAATCGAGCTGAAGCTGGAGGCGCTCTCAAAGCACCACAGCCAGTTCGGGGACAACCCGGAGTTTCTCGGCTACATTCGGGAACGCTGGAAAGACGATCAGGGGCGGCATGTCGAGCCGTTCCGCCGGATCACCCTCGCGCGCTGAGCCGCGGCTCCTGATTCGGGGCTAGTTGTCGCCGAGGAGGCGGTTGAGCGTCTCCTTCACCTCGCGTATCTTGAACGGCTTGGCGAGGCAGACGTTCTGCACTCTGTGGAGGAAATTGCGGGTCTCCACGCTCACCGTGTCGCCGGTGATGAAGACGGTGTTCTTCGCCAGCTCGGAGTCCATCTGCTTGACGCGCTGGTAGAGCGCCTGGCCACCCATGCCGGGCATCTTGATGTCGGTGATTAGCAGGTCGTAGCCGTGTTCGGCGAGATGCGTGAGCGCCTCCTCGCCGTTGCGGGCGGTGTCGACGCGGTGGCCGTCGGCGGCCAGGACGTCGCGAAGCAGCGCCAGGATGCTCTCCTCATCGTCGACGACGAGCACCCTTCTGCTGATCTTGGCCGGCTCGATCTCGCGCTCGATCTCGGCTACCGGCAGCTCCGGTCCCTGGACGATCGGAAGCTCGACGATGAACGTGGCTCCCTTGCCCGGCCGGCTTTCAACGCGCATGCGGCCGGCGTGGTCGTCGACGATGCCGTAGGAGATGGTAAGTCCGAGACCCGTTCCCTGGCCGCCTTCCTTGGTAGTGAAGAAGGGGTCAAACACGCGGCGAAGGTTCTCCGGCGGGATGCCGACGCCGTCATCGATAAAAGACAGGTGAATGAAGCCCTTCTCCGCGCGTGACCGTACCTTCAGCTTGCCGCCGTCGTGGGCCCTGAGCATGGCGTGCTCGGCGTTGGTGACGATGTTGAAGAACACCTGCTGGATCTGGTCCGGGTCGGACATCGTGAGCGGGAGGCGCGGGTCGAGATCGAGCTCGAGATCGATGTTCTTGACGCGCAGGTCGTAGCTGCGCAGCTCCAGTACTCTCTCCAGCAGGGTGTTGAGGTTCACGAGACCCTTCTGGGCCTTGCGCCGTCGGGCGAAAGAGAGCAGATTCTGGACGATCTTGGCCGCGCGCTCCGCTTCGCTGTAGATGGTCTGGACGTCGTGGCGCGTCTGTTCATCCAGGTCGCGATTGAGCAGCAACTGGGCGAAGCCCGTGACGCCGGTCAGCGGGTTGTTCAATTCGTGCGCTACGCCCGACACGAGCTGGCCTACGCTCGCCATCTTCTCCGATTGCAGCAGCCTCTCCTGCATCAGATGCTCCTCGGTGACGTCGCGCAGGACGAGGATGGCGCCCTCTTCCGCGGAGCCGAGGGTGGTGGCCGTGGCGGAGAGATAGCGCTGGCTCTCCTCGCTGAGGCCGAAGTCCCGGTGCTGCGGCGTTCCGGGGTTGGCCAGCGCCTCTCGCGCCAGTTCCTCGAGTGGTGTCGCCTGCACGTTGGCGTCCGGCGCTGGAGGCCGGCCCGTCAGGGCGGCGATGAGGGCACCGGCGGCGGCGTTGGAGAGGGTGGTACGCATCTCCCGGTCGACTATGATGATACCGTCCTGAAGCCCGTTCACCAGCGACTCGGCAAGTCGCCTGTCGGCTAGGGCCGTCTCGTCGAGGCGCTCGAGGAACGCCGAGGCTTGCTGAGCGGAAGCGTAGATGATGGCGCTTTTTTCCGCGGGGAAGGCGTTCGATGCAGACGCCACGACTCTGACGAGCCCGACGGCGCGGCCACCGACGATTAAGGGCGCATCGACCGCTGACTGCGCCGGTCCCGCCCAAGATTCGCGGCCGCTTCTGGTCTCTTTGCCGAGCGGGACCACCTCGACGGGTCGCCTGACGCATCGCTGGTGGGGCTCGCCGGAGAACCGCCGCAGACTCTCCAGCACCTCCCCGGCGATCTCTTCGGTGAATTGGGCTTGGAGCGGGCGCGCAGCGAAGACGATAGAACGGTCCTCACCATTCCGGCACTGAACAGTAGCGACGGCGTCGAACTCCAGCAGCGGCTGCAGAGTGCCGAAGAGAAGCCGCAGCAGCTCATCACGGGTCAGAAGATGACCGGCGCTTGCCATTCAGCCTCCTGTGTCACCATGCGCTCCCACCGCGAGGCTCTTCCGCTTCGAGCTGCCTCCGCGGGGTGTCGTTTGGAGCACTGATAAGCTAGCACAAAGCTGGGGCCGCGGCAATCGGGATTGGCCCACCCCAATGGTCGGTGCCGCGCGTGGCTCCGGAATGGCCGGGGGATGCTCCGGTGCACCTACTCGCTCCCGCTAAGGCAAGTCGGTAATCGGCGCCGCAGGCGTCAGGATTCGCGAAGCTCACAATAGGGGACTCTACTTATATGACGGAATCTCGCCATCAGCGATACTGATTCATGGTAAGGATGCCTGTGGCGGGGTGATCCACCGATTCACGATTGACTTGGAGGTGCAGAGTGCCTTCCCAAGCCGCCGCCGCCGCAGGTGTCACTGCTTTATCGCAGACGCAAGAACAGCAAACTCTCCATGATCTCATTCACGACTACATGCCCCTGGTCCGCCATGTGGTGAATCGCATCGTCGTGGGGTCGAGCGGTTCATCCATTCTTCAGTACGAGGACATGGTGAGTTGCGGTGTGCAGGGTCTTATAGAATCGCACCGCTCGTTTGACCCGAACAAGGGGGCGAAGTTCTCAACGTATGCGCTGCCCCGCATCCGGGGGGCAATCCTGGATGCGCTGCGCGCCGCTCATCCTCTGCCGCGCTCGCTGCAGAAGTTCTCCTCCGAGATCGAAAGCGCTACCAGCTGCCTGCACAACGAGTTCGGCAGGGCGCCGACGCGCGCGGAGTTAGCAGAACGGATGGGCATGCCTCTGTCCCAGTTCCTGGCATCTTTGAGCCAGGCAACTGTGCGGATCGTCTCTCTCGATAACCTGGCCGACATGGCCGTCAACGGCAACAGCGAAAGGCTCGTAGAAATGGCGGACGAGGATCCGAGCATCGACCCCGATCAGGTGGCCCAACGGACGATGGTTAAGACG
>DATLAX010000172.1:0-12349 GCA_035527215.1 Dehalococcoidia bacterium
GCCCCGATGAAGTTCAGCTCCTGCGCCGCGTCGCGCCAGTACGTCACCGGCGAGCCTTCCGCGGGCGGCTCCGTGCGGTCTGTCAGGTGCCGGAAGTGAGCATAGGACGTGTAGTTGGGCAACTGGCGCTTCTGGAACAGGTGGCCGATGAGGCCCTTGCGGCTCGCCCCCGTCGGAATAGCCTTCGAGATCTCGAGCAACAGCGCGTCGGCGCCGTCGCCGTGATTGAGGAGGAGGATGCGCTCGCCCGCCTTCGCCTGCTCCAGCGCGCCGGCCAGCATCATCAGCGCCAGCGCCGCGCCCGGGCTGCCGACCGACAGAAACAGCGTGTCCTGGAGCTGCGCCGGCTGGAACCCCAGCGCCTTCCCCACGCCCAGGTAGCTGCGCGGGTCGGATGCGGTGATAACGGCCTTCGCGATGCCTTCAGCCGTCACGCCCTGTTTCTCCATCAGCGCCTTGCCGGCCGCCACCGCCGTCGTCGCGTAGCCGTACTGCGTCTCGACCTTCGACTCGAACGACCGCACATAGCGGTCCTCGGCACGACGCCAGGCGCCCACCTGCTCGCCGGCGAGGGAATAGGCGGCTTGAATTGCCACGGGTCCCTCCTTGGCGATGAGCACCGCGCCGGCGCCGTCGCCCAGGAGCTGCTCCCACATCGACCCCGGCTCGCCAAGGCGACAGTCCGCGGCAACGACGAGGACGTTCTTCGCTGAGCCGCTGTCGACGGCGTCCATCGCCGCGCGCATGGCTGTCGTTGCCGCGCGCAGCGAGCCCGTGAAGTCGGCTGTATTGATGTCGCGGCGCATGTCCAGCGCCGCCGCGATCACCCCCGCCGACTGCTTCTCGTTGTAGGGAGCCGTCGTCGTGGCGAAGAACAGCCCGTCGATGGTTAACGGGTCTATTCCCGCCAGACAGTCCAGCCCCGCGGCCACCGCCATCGTCAGGCTATCCTCGTCCGCGTTCGCGACCGCGCGCTCGCCGGGGACGGCGGGAATGCCCCAGGCGTCGCCGATCTGCTGACGGGACAGGCGGTAGAGGGGTACATACGCTCCGAATGATGCGATCCGCGCCACTGTACTCTCCTTTCCTCTCGCTGGAAACGCCGGACCTCAGTACCTTATCTGGCAGCAGGTCCGCAGTGTGGGGTCGTAATAGGAGGAGAAAGCGTCATCCCAGAAGGGGTCGAAGAGGAAGCCCGCATCCTTCTGCGTCTCCGGCTCGTCGGGGACTCCCTTCGCTGCCGTGCCGCGACGGCGTCGGTCGCGCTTGGCGGCTCGCCGGTCCGGCGCCTGCGCTTCACCTGTTCCTCTGGCCATGAGCTTCTTCCTGCCGCTGGTCGAGATGCGGGAGCCTATCGTAGACCTTAACGTACTCCAACACAACTCCGCCGGCTGACGACATCAAAGGCGGGCATGCCCGGCATCCAGCACCATGCCTCCGCCGATATACAGCACATCCCGCGACGCATCCAGCGGCCGCACAGCGACGAAAAGCGAAGCACCGCTCGTTGCCTGGAGCCTCTTTTGGGGCGAATCGGTGTACTATAGGGGAACGGCGCCGCTGGTAGGGTGGCGGTACTAGACATAACATCACAGAACGGCAAAATGATCGACGTCATCGCTTGAAAGGAGTTCCACGATGGAAAGCCTGCTGACAGTGGAACAGCGCAAGCTGCGCGATGAGGTGCGCGCCTTCGTCAAGGACGTGCCGCGACAGCTCCTCCTGGACATGGACGCCGGCGTCGCGCCTTACCCGCGCCAGTTCCTGGAAGAAGCGGCCCGGCGCAACCTCCTCGGCCTGCGCTTCCCCAAGAAGTACGGCGGCCGCGGCCTGAAATGGGTCGACGAGATCGTTGCCATCGAAGAGGTCGGTGTCCTCAGCACAAGCCTGCCCTGCCTCTACGGACTGGTAAGCATCGTCGGCGAGGCCCTCACGTGCTTTGGCACACCTGAGCAGAACGAGCGCTGGCTGCGGCCCGTTCTCGATGGCAAGCTCGCCGTTGCCGAGGCGCTCACCGAGCCGCGCGGCGGCTCCGACTTCTTCGGCGCGGCGACCCGCGCCCGTCGTGAGGGAGACTCGTGGCTCCTCAACGGCCAGAAGAGGTTCATCGTCGGTGCCGAGGGCGCCGACTACTTCTTCGCCTACGCCCGCACCAGCGACACCTCTCCGCCGCACGAATCAATCAGCTCATTCATAGTCGAGCGCGGGCCCGGCGTCGAGGTGCAGCACGTCTACGGCCTCCTGGGCATGCGCGGCGGCGGCACCGGCCGCGTCTACTTCCGCGATGCCCGCGTGCCGGCCGACAACCTGATCGGTCCCGAGAACGGCGGTGGTACTATCTTCAACCAGATGATGATCCCCGAGCGCATGACCAGCGCCGCCGGCGCCCTGGGCACCGCCCGTGTGGCCATCGAGATCGCCGCACGCTACGCCGACCAGCGCAAGGCCTTCGGACAGAAGATACGCCGCTTCGAGGGAGTCAGCTTCAAGATCGCCGATAGCGTCACGAAGCTCGACGCCGCCCGCTCCCTCGTCTACGCCGCGGCCCATGCCGTCGATAGCGGCGACGACCCCGGACGCGTCCGCCGCCTCGTCTCCGAGGCGAAGAAGTTCTCCACGGACACGTGCTGGGAAGTGGTCAACCATGCCATGCAGGTCATGGGCGGCATCGGCTACACGAACGTCTATCCCATCGAGCGGCTTCTGCGCGACGCGCGACTGCTCATGATCTGGACCGGCACCAACGAGGTCATGAACCTGCTCATCCAGCACGAGTACTACCGCGAGCTGGGGCGTCCCTCGCTGGCCCGCGACGTCGAAGCGGACGCGCCCGGCTGGGAGCTCCCCGACGAAAAGGTCTACGAGTAGCGGGAAACGGGATCTGGGCGGGTCCCAATGTAGGAGATGACCTTAGTCCTCCCGACGAGGGTCTCGGTCGCATCGGAGCAGCCGGCGGCGCTCCCTGACCGGCATCGCATCTCCTCATGCTATAATCCCGCCATCACCTCAGAGAGCCGGGCGACATGCAACTGTTCGACATCTCGGTGCCCCTGCGACCCGGCATGGTCGTTTACCCGGGCGACACGCCGTTCCACGCGGAGCGGCCGTGCGCCATAGCCCGCGGCGACGCCTATAACCTCACCCGACTCCAGCTCAGCGCCCACGCCGGCACCCACGTCGACGCGCCGCTCCACTTCATCGACGGCGCCCCCGCTGTTACCCACCTGCCCCTCGGAGCGCTCATCGGACCGGCCTTCGTCGTCGACGCCACCCGAATATCGGCCGACATCGACGCGGCGACCCTGGCTCGGCTGGACGTCCCTGCCGGCGCCGGCCGCCTGCTGTTCAAGACGCCGAACTCTCGACTGTGGGACATCGACGAGTTCAGCGACGGCTTCTTCGGTATTGCCGACGATGCCGCCGGGATGCTCGTCGCCCTCGGCGTGCAACTCGTCGGCATCGACTACCTGTCTCTCGCGCCCGCATCCGACCCCGCGTCCGCCCACGTCACGCTCCTGCAGGCGGGCGTTGTCATCCTCGAGGGCATCGACCTGCGCACCGTCGAGCCGGGGCCCTACCAGCTCATTTGCCTGCCGCTGCCCATCGAAGGCTGCGAGGGCGCGCCCGCCCGGGCCGTGCTGCTACGCGAATAGACCGCAGCGGGCGTCAGGTCGATTAGACGGTAGGGCGCCTCGATTGCGACTTGGAGGGACACACTCGTGACTCCGAGAAACGGGGACGACATGACCTCAGCAAACCGCAGGGACGTGTGGCTGCGGATGGACGACGCCGCCCTTCTGAAGGAGTGCAGCGAAGAGCGGTACCGTGCGAGCGGCCCCGGGGGCCAACGCCGGAACAAGGTCGAGACGGCCGTCCGCCTGCACCACTTGCCCACCGCCTTCACCGCACAGGCTGAGGAGTCGCGCTACCTGCAGCAGAATCGTATCCGGGCCCTCAAGCGCCTGCGCGAGCGTCTGGCGCTGGACCTGAGAACTCCATTCGATCTGGACTCGCCGCCCTCAGTGCCCGAGTTCCAGGCACAACGAAGCCCAAATGGCGGCCTTGCCGTGAACCGCAGCAACCCGTCCTACCCGATAATCATGGCCACCGTGCTCGATGCCCTTGAAGCATCGAACGGGAGCTACGCAAAGGCGGCTCGAGCTCTCGGACTCACAACCAGCCAGGTCTTGCGATTTCTGCGTTCGGACCCCCAGATTCGGCGGACCATCCAGAGCATGGGTTTAGCCAAGACGAACCTCTGATCAGGTGCTCTGACACCGGGCACCTCGACGATGCCTCAACGCACATCATGCGTCCATCCCGGCGCAACGGCCAACATGCTGTCATTGGTGGAGACGGGGGAGAATCGAACTCCCCGTCCAGAAGAAGAACGTCCTGAGTCTACTACAAGCTTAGCCGGCTATTTGATGTCGCGTGATGGGCTCCTGCCGACGGGATACCACCGCGCCAGTCGGTGAGTCTTTAGCCGCCCTTACCGACGTCAGGGCAACTGCACTCCGGCATTGCGTCGCCGCTTCCCAGCCCACCGGAGCGAGGCCGGGAGCGACGTAGCCACCCTGTTTAGGCGGCTAGGGCAAACTCTCGTTCGCCAGTTACTTTTTGCCACCTGTTTTGCGAGGGTGATGGCACCTCGGCTTGCAACTCAGACCCGCCGTTCCCTGTCGAGCCCTTTCGTCCCCACGCGTATTATATCTTATCGAGCACGCCTTGCCTAGCGTCGCAGCGCGCGCTGCATCTGCCTTTCCGCCTCCCGCTTCGCGATCGCCTCTCGCTTGTCGTGGCTCCTTTTGCCTCGCGCCAGCGCCAGCTCCAGCTTCGCGCGGCCGTTCTTCAGATAGAGACGCAGCGGGATCAGCGTCAGACCCTTCTCCCCCAGGGCCGCGCTCAACTCCCGCATCTCTCCCTTGTGCAGCAACAGCTTCCGCTTCCGGGTCGGCTCGTGGTTGAAGCGGCCCGCCGCCGGATACTGCGCGATATGAGCGCCGAGCAGCCACAGCTCATCGCCGTCCGGCCGCGCGAACGCCTCGCGAAGGCTAACGCGCCCCTCGCGGATCGACTTGATCTCGGTGCCGCTGAGGACGAGTCCCGCCTCCACCGTCTCCATTATATGGTAGTCGTGGAGCGCCTTGCGATTGACGGCGATTACCTTCTCCGCCACTGCTCCCTCCGGCGCGCCGTGCCTACCGGCAGGCAGGCGATACGGCCGTCTATCGCTGCTACTGCTGGCCGCGGAGGAAGTCGATCGCGCTCAACAGTTGCGTGTCGCGTTGCGCGTCGACGTCCTCGTTCGTGAGGGCAACCTCGATGTCAGGCGTGATGCCCACCTTGTCGATGCCGATCCGCTTCGGAGTGAGCCAGCGGGCGATTGTGACGAACAGGGCGCCCCGGCCAGCGCTCAGCTTCTCCGAGTGGTTCACGGTCCCCTTGCCGAACGTCTGCTCGCCGATGAGCGTCGCGCGCCCGTTATCGTGCAGCGCCGCCGCCACGACCTCCGAGCCGCTGGCGCTGTACCCGTTGACCAGCACTACCAGCGAGATCTGCGTTGCCTCGCCGCCTCTCTCCGCGCTGTACACCTTCTCGGTCTCATCGCGGTCCACTTCGACGAGGATTGTCCCATTATCCAAGAACATGTCAGCGACCTGTACTGTCGTGTCGAGCAGCCCGCCGGGGTTGCTCCTCAAGTCGAGGATGAGACCCTCGTAGCCGCCCGCGGCGACCTCCTCCAGCTCCGGCTTGAGCTGCGATTCCGTCAGCGAGCTGAACTCGCGGATCTGTATGTAGGCCAGGTCCTTCACCTCATCGCCGTCGCCGTCCTGCAAATCGCCCATGGGTGGCTCGCGGGAGACGCTTTCGACCTCAATCTCGTCCCTCGTGACCGTCAGGTCCTCTGTCTCGCCGTCCGAGTGCAGGACCTTCAGCAGTACGTCGGTGCCCTTGGCCCCCCTGATCTTCGATACCGCTTCCTCGATGTTCCAGCCGTCCGTAGATTCGCCGTCGACCCCCACTATGATGTCGCCGGTGCGAATCCCGGCGCCTTCCGCGGGCGACCCCTTGATCGGCGATACGATGACGATCTTGCCGTCTTGCTGGGTCACGTTGGCGCCGATCCCCTCGAAGGTCCCCGACGGCATGATGCTTACGCCATACGTCCGCGGGTCGACGTAATAGGTTCCCGTGTCAGCCAGCGATTTGACCATGCCGTTGATCGCCGCCTGCCACAGCGTTTCCCCGTCAATCAGGGACTGGTCGACATAATCCCGCTGGAGAAGCCCGTAGATCTCGTACAGCGCGTCGAAATCGGGGGCGCCTTCCGCCATGCTCGCCTCGGACCGTCCGCTGCCGTCGCGGTCCCTCTCGAACGTTATTCCCAAAGCAAACGCGACGGCTACAAGCGCAGCCACCAGGATGGCCAGTACTGTCCACTTAGCCGCTTTCGACATCTAGATGCGCTCCTCTTCGTGCTGGCGGAAAAGCATGGCCGCGAAGCTCAGTCTAACACCTCGCTACAGCGCCCGCAATTCGCCCGGCGACCCCGCAGGACCGGTGATCAGCAGGGGCGAGCTTTACATAAGACTCGTGTCTCTCTGCGGGCTTCCTCCGCGTCGAAGAGGATGGCTGCACGTGGGCCGTGGAACCGAGCCGGACCTAGATCATGCGCCCGAGCCGCTGCCGTCTGCGATGGACCGGCGGGGCGAGCTCCTTCGACGCATACAGCGTCCGGTCCGCCTTGAGCAGGAGGTCTTCGGCGCTGGTGGCGTCATCAGGGAACGTAGCGACGCCTGCCGACACATCAAGGGCTACGTCGACCAGGAGGCCGCCACCCCAGTCGCGCCGCCTTGAGATGACATCCCTTATCTTCGCCGCCGTGGCTCGAGCGGAGTCTCCGCCGGTCTCAGGCAGGATCAGCGCGAACTCGTCGCCGCCGTAGCGCGCCGCGATATCGCTGGACCGCACGTTCTCCGCAATCAGGCGTCCCAGGAAGCTGAGGACTTCATCGCCTGTGAGGTGGCCGTATCGGTCGTTGACCTCCTTGAAGTGGTTGACGTCCAGCATCACCACGCTCAACTCATGGCCATAGCGACGAGCCCGCTCGAATTCGGAAGGCAGGTGATCGTGGAAATAACGGTGATTGTACAGTCCCGTCAGGCTGTCGTGATAGGCGAGGTGGCGCAGGCTCTCGCTGAGGCGCTCCAGGTGCTCTGAATACGATCTCTCCAGCTTCACGTTCACGCGCCCTGCCAGCGCTCCCATCAGTACCATATACAGAGCGACAAGGAGGAGGAGCGCGGCGCCGGTGACCCGATGGGCTGTCGGCGAGAGAACGGCGTCCCCCAATTGCGACCAGGCCAGCAGCGCGATGAAGACGACCACGCCGGTGCCGCGTAGCAGCCACTTGGACTGCGTAGGCTCACGCCTTTGCCGTCCATTCTCTTCCGGCGCCTCTGCTGGAAACCGCTGATCGGCGGAAACCGGGCTTTGTTCCCTCATCTAGCCTCCGCGCCAACTCGGACCGCCCGGTGCCCCCCCGGCAACCCCATAAGGGCGAACACCTGTTCGGTTGGAAGTCGGCCTCTGCCGGGCCATTCCCAGGCCGGCAGAAGGATTCTACACAACGCGAAAAGTGCCTTCGGTAGCACGGCTGCCGTATCTCGCATCCCGCGGGACAGAGACCTTAGGCCCGTTGCTTTGCGACCCCGCCTTTCGGAGGGTTTGCCTTTTTCAAGCACCTTTTCGGGACTATCGTTCCCCTTAGATAATCGGTCGGCATGGCCGCTTCCTTGAAGGCCGCCGGGCCGGACTTGCCCCACGTACACACTGCACATAACTACCATAGTGCGATCAAGCGCGTAGGAGCGTGGGGCTGGCCCCCTGCGCTGTCTGCCGGCCGTGGCGACATCATTCTTCGAAAGTATTGCCTACCGGGAGAGGTGGAGAGCGCCTGCGGCGCTGCCGCGGCGTCTTGACGAAGGCTTATCGGTGTTGGCGTCAGGAGCGCGGTGGATACGTGGTGCCCTTCGAGAACTCCACAATGGTCGTGCCGTCGACCTGAGGGTTTGTTTGCCGCCAGCGGGTGATTATCTGCGACGTCGACCTCTCCAGGTCGGCAGCGCGCAACTCCCTTCTCCAGCGCTTTGTCCCGGGTATCCTGCCCTGCACGAAGGGAATGTGTTCGGGCAAGGCGAGGAGTGCGGCGAGGACTACCATAGCCGTCAGGCCAAGCGTCGGGAGTGGCTGCGCGCCCGATGCCAGCGCAAGTATGGCCAGAGCGACTGCTCCCGTGGCCGCGAGCATCCCTTGCCAGGCCGGCAGGTTCCAGAAACAGACCTCAATAGATACGCGCTTTGTATCCGGGTCCAGCGTCTCATCGGCGGCACGCTTTCCAGTCCTCGCCTCATCGTACGCTGCGCGCGACTCAGAGTCGCCGAGGACGTCGAAGCTGCGATTCAGTTCTTGGAGCGCCTGTTCCGCTGAGGCGTCGCGGTCCATTCCGGCCTTGTACTTGCGCGCCAGATACCAGTACGCCTGCACGATCATGGCATGGTCGGCGCTGGGATGAAGCTGCAGGACCTCGTAATAGTCCCGTTCCTCCATGCTTCCTCTCCTCAGACCGGTATGGGAACCTCTTGCGGGCACTAACTATAACGCGCCCACCCCGCCAAGATTTCACCTCCGGCGCAGTCTCCCCTATCACATCCGGGAAGAGGAACACTCGGAACGGCGTTCGTCGTGTTGCTCGAGAGCGGTTCAGACTTATGTCAACAGTTCTCTTACCTTCTGCTGCACCTCCGATAGCTCCGGAAACCGCCCCGTCGCGGCCTTGGAGTAGACCGACTGTCCGTTCACCGTCACCTCGAACCTTCCGGCGCCGGATGGAATCAGCCGCAACCACTCCACGCGCTGTCCCAGCTCCGCAAGCAGCTCAGCCGCCGTCCAGGCGGCTCTAAGCGTGTAGTTTCAAGGTGTGCAGTATTCGATTTCGATCGTTAGTTTCTCACTCATCCTACTTGTCCTCCAGACATCGGTGTGTTAATAGATCAGCGCGCCGTTCTCCTCATCATAAGGGGCTTGGCGTCGTTGTCAATCTGCCGCAGTGGCCGGATGCTGGGAGGAGCACCATGAGGCGCGTCTGCGCTCTTGTAGCTCTGGTTTGCCTTCTCTCCATCGCGGTTGCCTGCAGCGGCAGCGAGAAGCCCACCTACCTCGCCCTCGGCGATTCCTACGCCACCGGCGCCGGCGCATCCAGCGACGATGGCGGCTACGTGTCCATCTTCTTCTCGTTTCTCCGCGAGGACAGGGACGAGTACCTTTCGCTCCGCAATTTCGCCGTGAACGGTGAGACGACGAGCTCCATGATTGCCGAGGGCCAGTTCGCCATGGCCCTCGCCGAACTCCGGTTCCGAAACCAGGACACCAACCCCAAGAACGACGTCTTCCTGGTGACCATCGACATCGGCGGTAACGACATCCGTAACCTCGCGGGAGAGGGACAGCCATGCGCCCCGCCCGCGTCCTTCACCGGCTCTGCCTGCACCACCGCGGTGAGCGAAACCCTTGACGCCATGTCGCAGAACCTGATGGCGATCCTGCACTCCCTGCGCGTCGCCGCCGGCCCGGACGCAAGGATACTCGTCCTGGACTACTTCAACCCCTACTCGGGCACGGGCCAGCCGCTGGAGGAGGCGGGCGACATGGTCCTCCCGCTGCTCAACAAGGAGATCGCCGGCATCGCCGCTTCGCCCGACGTTGATGCCGATGTGGTGCGTACCTTCGCCGCCTTCGACGGGAAGGGGGCCGAGCTGACGAATGTCACCGGCCCGGAGGGCGACTTCCACCCTAGCGACGCCGGCTATCGCGTCCTCGCCGACCTCCTGATTGACGTCTACAAACGATAGACTTGCAGGGCTTACCCGCTGGAGGCTGACGATTCTCCTCGCACCTTCTGTTTCGTCGACCCGGCGCTCCCTGCCTTCCTAGTTCAACAGAGGTTGACTTATCCCCCTCGAACCACTATCTTTACCCCCGATCAGCCGGACGTCAGATGGCAGTTGAAAGGTTGGGAGGGCTGGAAGCGTGAGCAACGGCTTCTGGCAGAAGCGGATATCCAGACGGCGGCTGCTCGGAGGCGCCACCTCTCTGGCAGTTGTTGGCAGCGGCGCCGGCCTCCTTTTGCCGCGTCGCCTCTCTGCTCGACCCGCCCAGGCGCGGGATCCTTTCGTACTCGCCGAAGACATCCGCCACAGCCCCGCCGAACTTGCCGCTGGCCGCCTCCAAGGCCTCAAGTGGGACACTCCCGCCGGACAGCCTGTCATGCGGGCCGCTTCATCGTCGGGCGGCGTCTACACCTCGCCGGTCGTCAGGACGAGCTTCCCTGCGACGCACATCGGCCTCCACTGGCGCGCCGACGCTCCCGCCGGCGACCAGGTCCTCTTCGACCTCCGCACCTCTGTCGACGGCTCCACCTGGTCGCAGTGGCAGAGCCTCTACGTCGAATCTGAGCCGAGCGAAAACCCGCGCCGCGAACGCTTCGCCGCCCTCGTCTGGGCCGGAGGCGCGCGTTATGTCCAGTACCGCGCCGCCTTCCCTGCCGGCGCGCCGGACGCGACCGCGCTCCAAAACGTCACCATCACCGCCCTCGCCGCTGCGCCTCCCTCCGCCTCCTTCCAGGCCGCGCACACGAGGAGTACGCCCACACCGAAGCCCATCGCCGGCGCCACGCCCGCGCCGACCAAAGACGCTGGCAGCCTTGAACCGCCGTTCGATAGCGGCGTGCTGATCAGCCGCGAAACCTGGGGCGCTCCCGAGAGCTACCGCTACGACTCCCGCGGAGCCGAGATCTGGCCGCGAATGTACATCCCGACAAAGAAGATAGTCGTTCACCACACCGCAGACCCCGCTACCCCGCCCGCCCATCCCAGCTACCCCTATCCCGCCTACGACGCCGACCAGGCCGTTCAGTACGTGCGCACTGTCTACTACTACCACGCCATCACCCGCGGCTGGGGCGACATCGGCTACAACGCCCTCATCGACCGCTTCGGCCGTGTCTTCGAAGGCCGCCGCGGCCGCGACAACGGCCCCAACGGCGGACGCGAGATCATCAGCCCCGACGTGGTCGCCGGCCACGCCCTCAACTGCAACGAGGGCGCCGCCGGCGTCGCGCTTATTGGCAACTACGACGTGAACCAGCTCGGCTCCAACGAAGAGACCATGCTCGGCACACTCGTCGAATTCCTGACCTGGTCCTGCCGCCGCCACTACATATGGCCCAACGCCTCGTCCGATTTCCTCCAGGTCAACTGGGTCTGGCGGCAAGGCATACAGGACATCTCCGGACACCGCGACGTCAACTTCACCGCCTGCCCCGGCCAGTACCTCTACGCGCGTCTGCCCGACCTGCGCCAGAAGGTCGCCTCGCGTGCCGCCGCCCTCGCCATCATCAAGCCATCGGCGCAGATAACGAGTCTGCCCTCCCAGGCCAACATCGACGCCCATTCCGTCACCTTCGCCTGGAAGTCGCCCGACACCAACTCCGCCGAGTTCTCCTACTACCTCGAAGGCTGGATCCCCAACCTCGACACCGACGAAGACTATTACTTCACCGGCTTCACCTCCGACAAGCGACCCGCCTGGTCCGCCTTCAGCGGCGCGACCTCGGCGACCCTGAAAGTGCCCGAACCGGGCCGCTACACGTTCCACGTCCGCGCCAGGGACAGCAAGACCGACGGCGCCTACGAGGCCAACTGGACCTTCGTTGCCCAGACCGGCGGTGGCAGCACCTACACCGTCGGCGTCCCCGGCGTCATCAAGAACTAGCGCCGTCCCCTGACTCGACTCTAGCGTTATGTCAAGTCCTCCCCTGCCGAATCTCTCTCCCATGACAGGAGCGAGGCTGCCCCGGGCCTTCGGAAGACCAGTCCGCACGGCAGGGTCTTGCACGCCGCGCCCCAAATGACGCCGCCTGCAACTGTTTCTGCACCCGCACCGGGCCGCGTCATATTGACCCTTGGATCTACGGGCTTATGATTGCACTGACGTTCCATGGAGACGCCGCAGCGAAAGGAGTGCACGTGGCGGAACACTACCGGACCATCCACTACGGCCTGGGCCCCATCGGCCTGGCGGTCCTCAGGCTGGCCGCAGCCAAGGAACGCGTCCGCCCCGTCGCCGCCATCGACATCGCGCCGGAAATCGCAGGACGTGACGCGGGCGAGGTCGCCGGCCTCGATCAGCCCCTGGGCATCGCCGTCTCCTCCGACGCTGGCGCCGCCCTCGCCACCGAAGCCGGCGTCGTCCTCCACTGCACCGGCTCCTACCTCGATGCTGTGCA
>DATLAX010000173.1:0-5774 GCA_035527215.1 Dehalococcoidia bacterium
GATGTCGAAGAGAACGAAGCTCACACCGTATATGTCGGCAACGGCGCCCACGACTAAGAGGGGGATGATTGCGGCCACGCTCGCCAGCGCCATCTGGGCGCCGAACACGCGACCTCGCATTTCAGGCGGTGCCCTCTCGTGGAGCACTGTCTGCGCCGGCGCGTTGACCATCGCATAGGCCAGCCCCAGTGGGCCGGCGAAGAACATTGTCAGCGCCACGAGGAGCGAAAGCCCGCCCAATCTCTCCGGGCCGAAGGGGTTGAGCGCCTCCGTCCTCTGGAGAGCATCGGCGATATTCTGGACGAGCCCCATGGCGATCAGGCAGACCGCCAGACCGACGAGCCCGAACGCGACGACGCGGTCCTTGCCGATCCGTCCCGCCAACCACGGCAGAAGCCGCAATCCCAGGATTGCGCCGACTCCGGTCGGAGCGAAGATGTAGACCGCGTCGTCCGGGCGAACGTCGAGCACTTCCTGCATGAAGCGCGGCACGAGCACGGCGAACAGTAGGACGAGTGAGCTGCTGAGCGTGAGCTGCGCCATCGCCAGGCATGACGCCGGATCGGAGCGCAGAAGGCGCAGCGCCTGCCCCAGCTCGCGCGGCGCGGTCTGGAAGAAGCGCTCCCCCTGGGCCTCTCCGACGTCGCGGGCTCCCACCGTCTTCGGCAGCCAGCGCACCAGGACTGCGGCTGCCACGAAGAACAGCGCCGTCGCCACAAAGAGAAAATCAGCCCCGAACGTCTTGAGAAAGATCGGCGCGAAGAACACCATCCCCGTGAACTGCGCGCCCGTCCAGGCCAGGCTCACAAGGCTATTGGCGGCGATCAACTGGTTCTTCGGCACGAGCGAGGGGACGGTCGCTACCTCCGCCGTCGCGAAGAACTGTCCGAGGGCCGAGAACGCGATGTTGACGGCGATTATGAGCTCGACGTGGTCCTTGCTCAGGAGGAAGGCGACGGCCGCAAAGGCACGGAGGGCGTTCGTGGCAATCAGGATGTCACGCTTCCGCCAGCGGTCGACGAGCACGCCCGCCACCATGCCGAAGAGCAGCGCCGGCACGACGTAGGAGAGCACGAGGATGCTCGTGTCCGTCGTCGACCTCGTCCGCGTGAGGACTATGACGAGCAGCGTGAACAGGATGGCGTTCTGGGCGACCTGCGAGAAGAGCTGCGCCAGCCAGAGGACGAGAAAGCGGCGGTTCGAGAGAACAGCCCTGTCTCGCTGCTGGAGCGACTTCAACTCGCCCCCCAAAGCCTCACGCATGCAGACCTCCCAGGGCAGGCATGGACCTCGCTCGCAACGCCGCCCAGCCGACGAAAAGGCTCATCAGCACGGCGAGGCCAACCAGTACCGGCCGGACGCCGGCAAGGTCGGCGAGGACACCCGCCACCAGCAGAGGGGCCACCGACGCGACGTTGCCAAGCACGTTCTGCGCGGCGAAAACGCGCCCCTGCATCTCCAAGGGTATGCGTTCGTTAATGATAGCGCGACTGGCCACATTGACCAGCGAGCTGCCGAAGCCGGCGAAGACCACCGTCACCATCGTTATCGCGATGCGGGCGCCGCGCCCGTGCAGCGGCCCCGGATCGGCGATGCCCAGCGGGTTCCAGTGCGTCAGGAGACCCGCCTCACTCGCCACCAGGCCGAAAGAGAGCATCGACAGGACGAGAACGATGAAGCCAAACGCCTGAGCCCGGCCCTTGCCCATCAGGTTCGAGAGCCGGTTGGCCCCTCGCAAGCCCAGAAAGATTCCGATCGCGCCCGGGGCAAAGACGAAGACCACGCTGTCGGCGGATACGCCGAGTTGCTCCTTGGCGAAGCGGGGCAAGACCGTGATGCCGACGAGCAGCGATGCGTTACCGACGACGTTGACGATCAGCGCCAGGTACGAGGGGCTGTCGCGCCGGAGCGTCTGCCACGCCCGCGCAAACTGCGCCCGTATCCCCGCCTTCATGGCACGCTGCAGTTGCGTCCCCGTCGCCCGTTCCGTCGACCCGGTGATCGTCGCGGCCAGGAACGCCGAGGCAGCGAACAGACCGGCGATCACGACCAGCAGCGGGTCCGCTCCGACGGTCCTGAGCATCAGCGCGCCCAGCAGCACAATGCCCACCGCCTCCGCAAACAGGGCACCCAGATTGAGAAGCGAATTGGCGCTCGTGAGCTCCTCTTGCTTGACGACCTGCGGCAATGCGGCCGCAACGGCGGGGCTGTTGAACTGGCTCAACGCGGCGAATGCCAGCGCAAACAAGTATATGACTGCGTCGCTCTTGGCAGAAACCAGCAGCCCAACACAGAGAAGAGTCCGTATCCCGCCCGTCGCGGCCAGGACAAAGCCGCGCGAGAGGTGGTCGACAACCACGCCGGAGATGGGACCGAGCGTTGCCGAGGGTATGGTGAAGGCAAGAATGAAAAGTCCGGTGCGAATGCCCGAGCCCGAATTCCCGACGACCAGGATGAGCAGCGCGTAGCTGAGGGCGTACTGGCCCATCTGCCCAAGGACATGCTGCTCCCAGAGGCGACGAAATCGGGGCCCTTCGAGGAGCGACTTGCCGCCGGTCAGGGTCCAGAAGTTGAATCCCGGGGCCCGAGCCTCCGTCATATGCCGAGAGAAGAGGAGCTAGGCCTCTTTCTCCTCCTCCCTGAAGAACAATCGCTCCATGGCGGGGTCCATGGGCTCGCCACGGGAAACGAACGTCTTGAGCCGCTTTTCCAGCTCCCGCCGCTCCATTAGCACGCGATGGTCGCACTTGAGGCAGCGGATGCCGATGTCGGCGCCCAGCCGCACGACCCGCCACTCGTAGCTGCCGCAGGGGTGTACCTTGCGAAGGCGCACCACGTCGTTGAGGCGTATCTCCAGCGGCATGGCTAGCTATCCGATCGCTGGCGGGCGCGACGCCGTTCCTCTTCGATTTCGTCGCGCAACCTTCGCGCCGCCTCGCCGGCCGCCTGTGCGAAGTCCCGGCCTTTCGATGCGTACAGCACTTGCCGCGACACGTTGATGACCAGACCAGCGCCTCTCGCGTCGAGGCCGTTCGTCATCACCGCCGCCACGTCGCCGCCCTGCGCGCCGACGCCGGGCACAAGGAACGTCATCTCCGGGCAGATCTGCCGCACGCGCCGGAGCTCTTCGGGGTAGGTCGCGCCGACGACGAGACCGGCGTTGCCGCGCGTGTTCCAGCGGGCCGCCGCCTCCGCGACGACCTCGAACAGCGGCCGCGACTCGCCCCCGTCGCTGACGGGCAGGTCCTGGAAGTCGCGCGCGCCCGGGTTCGACGTGCGACAGAGGATGAACGCGCCCTTCTCCTCGCGCTCCAGGAACGGCTCGACGGCATCGCCGCCGAGATACGGGTTGACGGTTACGGCGTCGAAGCCGAGCTCATCGAAGAGGGCGCGGGCGTAGGCCTTCGCCGTATTGCCAATGTCGCCGCGCTTGGCATCGGCGATGACCGGAATATCGTCGGGAATGCCTGCCAGCGTCTCCCGCAGCGCCGCCATCCCCTTCTCGCCGAGGGCTTCGTAGAAGGCGAGATTCGGCTTGTAGGCACAGACGAAGTCGCTTGTCGCTTCGATTATCGCGCGATTGAACGCGGCCACGTCGTCGATGGGCATGAGCGCGGGATCGGGGTCGAGGCCGACACAAAGAAGGCTGCCGTTCTTCCGGGCAGCCCGCTCGAGCTTGTCGAAGAAGCGCACACTCCACCTCGGTGAGAGATTCCACCAGGGCCAACTTGATGGTATCGCCGCCGATGGGCCAAGTCAAGGCAAGCGGTCCGCTTGACACGCCGCCGCCGCTGCGGTACAGGTTGAGGCGTGAGACTGGATGTCGCCTTTCTGCCGCGCCTGCTCCGACGCCCCGAGTCCTGCGTCTGCCTGCTCATCGACGCCCTGCGCGCCAGCTCGTCGATAGTCACGCTGTTCGCCCGAGGCGCCGAAGAGGTGGTTGTTGCCGGCAGCGCGACGGCGGCCCGGCGCATCGCGGCACAGGAGCCCGGGCGCTACCTGCTCTGCGGCGAGGTCTTGGGACTGGCGCCGCGCGGCTTCGACTACGGCAACTCGCCCGTCGAGTTCGCCGAAATCGACATGCGCGGCCACCGCATTATCCTCTCGACGACGAACGGCACAAAGGCGCTGCGCGGGCTTGCCGCGTCGCCGGCGGTGTTCGTCGGGGCGCTGCTGAACGCGACTTCCGCCATCGCGACGCTCCTCGCCGAGGCGCGTTCGCGGGGCCTCGACGCCGCGCTCGTCTGCTCCGGCCTGGAAGCGGGGAGCGCCTTCAGCCTGGAGGACGCCTTCGTCGCCGGCGCGCTCGTCGAGAACGCCGTCGAGCAGACGCGACGCGCGTCGGGCGATCTGACGCTCAGCGACGCCGCGCTGGCCGCTTGCCGCCTTTACCAGTCCTACCAGGGCGACGCCCTCGCCTGCTTCCGCGAGGCGGAGCACGGCCGCTCTCTGATTGGCATCGGCCTGGGACGCGACCTCGAGTTCTGCGCACGGGTCGACCTGTACGACGCCGTCCCGCGACTGCGAATCGACGCGTCGGGGCGCCTGTCGCTCGCCGTCAATGGGAGTCAGACGTGAAGGCGGAGATCATCGCCGTCGGCACGGAGATACTGCTGGGCGAGATCGTCGACACCGACTCGCAGTACATCGCCGCCCGCCTGCCGGCGCTGGGCATCGACCTCTTCTGGGTGACGCAGGCCGGCGACAATCTGGAGCGCGTCCGCGAGGCGCTGGAGCGCGCCCGGCAGCGCAGCGACGTCATCTTCACCACCGGCGGCCTGGGCCCCACGGAGGACGACCTGACGCGCGAGGCCATCGCCGCCATGCTGGGCGAAGAGATGCGCGTCGAGCCGTCGCTGGAGGCGCACCTGCGCGCCTTCTTTGCTCGACGGTCCCGCCCGATGCCTGAGCGCAACCTCAAGCAGGCGACGCTCATCCCCTCGGCGCGGGCGATACCCAACTCCTACGGCACCGCGCCCGGCTGGTGGGTGGAGCGCGAGGGCCGCGTCATCATCGCCATGCCCGGCCCGCCGGGCGAGATGCGCCGCATGTGGGAGGCGGAGGTCGAGCCGGAGCTGCGGCGTCGCGCGGGCGGCCTCGTGCTCGTCTCACGCACCCTGAAGACGTCCGACGTCACCGAAGGCCTGGTCGACGAGCTGCTGGGCGAACTGAAGCACGCCGCGAACCCGACCGTCAGCGTCTACTCGCGCGCCGACGGCATCCAGGTGCGCATCGCCGCCAAGGCCGTCGACCGTCAGGCCGCCGAAGCCCTGATCGCGCCCGTCGAGGCGGAAGCGCGCCGCGCCCTCGGCGACGCCGTCTGGGGCGCCGACGACGACACGCTGGAGAGCGTCGTCGGAGCCATGCTGCGCCGTGCCCACCGGCAGGCAGGCGAGCGCGGGCTGACGCTGGCGACGATGGAGTCGTGCACGGGCGGCCTGCTGGCGAGCACGATCACCGACACGCCGGGCAGCTCCGACTACTTCAAGGGCGGCCTGGTCTCCTACGCGACGGAGATGAAGCTGGCCTGGGGCGTCAGCCGCGAGGTCGTCGAGACATACGGCGTCATCAGCGCCGAGTGCGCACGGGAGATGGCGCGCGTTGCCCGCGAGAGGCTGTCGGCGGACGTGGGCATCGGCGTCACGGGCGTCGCCGGGCCGGACGAGCAGGAAGGGAAGCCCGTAGGCACCATCCACATCGCCCTCGACGACGGCTCAACCGACGTGCGGCTAGTGAGCTACCAGTTCGCGCAGAGCCGGGAGATGGTGAAGCGC
>DATLAX010000174.1:0-9539 GCA_035527215.1 Dehalococcoidia bacterium
CGCGTCGTACGAAGTGACCTCGATGCGGTAGTAGCCGGAGCCCGTCACGTTGTCCTTCAGCGCCTCGGTGTAGCTGGCGACGTTCGGGTTGACCGCCTTCAGGATTTCGCCGTTCTTGATGATATCCACCTTCTCCACGACGGCCGACGCGCTCTCCGAGTTGGCGCTCACGTTCACGCTCATGCTCAAAGTCGCGGTCTTGTGGACACGGGCCGTCTCGCCCATGAGCGCGCCGTCGACGCTGAATTCGAGCGAAGGACCCGTCGTCGCGAAACTACGTCCCGCCCTGATGGCGTCGTAGACCTCATCCTCGCTCAACTGCTTCACGTACAGCCCGTTCTTCGCCAGGCCTACCTTCGAATCGGCGTCGCCCGTGTTGTGGGCGTCGGTGTTGGCGAGGGCGAAGACCGGTCGCTCCAGCCGGCCCTGGACGTACGCCATCAACAGGTCGTCCCACGAGAGCAGCGGCGCCTCCGGAGGGCCGAGTTTGAGGCCTGCCAGCTTTTGGAGAGCGAGGCGCGCCGGCATGGGATCGGCCACGCCCGGGACCTGCACCGGCCGGTCGAGGTCTCTGTCGCCGTAAGCGGCGAAGTTGCCGAGATAGATTGCCAGGTCCGCCGCTTCCTCGTCGGAGTAGCCCGCAAGCTTCCCGTAGTCTGCGATGTCGTCGATCTGGCTCTGGTTGTACAACTCGATGTCGTCGACGCCGTAGTCCAGGCGCGTAGTGCCCACCGGATGCGCGTGCACGGCGATTCCGCCCTGCGAGTGGATGAACTCGACCCACTTGGTCAGGTTCTCCGGCTGCTTCGTGCCGTAGCCTTCGGGATTGGCCTCGGAGGGCCACGCTTCCTCCGGGCACATCTCCGCGGCGCTCTCCCCGACGAAGGGGTTGGCGGCATCGTAGGCCAGAATATGATCGCGGTTCAGCAGCCCTTCGCTCCCGGTCACTTCAAAGCCCGGCAGGGCAAGGAACGACGCGTCCGACGCCGCCTTCGTCTCGGCCACAAGCGAGTCCCACTTCTCGCGCGTTAACTCGCCGCAGTGGTCCGTCACGATCACGGCACTGAGTCCGCGATTCTGCGCCGTCGCCTTGATCTGCGCCACGTCGCCGGTGCCGTCGGAGCGGGCGGAATGCATGTGCCCGTCGAAATAGATGAGCATGTAGGACTCCTCAGGAGGTGTTTCACGGCCGGAATCGCTGGAGCAGGCAAACAGGGCCATGACCAGGCCGATGTCGACGACCGCGGCAAGCATCGCCAATTTCGTGTTCCGGAGTCGCACTGTTCACCCTCCCTTCATCAAGGGGTCTACACGGAATGACGCGACGGCGCTATTATAGAGCACATCATGCGGTAATGCAGAACATAGCCGCGAAGGAGGCGAGGATGTTCACTGCGACGCCAACGCGAATTGCGATGATTGCCCTGGCAGCGCTGGTCACCGCTCTGGCGTCTAGTTGCGGCGGAGACGGCGCGTCAGACGGCGGCGAACAGAAGGCCCGGAGCGTTATCCTCCTCATCGGCGACGGCATGGGCTCCGCCCATAGAACCGCCGGCCGCCTTTACTCCGTCGGTCGGGGCGGGCAACTGGCGATGGATGCGCTGCCGGTGGAGGGCGCTTCCCGCACCTGGTCGACCGAGAGCGTCGTTACGGACTCGGCGGCCGCCGGCACAGCGCTCGCGACCGGCGTCAAGACATACAACGACGCTATCGCCGTCGACACAGACGGCAAGCCGCTGCCGACGATCCTCGAAAGAGCGAAGGATGCGGGCAAGTCGGTGGGGCTGGTGACCAACGTGCTGCTGCCCCATGCAACGCCGGCGACTTTCGCGGCGCACAACCCGGACCGCGACGACTATCTCAGCATAGCCCTGGACATGTTCAACCATGACGTCGACGTGCTTCTCGGCGGAGGAGAGGACTACTTCCTGCCGGCCGGAACAGCGGGCTGCTTCCCGGACGACGGCGAGCGCACGGACGGTCGCAATCTCGTGGACGAGGCCATCGCAAAGGGGTACCGGCACGTCTGCACGGAAACGGACTTGAGGGCCGTCGACGCGGCGGCGACGGAGAAGCTGCTGGGCACCTTCGCGGATGGCAACATGACACGGCCCTACGCGCCGAGCCTGGCGGACATGACGGGAAAGGCGATCGACATCCTGGACAACAACTCGAGCGGCTTCTTCTTGATGGTCGAGGGCGGGCAGATCGACCAGGCCGCGCACGTCAACGATGCGCTGGGGACTCTCGGCGACGTCGCCGGCTTCGACGAGGCGGTCGAGGTTGCCCTCGCCTACCAGGCAGAGCACCCGGACACGCTGGTAATCGTCACCGCCGACCATGCCACCGGCGGCCTGACGATCGAAGACGCGCCGCAGGACGGCGCCTGTCCGGACCCCAACCAGAGCGATGCACGCGAGTGCACAACGGCGCTCCACGAGGATGGGCCGTTCAGCGAAAGCGGAGGCGGCAGCTTCTGGATCGACTGGACCAGCAACAACCACACGGCCGATGACACGCCTGTGATGGCGACCGGGCCTGATTCACAAGCGCTCGATGGTAGCTACGAGAACACACACATCTTCGAGGTGATGCGCGGTGCCCTGGGGCTTGAAAAATAGGGCCTTAGTGTTATTCTTTTCTTGATGATGCGCGCCTAGCCGACGCCCGAGCAGGTGCATAAATGGAAATGTCCGCTGGTGGCCTCGCGCCTCCCGACCGCGAGGAATGGGCGAGCCTCTACACCGCCTTCGCTATCCTGCGCAAGGAATCCGACCGCGCGCTGTCCCGGTACCGGCTCACGGTGCCGCAGGCTTCCGTCCTCGCGCTCCTCGCCGAGGCGGGGCAGCCGGTACCGGTAAGCAGGCTGGCCAAGCTGCTGTTGCAGGAAAGCCCCAGCATGACCAGCCTCGTCGACCGCATGTGCGACAGCGGCCTGGTGGAGCGGACCAAAGACCGGCACGACCGGCGCATAGTCCTGGTCAAGCTGACCGGTAAGGGCCGGAAGGCGCACGACGATGTTCGGGAATCTGCGGCCGCGACAAGCGATGAGCTATTCGGAGTGCTATCGACTGAAGACAGGGCGACTCTCAGGAACCTGCTCCAGAAGTTAGCTCAGCGCAACATACAGCGCATACAGTGATGGCCGGCCAGCGGGCGGAAGCCCCCCTCGCACGCTGCGGAGGCACGCCCCGCGCTTCGCTAGAACGGCGCCTCGCTCTTGTCTTGCGCCTCTCCGCGGTTCCTAGCCCGACGTGGGCAGCTTGAATGGCGATTCCAGCGGCAGGTCCTTGAAATCGGGATGGTCTGTCGCCAAGCCCAGGGAACGCCTGGCGGCGGCCTTGAATCGCTCCCAATCCGCCATCTGGTAGAGGACCATTCTCTGGGTGGCCAGAGACCCCTCGGCGTGGATGCTGAGTACGCCGTTGAATGTCGAGCCCTGGCGGATGACCGCGTTGATCGACCTGATCCGCTCCTCGGTCGGGAATCTCGCATCGCCCTGGAGGTACTTCTCCATGTAGGGGCGAGTCTCCGGGTTCGTCCAGTCCTGCATCGAAGGTATGGTGGCGGCGATACCGCCGGTGATGTCCTGGAGGTACTTCATCGCTTCGTGCCACTGTGACGCGAACCAGTACTTCGCGCAGTTAGTGTAGACGGGGTTGGGCATCGCGAAGCCGGTCTCGGGGTCGATTATCGGATCGAGGGCGGCAGCCTTGCCCATCGCCTCCGTCACGTCGGCGTACATGGAGAGCCAGGCCAGCATGTCCTGGATTCGAGTAGCGTGTGTCAGGCCGTTCTGCTCGGCCATCAGCATCGCCAGACCGGCGATGAACTGAAGGTGGACGTGCTTGTAAGTCGCGGCCGTCAGGCGATGGTAACGGGCGAAGGAGGTCGCCATCATTCGCGAGAACTGCCACTCGCCGGCCATGAACACCCTCTCCCACGGCACAAACACTTTGTCGAAGATGACCATTGGGTGCCCGCCGCCCGCCTGTCCGCCGCTGCCGATGAAGAGAATGCCCTTGGCGTTGCAGGGGACGGCGCAGGCGACGCAATAATCCTTGCCGCCCTCATTGTGGTTCCGAGAGGGGAGAACCAGCACTTCGTTGGAGAGGATCGACTCGCTGATGTGGAGCTTGCAGCCCGTGATCCAGATGCCCTCGTTATTGCGGTCGACGATGCGGACGTAGAAGTCCTTGTGCGCCTGCTTCGGGTCTTCGGCGTGCAGCCGCCGGTTCCCCTTCGGGTCGCTCACCGCGGCGCAAAGGCTGGGGTCGTTCTTCTTGCACCAGGCCCGGTAGGCGTGCATGTTCTGGGCGTACTTGGTGCCCATCGCCGCGTCGAGCTTTTCGGTCACATAGGCGATTCCATTCAGGCCATCGATGCCGGTCAGCCGCGAGCCACCGATGCCGTTCCGGTTGAGCGTCTGAATGATCGTTCTGCGCCTCTGCAGGTCCTCACCCGTCTCCGGGATCTTGAACGAGAACGAGACCTCTTCTCCGTCCTCCATCATGTTGAACAGCGATCGGTACTCGGGCTGGTTCGCGATCCAGAACTCCGACGCCATCCGCTCAGCCGTTTCTCTGTAACGCGTCGGGACGTCCTTGACCCTTTCACCATCCTGATAGACGACTCTGCCATCCCGCAGGCTCTCAATGTACTGCTCGGGGGTCCTGATCATGGCTCTCTCCTTTCGCCCTGAGAACAGGCCTGCTCTTCGCGAGGGCGGCCTGCGCCGTCGGCGCCGGCCCGCCGGCCCGCCAGCACCGATCGATGAGTAGGACCTAACCCTTGCGATAGGGTTAACCGCATAGCGCGAGAATACTGCCAGTAGCTTGATTTGAGCAAGTGAGAAGAGCCCTTTTTGTGTGTGATGGTCGGGCCGCTCCGCGATTTCGGCAGGAGCTTGACCCGCCTCCGAAGCCCGAATAGACTCAATTCGCGCGGAGCACGCTCCCTGCAACCGCGCGGAGGAGAAATGGCGGACGTACTGGTCAACGGCATCCGTCTCAACTTCCGGGACCAGGGACAAGGCACGCCCCTCGTTCTGGCGCACGGCTTTGGCGCCACGCTCGACATGTGGTCGGAGCAGATCGGGCCCTTCTCAGAGAAGTATCGCGTCGTCGTCTACGATACGCGCGGCCACGGTCGCACCGAGGCCCCGCGCGACTGGTCCTCCTACACCGCCGACGACTACGTCGAGGACCAGCGCCGGTTGATGGACCACCTGGGCATTGACTCGGCCTACGTCGGAGGCCTGTCGATGGGCGGCATGATAGCGCTCCAGTTCGCGCTGACGTATCCGGAGCGGGCAAGAGCCCTGCTGCTCTGCGACACGGCCGCGAGCAACCCCCGGATGGCCCGAATGCAGGGCGGCGAGGCCGAAGGACGCGTCGCCGGTGCGATCCGAGGGGCCATCCTCCGCGACGTTGTTCCACTCGGCTTTGCAGTCGCCCGTTACCTGCCGCTGGGAGCGCTGCCTCAAATCCGCAAGGCTCCCGAAGGCGTGAAGTCCTTTGTTCGCGACATGCGACAGCATACGGCCCTCGGCTTGCGGGGCGCCTGGCACGCTCTCATGACCCGCCCCGACGTGGAGGACCGCCTGGGCGAGATCAGCGTACCGACGCTCATCATCGTTGGTGAGCGCGACAACCTCCTGGCGGCAAGCCGCGCCATGCAGGAGCGCATCCGTGGCTGTCGCTTCGTGTTGATCAAGGATTCGCCCCACGGCACGGCCAACTGGCGACCGGAGGCGTTCAACAAGGCAGTTCTGGAGTTCCTCGACGACGTTGACGCCGGCCGGAGCGTCGAGGGCGAAACGATCCTTTAGCCGTCGAGACGGCGGAGGAACTGCTGCGCCGCGTCGCCGGGCTTGCCGCCCGCGTCCAGGGCTCACCCTTCCTGCTCAACTTCGAGAAGGCGCTCCACGTGACCGAAGCTGCTTTCAAGGTCGCGAAGGAGCGGCTCGGGGCCTGACGCCGGCGAGCCGCAGTTGCCACATTATGCAAAGGCGTGGCATTCTGTGTCACCAGAACGTCTGCCCGTGGCGCCTGGGGCGCTTCCACATGCAATCGCAGCACCGCTTGCTCCAGCGGCGCGCACGGTTCTACAATGGGCTCCGTCATATCGCCTTCGGGCGACGATTCACGAATCCTGGCTCCCGTCGAGCCAGCAGCAAGGAGGCAATTATGCAGTCTCGAAGATGGTTCCGCTTGATCTGCATCGGGGCGGCGCTTTGCGCGGCGCTCATTCTTCTCGCGGCATGTGGAGGCGACGAAGAAGAGGAATCGAAGAGCACTCCCGACGGCTCGGCCACCACGGCCCCTGCGGCAGTGCCGGAGCTCGAGGACGGCGTGCTCGACGTGGGCTCTGACATCGCCTACGCGCCCATCGAGTTCTTCGAGGAAGGGACGCAGAATCCGGATGGCCTAGACATCGACCTGGCCAAGGCGCTGGCCGAGGAGCTCGGTGTGAGCGCGAAGTTCACCAACACCGGATTCGACGGGATCATCGGCGGCCTCACGGCCCAGCGCTTCGACATCCTCATCTCGGCGATGACGGTAACAGACGAGCGCTCGCAGCAGATCGACTTCATTCCGTATTTCAGCGCCGGCACCGACATCCTTGTGGCCGCAGGCAATCCGAAGAGCATCAAGGGCATCGAGGACCTTTCGGGGCTCACAGTCGGTGTCCAGATCGCGACCATCCAGGTCGACCAGTTGCAGGTAGCCAACGACGATCTCAAAGCCGCCGGGAAGCCGGAAATCGACGTCCTCACGTTTGACCAGAACCCCCTGGCGGTAGAGCAGCTACTCACCGGGCGCGCCGATGCCGTGATAGCCGACTCACCGATTGTCGCTAACGACGCTCGCCTGTCCGATGGAAAGCTGGAGGCGCTTGGCCTCGCGATCGAGGCGGCTCCCTACGGTATGGGCGTCCGCAAGGGGTCAACGGAGCTGAAGGCAGCCGTCGAAGACGCGCTCCAAACGTTGCAGGCAAACGGGACATACGACGAGATCCTGGCGAAATGGGGACTCGAAGGCGGCGCGATCAACTAGATAGACAGGACATCGCTCTAGCGTTCCCTCGCTCTCTCACGCCATTGGCGAAGCCCCCCTGGCGCTCAGTCGCTCACCACGGGGGCTTCTGCTAGTCCGGCGTATTGAGCATCCAGGGAGGACGATCCCCAAGAGGAGGCAACCCAAATGCCCATCCCCCTTCCATCCATAGATTTTGAACCGTCCGTTGTCTGGAGGTTCCTCTTCAATTCCGTCATCCTGGAAGGCGCCCAGCGCACACTCGTTGTGGCGTTGATAGCCCAGGTCCTCGGCGTCGCGTTGGGGGTAGTCTCCGCGCTCATGCGCATGTCCAAGAACCCGTTGCTGAGCGGTCCGGCGAACTTCTACGTATGGTTCTTTCGCGGCACCCCCCTTCTCATCCAGCTCCTCTTCTGGTACAACGGTGTGCCCCAACTCTTCAACAATCCCGATATCACCCGCGAGCTTACATCATTCCGCGTCGCCATCTTCGGCCTGGCGGTGAACGAAGGCGCCTACATGACGGAGATCGTGCGTGCGGGCATCGAATCCGTGGAGGGAGGGCAGATGGACGCGGCGAAATCGCTGGGGATGACCTACGCCACGGCCATGCGGCGGATCATCCTGCCGCAGGCGCTCCGGGTCGTCCTGCCGCCCACGGGCAACGAGTTCATCGCCATGCTGAAGAACTCGTCCCTGGCCTTCGCCATCGGCCTGGTGGAGCTGTCGAACGCCGCCCGGTCCATCTACTCGGTCAACTACAACGTCATGGAGTTACTTGTCGTGGCCTCCATCTGGTATCTTGTAATGACGACGATATTCAGCCTGTTGCAGGCCGAGCTGGAATCCCGCCTCTCCATTGGGCAGAGGGACCGGCCGCCGACTCTGTTTGGCCGGATGACGGAGGCATTTGGGGCCAGGGAGACGCGAGTTCACTGACCATGCAACCTTCCGAGACATCAGCAATGATCCGCTGCGAGGACGTGCACAAGCGTTTCGCCAGGCTGGAAGTCCTCCGCGGTGTCACCTTCGACGTAGCCAAGGGCGAGGTGGTGGTAATTGCCGGGCCCAGCGGCTCCGGCAAGTCCACTCTGCTGCGTTGCATCAACCACCTGGAGGCCGTGGACAAGGGTCGCGTCTACGTCGACGGCCAGCCCGTGGGCTATCGTGAGGTCGACGGCAAGTTCGTCGAGAAGAGCGAACGCGAAGTCGCGAAGATGCGAGCGTCTATCGGCATGGTCTTCCAGCGCTTTAACCTCTTCCCGCAGCTGACCGTCCTGGGCAACGTCATCGATGCGCCGATCCACGTCCGCAAGATCGGGCGTAGCCAGGCGATAGAGGCCGGCAAGGAGATGCTGCACGGGGTTGGTTTGGGCGACAAGCTGGACTCCTATCCGGCGCAGCTTTCAGGCGGTCAGCAGCAGCGGGTGGCTATCGCCCGCGCCCTGGCCATGGAGCCAAAAGTCATGCTCTTCGACGAGCCGACATCGGCGCTGGACCCGGAGCTCGTCGGTGAGGTGCTGGAGGTGATGAAGTCGCTGGCGCGCGACGGCATGACCATGATCGTCGTCACGCACGAGATGGGCTTTGCGCGCGAGGTCGCCGACCGCGTGATGCTGATGGACGAGGGCGTCATCGTGGAAGAGGGCCCGCCCGAGGAGTTCTTCAACAACCCCAGCCACGACCGCACGAAGCTCTTCCTGAGCAAGATCCTCTAGTGTTGGACGAGACCTGCGCCCGGCCGATGCGTCGTCAGAGTGACAGATCCATCAGCCGGTGCTCGATGCGGGCGTCTAGGAACACGTCGCCGTAGGCGCGGTAGCCGAGACGCTCGTAGAACGGGATCGCTTGCACCTGCGCCGCGACGGTGACACCGGAGTAGCCGCGGCGCTCCGCCTCTTTCTGGAGGGTGAGCATGACCGCTCTCCCAAGCCCGCGGCGGCGATGCTCCCGCAGGACGGCGACGCGTCCGATGTGCGCGTTCCGCCCGGCCGGCGCATCGAGCAGCAGACGGCCGGTCGCCACGGGCTGCCCACCGACGTAGGCGATGGCGTGGACGGCGCCGGTCACCTGCGCCGGGTCGCCGTCGTAGGCGTCGATCTCCTCCGCCTCAGTGACAGCCTGCTCCTCGATGAACACCGCGCGTCGCACGGTCAGAGCGTCCTCCATTTGCGCCGCCGTTCGCGCGATGTCGGTCTGGACGGTGTCTTCGAATCGTTCGGCGGTCTTGTCGTGTTCCATTGCCGCGCCTATAGCAGAGGGTGCAGGCTCACGGAAGGGGGAGGAGCCATGCCGGCCTCATTGTCGTCACTCATACGGCGCTGCCTGGGTCAACATCATGTTGTGTCTCGAGGCGGCAAGGGCCGGTTGTACGAGTCATCCGGGCGCCGTGACCGCGCTGTTCTTCTACGTACGAGCTAGAGGGCGTTGCATCGCGTCGCTCACGACGCCGAGACGCGACATCAGACGGCGGAAGTTGGCGAAGGTCAGGCTCTGGGCGCC
>DATLAX010000175.1:0-8819 GCA_035527215.1 Dehalococcoidia bacterium
GAGCGAAGAAGATGTCCGAAGACGGGTCCGCCAGATCCTGGAGGTTTGCGGCGCCGAAGGCACCGGCTACTGCCTCGGCACTGGCAACACCGCAACGAACTACATCCCGAAACAAAACTACCTGGCGATGCTGGACGAAGGACGTCGCTGGAACGAGGAGCACTTTGGTGCGTCGTAGCGGAACTAGCACCGAAAACGAAAGGGCAGCAGGACGAGAGGTGGACACCGATTCATCACGCTATCGGTGACGTTTCTTGGGGCAGCGTCTCTCTCGAAGGCGCGCGGAAGGGCATTGACCTCCGGTCATCGCCAGGAATATGCTCCGGGCAAAGGACGGCCAAGCGAAGGAGAGAGCACGATGTTCGCACTGATTCGACGCGGCGCAGTTCTATTGGTCATTGTTGTCGCGGGCGTTCTGATAGTGGCATGTGGCGGCGGCGAAAAGGAGGCGGCGGATGAAGGCACGCCCGGTTCCGCTTCCGGCGGCACCGTTCAAGGCGTCACAGATACCGAAATCCTCCTTGGGACCCACTACCCGCTGAGCAACTCGCCTGCGGCGGTCTACGCCAACAGCGCATATGCAATAGAGGCCTACTTCGACTACGTAAACGACCAGGGCGGCGTCAACGGCCGTAAGCTGAAGCTGCTCATCGAGGACGATCAGTACAACCCGTCTTTGTCAGCCGAGGTCGTCAGGAAGCTCGTGGAACAGGACAAGGTCTTCGCCATCGCCAACGGACTGGGCGACCCGGGCCACTACGCCGTCTACAAGTATCTCGAGGAAAAAGGGATACCTGACCTCTTCCTGGGCGGCGGCATCCCGGCGTTCAGCGACCCGCCGGGGAAGCTGCGGTTCGTCAGCATCCCCTCCTACGACACGGAAGTCAGGGCGGAGCTGGCGTATCTTAAGGAGCACTACTCCGGGAAGAAGATCGGCCTGCTGGTCCAGAGTGACGAGGCCGGCAAGGGTAGCGAAGAGGTATTCAGGCAGCGCCTCGAGGAATCCGGCATTGACCTGGAGATCGTGGACCGGGAGTACTACGACTTCACCCAGTCGGACATGACCAGCCAGACGCAGCGTCTCAAGGCGGCGAACCCCGACCTGGTCATCTTCATGTCCGCGCCGGCGCAAGCCGCGAACGTCACCAAGGTGGCGCGGGAACTCCTGAGCTGGGACGTGCCGTTCATTACCGGCATAGTGGCGGGAGGCGACTTCTACGTGTCCCTGGCCGGCCCGGCGGCGGAAGGCACGATCGGTATGACCTACGGCCCTTACCTCTACACAAAAGGCGCCGAGCAAGTCTGGCAGGAGCAAAGGGATGTGATGAAACAGTACAAGCCGGATGTCGAGCTGAACAGCCAGACCAGTTATGGCTGGGGAGTTGCGCAACTAATCGTCAAGGCGCTGGAGGCGGCCGGCCCCGATCTTACACCGGAGAGTGTCGCGAAGGGCGCGGAGAGCATAAAGGACTGGTGCGGCGATCTGGCCTTTTCGCCGGTGAACCTTGGCCCGGATGACCACAGGCCGAACGAGGTCATCCAGTTCGTGCAGGTCAAGGACGGCAAGTGGGAGTTCACGGGCGAATACGCGAGCGTGGAGACTACGCCGGACGTGCCAAGAACTACCTGCCCGCTCTTCGACCAAGTCGTGCCGGCATCACAGCAGAAGCAGCTCAGTCCGTCCTAGAGGGGCGACGGGCGCATGAATTCGCGCTCGGGCACCCCGGGGACAGCGCCGTCGGATCGTCGACCCGGCCGTCGCCCACGAGCGCGACGGGTGTGGGACGACAATACTGGGTCCGCATCTGCCTCCGGAGGCTTGCCGACGAGGAGGTCGAACTTCTGAGAGGGTCAGGACACCTTTCGAGCAGCGTCGACCAGCGCCTCCGCCAGCGACGGGTGCCAGTGCGCGATGTCGGCAAGCTCGGCGACGGTATTGTCGAGCTGGAGGGCGAGAGCGGCCTGTCCTATCAGTTCCGCCGCGCCGGGTCCGAGGATGTGGACGCCCAGAATCTCACCGTGCTTCGCGCCGACCAGCAGCTTGACCGCGCCCTCCCTTTGCCCGCGGGCCAGAGAGCGAATGTTCGCGCCCAGATCGGAGAAGCCTGTGCGCACTTCGATTCCCTTTTCCTGGGCCTGCTGCTCATTCAGACCGACGTAGGCCATCTCCGGCTCGGTATGAATGGCACGGGGCAGGGCACGCAGGCGAACCCGGGAATCGAGGCCGAGGGCGTTCTCGGCCGCCACGCGGCCCTGGAGCGCTGCCGCATGGGAGAACATCATGACGCCCGTAACGTCGCCGACGGCGTAGATGCCGGAGACGTTGGTGGCACAGCGTTCGTCTACTCTAATGCCCGCGGAAGACGTTTGCACGCCGACTTCTTCGAGGCCAAGGCCGTCGAAATAGGGCCGTCGGCAGTCGGGGGCGATTACGCTGGCCGCAGGAACGCGCAACGTCTCGTCGGGCGTTGTCAGAACGGCTTCATCGCCGTCGATCTGGTCGACCCGGGCGTTGAGCAGGACGCGGACTCCCGCCGCTGCCAGGCCCTGAACGAGGTAGTCGACCATCTCCGGGTCGGCGCCTGGAAGGGGGTCATTCCCCGATTCGACGGCTGTCACCGCGCTGCCGAAGCAAGCTAGGACAAACCCCTGCTCGAGGGCGAAACCGAGCCCGACGGGGCCTCCGCCGAGCACGAGCGCTGAAGCGGGCGGCTCAGGAAGACGTAGCGCCTGGTCCATCGTAAGGACCTCGCCGCCAAAGCCCGGCAGCGAAGGCGGCTCCGGGCGGGCGCCGGTGGCGATGACGAAAGCCTTCGCCGAAAGGTCGAGCGAACCGCCGTCTTCAAGACTAACCGTGATGGACGTGGGCGATGTGAAGCGCGCACGTCCGATGATGAAGTCGATGGCGTTGGCGTCGAACTGGTTGCGAACGCCGCTCGACATCTGCGCCACCAACCGATCCTTCCGCGCTACGGCCCGTGAGAAGTTGAGGTCGCCGGAGGACGCAACAATGCCTGAGGACGAGAATTCCTGCAGCTCAAGGCTGAAGCGCACAGTCTCCAGCATGACGTTGTTGGGGATGCAGCCGAAGTTGATGCAGTTGCCGCCGGCGGCTCCCGCCTCAACGACGGCGACGCGCGCGCCGAGCTCGACAGCTCGCAATGCCGCGGCGTGGCCACCGGGGCCGCTGCCGATCACGATCAGGTCTTTCTCTTCCATTGTTGTCCTTTCCCGGAAGGCGGCTGATGCTACAGGATGAAGAGCCCCGGGTTTTCCAGCAACTGGGTGACGCGGGCCATGAACTTGGCGGCCGGCGCGCCGTCGATTACGCGGTGGTCGAAGGTGAAGCTGTACGTCATGATAGGCCGCACCGCCACCTGCCCATCGCGCACGACCGCCCTGTCGCTTATGGCGCCGGTGCCAAGGATGGCGGATTGCGGTTGGCTGATGATGGGCGTCCCGAATCCCCAACCGCTGCCGACGGCGCCGAGGTTGGTAATCGTGAAGGTGCCGTCCATTACGTCATCGGGCATGAGCGAACCTGTGCGGGCTCTTTCGATGAGGGGCGTCGTCTCTTTGGCGATCTCGACGAGCGATTTCTTGTCGGCGTTACGGATTACAGGGACGATAAGGCCCTCCTCGATGGCCACGGCCACGCCGATGTTTACGTCTTCCCAAACAACGATCTCGTTGCCCTCGAGACTGGAGTTGATGATCGGGTTGTCCAGCAGGGCTTTGGCACAGACAACGATGAAGATGTCGTTGTAGGAGATGCGGACGCCGAGTGATTTCTCCTGCTGCAGCAAGGACGTGCGCAGCCTCACGATCTGGGTCATGTCGATCTCGCCCATCATTGTCAGCTGCGCTGAGATTGAAAGGCTGCGGTGCATGTGCTCAGCGATTGCCTCGCGCATTCCTACGAGGGGAATTCGTTCTCTCACCCGTTTTTCTGCGTACTCTCCAACGGCCATAGGCCCGCCCTGATCGCGCGCGCGCATCGCTTCTTCGATGTCCTCACGGACGATGCGCCCACCCGGGCCTGTGCCGACTACGGTCGTGACATCAATCATCTGCTCCTGCGCCAGCTTGCGGGCTGCGGGCGAAATGATGACTTCTGAAGCCGCACGCGCCGGAGCCGCCCCTGCGCTACCGCGTGGCGCCGCGCCCGCCTTCGCGGGAACGGGTGCGGTGGTGAACATCTCCTGCGGCGGCTCTTTCTGGAGAGCGGCCAGCTCCTCCTCCGTCTCGGCGATAAGGCCGACGATGCGTCCGACCGGCGCCTTGACGTTCGGGGCGACGAGGATGCGTACGTAGCCGTCCGCAGCGGCCTCTACCTCCACCTTGACCTTTTCCGTCTGCAAGACGAGGACGACGTCGCCCTTGCTCACGTGGGCGCCCTCTTCCACCTTCCATTCCAGAAGAGTCGCCTCCTTCATCGCCATGCCGACTTTGGGTATTGCTATATTCGCAGCCATATGTGTCCTCTCACCCGGCGCCTTGATGTCCATTGCTCGAAATGAAGAAGCCGCGGTCCGCCGCTTCCCTGATCGCCGCGGTGAGGTCGACTGTCCGAGGACCGCTACGCTCGAACCTTATGCGTATCTCGTGGCCCGCTGCCAGGGCCGCCTCTCGTTCTCCGTCGAAAGCGATAAGGCAGGGAAGGTGCGTCACCGCGACTTCGTCGCCGACGGCGATCAGGGAGCACTCCTCCACGTTTACCTCCTGTATCACGCCGGGCAGGACGGGAGCGCGCACCCGCCGGCCGGTCTTGCCCAGCTTGAGATGGAGACCGCAGTCATCGTCCGCGCTGACGGCGCGGATGCAGCCGCCGATTGAAGAAAGGCCGACGCTGTGCGGCTCGGCGCGGGTGCAGACGATCTGCCTTACCGTGGCGAGGTCCCAGACGGCTTTCGCGCCGATGAACGGCTGGTCCAGGACAACGGCATCGATGAGAGCTATCTCTTTGTCCACCCCGTCCTCTGTGAGAACGAGACGCTTCTGGGTCCTGACCACGTTATCTTGGGGGAAGAGGCCGCGGGCGATGATGCCGGCGGCGAGGCCGGCCGTCGTCGCCTCGACCATCACGGGGAAAACGTTGTTCGTGCCGGTGGAGACGGCGACCAGGGGAATAGAGCAGTCGCCCTTCGCAACGGCGCGATTCGTGCCGTCGCCACCGAGGGTGACGAGGCAGTCGACCCCGATCTCACGCATGAGCGTCGCGGCCGCTGTCGAGTCATCCTGCGTGCCCTTCACCGGCATGTCCAGCATCGACACGCGCGCCCGCAGCTTCTCCTGTCGCAGGCCGGCCAGGGCGAGCGAGCCAAGGCCGGAGTAGTCAGGCATGATGAGGATCTCTTCCACTCCCGTGGAGTCGACGCCGAGGATTATCCGCCGCAGGAGATTCGCCTTGTCGCGGTTGCTGACGACGCTGGCATGGGCCACCAGCCGCCGTATGTCTTTGCCGGAGGCAGGATTGGCGATTATCCCGACTTTGCCCATATAGTGCTTTCCAGCAGCGTCTGCCGGACTATCCACGGCCTAGCGTTCTCTCAATGGCGGCGACGATATCGGCCGGTTGCGGCAGTATGTACTGCTCCATGTAGCCGGCGGCAAGGGGCATGTTGGCAGCTGCTACCCGCTCGATCGGCGCGTCCAGGGCGTCGAATGCGTTCTCCACGATCTGCATGCCGATCTCCGCCGTGGGTCCGCAGCGCTTCGTGTCCTCGTCGGCGATGACGACGTGCCCCGTCTTCTTGACGGATTTCACTATTGTATCCATGTCGAGGGGCTCCAGCGTCCTCGGATCGACCACCTCCACGCTGACCTTCCCGTCGAGCTCCGTCGCAGCCGCAAGGGCGTGCTGCACCATGAGCGAGGTGGCGACAACCGTCACATCCGTGCCCTCGCGCTTCACCTCGGCGACGCCGAGCGGGACCGTATAGTCCTCTTCGGGCACCTCGCCCTGAAGCCCCAGCAGGCCTTTGTGGTAGAAGTAGACCACGGGGTTGTCGTCCCTGATGGCGGACTTCATGAGTCCCTTCGCGTCGTACGGATTCGAGGGCACGGCGAGCTTGAGGCCGGGCACGTGCATCAGAAACGATTCCGGACACTGGGAGTGCTCGGGGCCGAGGCGGAAGCCCCCACCCATGGCGGCGACCAGCACAACGGGCAGGTTCACTTTTCCTGCATGGATGAAGTGCCACTTGGCGGCGTTGTTTATGATCTCGTTGCCGGCGATGTACACGAAGTCGGCGAACATGAAGTCGGCAACGGGACGGTAGCCGGCCATGGCGGCACCGACAGCAGCGCCGGCGACCGCGGTTTCGCCGAGAGGCGTGTCCATGACACGCTCCGGCCCGAAACGCTGGAGAAGACCGGTGGTGATGAAGAAGGTTCCCTGCTGGACATCCTCACCCAGCACGAATACCGACTCGTCGCGCGCCATCTCTTCTGCAAGGGCCTCGTTGATTGCAGTCAGATAGGGAATCGTGCGCATCTTTTTGCCGCCTCTCTAGCTCGCGTAGACGAGCGTTTCCAGGGTCGCCGGATCCAGCACAGGGCTCTCCATGGCGGCCTTCTCAGCCGCCTCCACCTCGTCGGTCGCTTCTTTATCGATGCGGTCGAGGTCGCCTTGCGAGAGGACTCCCTGGGCCAGCAACGCCTCGCCGAAGAGCTTGATAGGGTCCCGCTTCTTCCAGGCCTCTAACTCCTCGGGGGGACGCGGGTCGGCGTGGGAGACGTCGGGGACGCCCTCAGAGTGGGCACGGTAACGGTAAGTCTTGCACTCGGTGAGGGAGGGGCCTCCGCCGCTCCTCGCTCTCGCGACGGCTGCCTGCACCGCCTCATGGACGGCAATGACGTCCTGTCCGTCGACGATGACGCCGGGGATCCCGAAGCCACCTGCGAGATCGGCAATGTCCTCCCGAGGGTACGCGTCCTTGATGGGCGTGTACTGGGCATAGAGATTGTTGTGGCAGACGTAGACGAGGGGGAGCTTCCAGAGGGTTGCGAGGTTCATTGCCTCGTGCAGGGTGCCGCGATTGGAGGCGCCGTCGCCGAAGAAGCAAAGGACCACCTGGCCCCTTGCCCGCTTCTTGGCAGCCACCGCCCAGCCGAGCGAAAGCGGGAAGGCGGAGCCGATCGTGCCGGCGGCGCCGAGCATCCCTATTTCCGGCTGGCAGAAGTGGTTGGCGGAGATGCCACGACATGAGCCGGCGATCTTCCCGTAGTGCTCGGCAATGAACTGGGTGGCGGAGCCGCCCTTGGCTAGGACGTGAGCGATCCCGTGCCCGCGGTGCTGGCCCCAGACGTAGTCGTCCTCATTCAGGAAGCTGCAGCCGCCCACGCCGACGGCCTCCTCTCCCTGGCCGCTATGGAAGAAGGATACGACCTTTCCTTCCAGCAGCCCCTTCACGATCGTCTCGTCGACCCGACGCGCGAGGAGCATCGTCCGATAGAGATGGGTAAGCTGTTCCTTTTCTAACTGCATTCTCAACTCCTCCTGGCTCTCAGGGGAACCGGCGTCGCGTGCTGTGGGACAATGCGACCCGCGACAGCCTCAACTCTACCAGCGTTGAACACTTCAGCGAAACGTGTGGTGAAGGATTCGACAGCATGGTCCAGCGCGACCTCTCTCCCCAATTCGAGGGAGATAGAGGTCACGGCCTGATTCGCGAGGCCGCAGGGCCGGATGAGGGAGAACGGCCTGAGGTCGTTGCAGACGTTGATGGCGACGCCGTGGGTTGTCACCCATCTCTTGACGGCCACACCGATCGAAGCGATCTTCGCATCCCGCAGCCAGACGCCCGCCTGCCGCTCGTCCCGCCTTGCGCTCAGGGACATGTCCGCAAGCATTCGAATTACCACTTCTTCGAGGTCGCGAACATACTGAAGCACGTCTCTGTCGCGCTGGCGCAAGTCAACTATAGGATACGCGACGAGCTGTCCGGGGGCATGGCAGGTGAGGCTGCCGCCCCTGTCGGCGAAGAAGAAGGCGATGCCCCTGCGCCTCAGGTCGCTCCAATCGACCAGGAGGTCCGCGAGATCAGCAGCCTGACCGGCCGTAATCGTCAACGGGTGCTCGAGGAGGAGAAGAGTGTCGGGAATCTCGCCGCGGACACGCCGCCGCCAGAGCTGCGCCTGGATCCGGCGCGCCTCGGGGTAGTCGACAAGGCCCGGGTGTCGCAGAAGATGGAGCCCTGTCACAGCTTCTCCTCAGCCCACGGCTTGATGAGCACCTTCACCGATTCTTCTGCTGACAGGCCGGTCTCGTAGGCCTCTTTCGCCCGTTCGAGGGGGAACTCATGACTGATCAGTCGGCGGCGGTCTGCCTCTTCGACCCTCACGTCGCGCGGCCCGTGGAATACGGCTGCTCTCATCATCCGCTCCTTGTGCGAGAGACTGGCAGCTAGCTCAGCACCTGGCCGCCGTCGACGTTGAGAGCCTGGCCGGTTATGTTCTTCGCGTCCTCGGACACGAGGAATGCGACCGCACGGCCGATGTCCTCCGGAGTCTGCTCCCGCGCCAGGGGCGTGGTCATGGCGACTACAGTTTCGAAGATCTGGCGCGTTTCCATCTCGGCGAAGGCCGGGACGTTCGTCTTTATCTCAGTCGCCAGCCCCGTTTCCCAGAGCGTCGTCCAGATCAGGCCAGGACAGACGGAGTTGACGTTCACGCCGAAGGGGGCCACTTGCAGCGCTATCGATTGGGAGAGGTTGATGACGGCCGCTTTCGCGGCGCGGTATGGCCACATCATCTCGGTGGGCCCACCGCCCACTCTTCCCGCGACCGAAGCGATGTTGACTATCTTGCCGAAACGT
>DATLAX010000176.1:0-11136 GCA_035527215.1 Dehalococcoidia bacterium
GGTGTCGTAATAGACAATGCCGGAAATGCTACCGCCCGTTTCTGCCGCCGCAGCCGGATGATCGGGCAGGCCTAAGGTGAGCGCTAGAGACGCGACAAGGGCGAGGAGTCCCAGGAACAACATGCGCCTGTACATGGCTGCCTCCTTTGCGGGGAGAGGACGCCCGCCAAAACGTTCTCCGATATTTCGTATAACGCGCAGAAGGCCAGGAAGTTAACGCCCCCGCGCTCGTTGACCGCTAAATGGCTATCGCCTTAAGATACTGACGCGTCACTCAATCTAGAACGGGAGCATTGCCTTATGAACGTCGCCAGCATCGTCGACAAAGCAAAGGCCGGCGGACGGAAGATCCTGACGGAGGTCGAGTCGAAGGAGATCCTGGAGGAGGCCGGCATACCCACCGCGCGCGCACGCCTGGCGGCCACCGCCGACGAGGCGGTCACGGCGGCCAAAGAGGTGGGCTTTCCCGTAGCCCTCAAGATCGTCTCGCCCGACATCACGCACAAGAGCGACGTCGGCGGCGTCAAGCTCAACCTGAGCACGCCCGACGAGGTGAAGGCCGCCTTCGACGAGATCGTCGCCGCGGCGAAGAAGGCGCAGCCCGACGCCGCAATCGACGGCGTCTCCGTCCAGAAGATGGCCCGGCCCGGCATCGAAGTGATCATGGGCATGAGCCAGGACGCCCAGTTCGGGCCGGTGCTCATGTTCGGCCTGGGCGGCATCCTCGTCGAGGTGCTGAAGGACGTCTCTTTCCGGCTCGTGCCGATAACGCCGCGCGACGCCCGCCAGATGATCCAGGAGATCAAGGGGCGCCCGCTCCTGGAAGGATACCGCGGCCAAGAGCAGGCAGACATCGAGGCGCTGGAAAAGCTGCTGCTTCGTCTCTCCGACTTCATCGAGAAGCACCCGGAGATCGCGGAGCTGGACCTGAACCCTATCTTCGCCTACAAGGACGGCGCAGTGGCCGTTGACGCGCGCATCATCCTCTCCTGAGTAGTCGCGCGATCCTTCCTGCACCGAGGCCCCCGAGGGGAGATGCCGTCGTGAGCGAGACCGTCCGCAGGCTGGAGAGAGTCCTCAACCCGCGCACCGTCGCCGTCGTCGGCGACAAGCGGGCTATGGGCTACTTCTGGCTGCGCAACATGAGCACCTTCACGGGCAAGCTCTACTCCGTTCAGATCGACCCCAACGAGATCCCCGGCATCCTTGAGCTCGGCGTATCCAACTACGCCAGCCTCCTCGACGTTCCCGACGAGGTCGACTACGTGGTCTGCGCCGTGCCGCGACCGATCGCGCCCCGCATCGTCGCCGATTGCGCTGCGAAGAAAGTGGGCGGCGTCTCCCTGTTCACGTCCGGCTTCGCGGAGACGGGCGAGGCGGAAGGCGTCCGCCTCCAGGAGCAGATAGCGGCGACGGCCCGAGACGGAGGACTGCTCCTCATCGGCCCGAACTGCATGGGCATCTACAATCGACGCCTCGGCGTCCGCCAAGCGATGGACCAGCCCTCCGGCGACGAGGGCGATGTCGGCTTCATCTCCCACAGCGGCACCCATGCCATCAATTTCAGCCTCTTGGGCGCGGCGCACGGCGTGAAGATCAGCAAGTCGGTGAGCGCGGGAAACTCCGCCGTCGTCACGCCGGCCGACTACCTGGAGTACATGGCGCAGGACGCGGAGACGAAGGTCATCGGCATGTACCTGGAGGGCGTGCAGGACGGGCGGCGTTTCTTCGAAGTCCTGCGTCGCGCGGCGCAGCTCAAGCCGGTGGTAGTGTGGAAGGGAGGCGCCTCCGAGGCCGGACAGCGCGCCATGTTCTCGCACACCGGCGGCCTCGCGACGTCGTCGACGACGTGGCAGGCGCTGGCAAAGCAGTGCGGCGTTATCACCACCGAGAGTCTCGACGAGACGGTCGACGTGATGAAGGCACTGCTCTTCGCCAGGCCGGGCACGGGCCGTCGCGTGGGGCTCGTGGCGCTGACCGGCGGCCAGTCGGTCGTCATCACCGACGCCTTCGAGCGCGCCGGCCTTGAAGTGCCGCTGCTCACAGAGCACTCGTATCAGGAGCTGGCCGGCTTCTTCAACGTCATCGGCGGCAGCTATCGGAACCCGCTCGACGCCGGCGGCACGCTGGGGTTCGGCGCGGTGCCCGAGAACCTGGAGCGGATGCTACGGATACTCGACGAAGACGAGCGAATCGACGCCATCGCCGTCGAGGTATCGTCGCGCATGATGGCGCGGCGGGCATTGGGGAAGCAGGGGCCGTCTATCGACTGGCTGCCGGACATGCTGGCGGCGCACAAGCAGAGATCGGCGAAGCCGTTCCTGGCCGTACTGCACCCGGGCTACATGGAGGCGTTCATCGCTGAGGAGCGGCAGAAGTACGTGGAGCGAGAGATTCCGACGTTCGCCGGCTTCCAGCAGACCGCGAGCGCGTTCGCGAAGGTCGTCGCTTACCGGCGGTTCGTCGCGGGTCTGGAGTAGCGGCTCGGCGTAGGGACCGGCGCCTGTTACCTTGCCGCTTCGCACGGCACATGGAAGTCGGATTCGCAAAACAGCCAACGCCGGATCGGGAAACGGGAGGGACTCCATGAAGGCAGCTTTCTTCCTCGGGCCAAACCAACCGCTATCCATCGAAGAACTGGAGATCGAGCCGCCGAAGACGGGCGAGTTGGCGCGCGCCGTCGTCACGTTCTAGACTTGGCACCGGAGGACGAGAACGATGCGGACCCGTCGCTTCACGCTTGCCGTCCCCGACGAGCGCGGCTTCCCGCGACACGGCGAAGTCGTGCTGGCCGATCGCTGGCAGCCGGAGCTGGGCGAAACAGCGCCGGACGGGGATAGCACGTTCCGCATCGTCATCCTCAGCCAGCCGGCGCCGCCGTCGGCCCGCGTATTGACGCCCGCTGTCGTGGTGTGCGCGCCGTCGCGCCGCGTCGACGCGCCGCTTGCCATACGGGAGCCCCCGGCCACCTATGCCGTCGAAGGACGCGCTGCCGCTCCGCCGTTTCCGGTCTTCTCCCCGGCCGACATGGCCTCCTACGCCGAAGGCCGCATCCTCGCCGCCACGCCGCCGCGCGTCCCGGCCATACGCGTTTTCCCGGCGCAGAAGGGAACGCCGCGGCTGGAGCTGCTTGCCCAGGCGCTGCTTTCCGCTGCCAGCGCCGCCGGCAACGAATCCGGCGACCGCTTCCTCGCAGCGCTGGCGTCTGCACTGACGGCGCCCGCATCACCGGAAATCGAGACGCAAGCCAGGGGGAAGCTTATCGCGAAGCTGCGCAAGACCCTGCGTCAGGCGGATGTGAAGCTGCAACACGCCGACGAGGAGAGCGCCGCTTCTCTCGCGCGCGCCGTCGGGAACCTGCACTTCGTCGCCGAGGCGAAGAGCGCCGATGACGCCCTCACGGAGGCGCAACGCATCTTCGCGGAGCCGCTGGCCTTCGCCGAGGCCGTCTTTCTCTGCCGCCGGCTCGTCGCGGACCCGCCGTCGGCGCTGGAACTGGCGGAGATGCGCGCCTATCTCGCTGCCGCCGCCATCCCTGACTCCACCGGCGATCTCGCCGTCGACAGACGTGTGACGCTTGAGCAGCTATCGCCGGCGGCGCTGTTCATGGAGCCGCATCGCTTCGACGGGATGCGCGCCACCTTCGAGTACTTTCGAAAGCGCTTCATCGGCGCCTATCGCGATCACCACCGTCGCTATTGGGACGGCTGCGGCCGTCTGTTGGAGCAGATCGAAGAGGCGGAGGCGACGGCTCGCGCCCTGATCCGCCTCAACAGCATCAGCGATCTCGGCAAGCCTGTCGGACTGAACGCGCTGGCGCAGTACCAGGACATGCGGACGTCCCTGGCGGGCTGCCCGCTCGATGAGGCGCTTCAGGAGAGCCTGCAGAAGACGCCCTCCTGCCCCATGTGCGCCGTCACCCTCGCCGAAGAGCCGCCGCAGCCGGCCGTTGCCGATGTCTCGCGACGCCTGAAGCGAGCGCTAGGTCAGCAGCAAAGCCGGCTCTCGACCGCCGCGATTCGCCGCATCCTGTCGCAGCAGAAAGGCGAAAGGATTGAGCAGTTCCTGCAGGTCGTGCAGGCCAGCGACCTGCGCGGCCTGGCGGACGTCCTCGACGACGAGACCGTCGCCTTTCTGAGGACGCTTCTCGCGTCGACGGGGGCGGAGTCGCCCTTGCTGGAGACCCTGCTGCGTGCCCATCCCGAGGTAAGCGAGGAGTCGCTGGAAGCGGCAGTCGAGGAGTTCCGGCGCCTTCTAGGTGAGCAACTGGCGACGCAAAGGCGGTCAGACCCGACTCGCCCGCCGCGCGTCGTCCTCGATCCCCGCGCCGCGTCGAAAGCGCGAAGGTAGCACTTGTATGCCTTCTCGAATTTTTCGTTCGTTTCTCGCCGGCAGGCGCCGCGCGCACCGGCTGCGTCCCATCGATGAGCCGCAAACCGCGGGCACCTGGCTCGTCATGGGCTTGGGCAACCCCGGCCGCGACTACGCCCACAACCGGCACAACGTCGGCTTCTGGTGCGTCAACCGCCTGGCCCGCAGCTACAGGATAGCGCTGGACAGCCGGACGTCACTGGCGACCATGGGACAGGGCCACATCGAGGGAAGGGACGCCGTCCTTGCCAAGCCGCGCACCTACGTCAACAACAGCGGTGACGCCGCCGCGGCCCTGGTGCGACGGTTCCGCGTGCTGCCGGAGCGGCTGCTTGTCATCTGTGACAGCCTGGACCTGCCCGTCGGCGCCGTGCGCGTCCGGGCCAGAGGCAGCCACGGCGGCCACAAGGGGCTCAAGTCCATCACGGATCGGCTCGGGGTCGACGCTTTTCCTCGCATCCGCATCGGCATCGGCCGCCCGCTGGTCGCCGGCGAGCCGTCATGGGACCCGGAGGCCGTAGCGGAGTACGTCCTGAGCGACCCGCCGCCCTCGGAGCGACGCGCGCTGGACGAAGCGACGGAGACGGTCATCGCCGCCGTGGCCTGCATCCTGGAGCAGGGCGTCGAAGCGGCGATGAACAGGTTCAACCGGGAAAGTCAGCCGGGAGAGCCGGACTAGCAGGCCGGCTTCAGGACTACCGTCTCCGTCTCCGGTGGCAACTTTTCCTTCTTTACCTCGATCTCGCTCTCCTTCAAGGCGGGCGCCCGCTGCCGCAGCTTCTGGAAGCCCTCCACGGTCGCGACGGGGAAGTTGGGGCAGCGTTCGTTCTGGAAATGCATGGGGATGACGATCTTCGGCCGCAGGCTGTCGACGACGCCGTTCGCCCCGCGGGCGTCGATTGTGAAGTTGCCGCCGACGGGCACGAGCAGGACGTCGACCGGCCCGATCTCGCCGATCGTCTTGTCCGACAGCTTGTGGCCGAGGTCGCCGAGGTGGCAGACGCGCACACCGTCGAGCGAGAAGCAGTAGACGGTGTTCGACCCGCGCTGCGCGCCCGATGCCTCGTCGTGGCTGGTCGACACGCCTTTGAACTCGATGCCTTTTGCTTTGTGGACGCCCGCCCCACGCACGACCTGCGGGTTTCCCTTCACGGCGGCGACATTATTGTGGTCGTCGTGCTCGTGGCTCACGGTGACGACGTCCGCCGTCTCCGCGGGCGGCCCGTAGTCGAGGCCGAACGCGCCGGGCTTGTAGGGGTCGGTGACTACCCGCGTCCCATCGTCGGATGTGAGGAGAAAGCATGCATGCCCAAGCCATTTGATCTTCATGATCAAGCCTCCCTTCCTGGAATGTGCCAATGATAGCACATCGGGCGGAATCTGCCGCCCCACCTTTTTGGACAAGAGTGGTCTCAGCCACTACAATGTAGAAGTCTCTCGTCGGAGCGGCTCAAGAGAAAGGACACTACATGACGCCTGAGGAGGGCGAGCCGCCACAGACGAACGGCCCCAACGCCGAGAAGGCAGCGGAGTTGTTCGATCTGCACTTCAACCGCGTCTACGACTTCTGCCTGCGCGTGCTCGGCCTGCCCGACGCGGCAGCGGACGCGGCCGAAGAGTCCTTCCGAAACGCGCTTGCCGCCGCATCTCAAGCGGCAGCCGGCTCGTTCCAGATCCTCCTATTCTCCGCAACTCTGGACGCCATCGAGCCCCACCTGCAGCTTCGCCGCCCCACCGCCATCGGCAGCAACCCGCTGTTCCACCAGGTAGACATCGAGCGCCTCGCCGACGCGACGCGCGGCCCCTCTGCGCAAGAGACCGCCGGCCTCATCTGGGAGACGATGTCCCGCCTGGAGCCCGCGGACTACGTTCTGCTCGACCTCCACTTCCGCCAGGATCTCGACACGAAGGACCTTGCGGCCATCCTGCGAACAAACGAGAACGCGGTCAAGTCGCGACTGTCAAAGCTGCTAAGCAGGACCGAGCCCGAGCTGTCTTCGCTCATCGTCGGCAGGCGCGGCAGCCGCAACTGCGAGGGAATGCGCCGGGCCATGCTGGGGCTACCGATCGCGGCCACGCGCGGCCAAGTGCGTAAGGCGGTCGAGAAGCATGTCCGCGCCTGTCCCATTTGCACGGCGACGCGCGCCGGCCTGGCGTCGCCGCTGTCCGTACTGGCCGCGTTTTCGCTCGTTGCGCCCGGCTCCGCGGAGAGCGAAGCAGCCAGAGGACGCCTGATTGCCGCCGCCGCCGCGCTGCCGCCGATTGTCGCGCCCGTCGCCGCTGCCGCAGCAGCGCCCCCTCCGCCGACGCCGGTCGCTGCCACGGGTGGTGCGGGTGGCGTCGGTGGCCTCGGTGGCCGTCCACCTGCGTTCAACGTCGGCCTCGGCGACCGGTGGCGTCAGTTCTTTGGAAACTTGCAGTTCTCCAACAGCATGACGCTACCCATAGTGGGAGCCGTCGTCGTGCTTGCTGTGGCCGTGGCCATTGCCTTCGGGACCGGCGTGTTCGGCGGCTCCGGAGGCGGAACGGCGAAGCCGACCCGCACACCAACGGCGACCAGGACGCCGGCGGCCACGCCGACGCCCAGACCAACCGCAACGCCGACGACAGAACCTTCGCCCACCGAGGAGCCGGCCACCGCAACGCCGGAAGAGCCCACAGCCACGCCGACCATCGACGTCACGCCGTCAGAGACGCCACTGCCCGGCACGGCAACGGCAACGCCGGAACCGGTCACGCCCGCGCCAGAGACCCCGGAAGCCACCGAGCCCCCGCCGACACCTACACCCTAGATCCAGGCAATTACCTGCCGCGGGCGATCAAGCGGCCTCGTCTGCCCGCTGGCTTGACCGCGTGTTATACTCGTTTAGGCATGTATGTAATCGGCACCGCCGGACACGTCGACCACGGCAAGTCCGTGCTGGTAAGAGCGCTCACGGGCATCGACCCCGACCGCCTGCAGGAAGAGAAGGACCGGGGCATGACGATTGACCTCGGCTTCGCCTGGCTGAGACTGCCGGGCGGCCAGGAGGTCAGCATCGTCGACGTCCCCGGCCACGAGCGCTTCATCAAGAACATGCTGGCCGGCGTGGGCGGGATCGACCTTGCGCTGCTGGTCATCGCCGCCGACGAAGGCGTCATGCCCCAGACCCGCGAACACCTGGCAATCCTGGACTTGCTGCAACTCAAGAGCGGCATCCTCGTCGTGACCAAGAAGGACCTCGTAGACAGTGACTGGCTGGAGATCGTCGCGGAGGACGTGAGAGACGCGACCACCGGCACGGCGCTCGAAGGCTCGCCGCTCGTCGCCTGCTCCGCCGTGAGCGGCGAAGGGCTCGACGAACTGGTGTCGGTTATCGAACAGCAGCTTCGCGACACGCCGCCCAAGCGTGACATCGGCCGGCCGCGGCTGCCCATCGACCGCGCTTTCACGATTTCCGGCTTCGGGACGGTGGTCACCGGCACCCTGATCGACGGCAGCTTTAGCGTCGGACAGGAGGTCGAAATCGTCCCGGGACGGCGACGGTTGCGCATCCGCGGATTGCAGACGCACCGTCAGAAGGTCGAACGGGCGCTGCCGGGAACGCGGACTGCCGTCAACCTCTCGGGCGTCTCCGCCGACGAGTTGCTGCGAGGGCAGGTCGTCACACTCCCCGACACGCTCCCTTCGACGGCGGCGGTCGACGTGCGGCTGCGCGCCGTCGGCGACCTGCGCCGGCCGATACGCCACAACGCGCCTATCTCCTTTCACAGCGGCGCCAGCGAGGTGTGGGGCAAGGTCCGTCTCCTCGACCGCGACGAGCTGGGGCCCGGAGAAGAGGGCTGGGCGCAGATCCGCCTCGACGAGCCGGTTGCCGTCCTGAATGGAGACTTGTTCGTGGTCCGCGATGCCAACGACACGCTGGGCGGCGGCGAGGTCGTCGAGGCGCGTGGACGGCGTCACCGCCGTTACGACAGCCGCACGCTCGATGCGCTATCATCGCTGCAGGCGGGGTCACCGGAGGAGCGAATGCTAACGTTGATAGAGCAGCGCCAGCCGCTGGAGCCAGGCGTTCTCGTCGAGCAACTCGGACTGCCCGAGCAGGAATCGCTCCAGCTCCTGGCGCGCCTGATCGAGGCCGGCGAAGTCGTCGCGCTGGGCGGCAACCCGGTCGGAGACGGCGCGGCGCTGTTCGGCAAAGGCGCCTTCGCCGCTCTTGGCGAGAAGGCGAGCACAGCCATCTCGCAGTACTATCGCGAACACCCGCTTCGCCTCACGATGCCGAAGGAGGATCTCCGCAGCCGCCTCAAGCTGCCGCCGCGCATCTTCAACGCCGCCCTGAAGCGCTGGCTGGAGGCCGGCCAACTGACTGAAGCCGCCGCGGGCGCCGGACTGCCGGGCCACGAAGTGAAGCTCTCCGCTGCCCAACAGGCGGGCACGGACGCCTTCCTCCGCGACCTCGACGCCAGCCCGTATAGCCCCAGGTCGGAGAACCAGCCGGATGAGGAGATGCTCGCCTACCTTGTCGAGAAGGGGAAGGTTATCGCGCTGGCCAACGGCGTCGTCTTCTCTGATGCCGCCTACCGGGACATGGTGAGCCGCATCGTGTCTCACTTGCGAGACCACGGCAAGATGACGCTTGCCGAGGCGCGCGACATGTTCGGCACCAGCAGGAAGTATGCGCAGGCGCTGCTGGAGCATCTCGACGCGGAGAGAGTCACGCGGCGTGTCGGCGAGGAGCGCGTGCTACGCCAGGGGCGGTAGTGTTGCGGGAAGCGGGCGTGGCGCGTTGCGCAGGTTGAGCCGACACTTGAATAGGATGAGCGATCTGAGATTCCCCACAAGCCCCAGCGACGCGGTACTGCTCCTGCGGACGCTCTACGCGAACCGCATCGTGCGTTTCCTCACGGTCGGAGGCACGTGCGGTCTCGTACAGCTATCGATACTGCACGGACTCGTCGTGTCAGGGATCGAGGAGCACGTGTCGAACCTGATCGCGTTCGTCATCTCGATGGAGATGAACTTTGTGCTCAACCAACTCTTCACCTGGCGCGACCGCTGGTCGAGCTCGCTCACGCTGCGGAAGATAGTCGGCCGCCTTCTCCTCTTCAACGTCTCAGCATCGCTGACCGCTGGCGTGATAAACCAGGGCACATTCGCCCTCATGAACCTCTTCATGTGGTACCTGCCGGCGGGCGCAATCGGCATCGCCGTCGCGGCGTTCGCCAACTTCATGCTCAACGACCGGCTGGTTTTCCGTCTGTGGAGCACAAGCGGCACACGGGCTACAATTGCCGAGTCATAGGCCGCATCCACCGGCCTTTCAGCAGACGGATGCAAGTCCAACTCCAGACGCGGTTGCGGATGGGGCTCCGAAGTAGTCAGGTCTCATGGCATTACCGGCGGCAGCTAGATCGGTCTTCCCTTCAAACATAGCCTCATGATGCCCGCGACGCCCGCAAGCCAATCCGATAGCACGGTCTCTCCTCCACCCGAAAGCGCCCGAACGTCGAACGGCGGAAGACTGATCCTCACATCCGGCCTCAGCGTTGTCGCCGCGGGCGCGCTGTGGTACGGCTTCGCGCAGGGCAACAACCCGCGGCCGACCATGCCCGACAGCGCCGTGCTGCTGTGGCTGGTGGTAGCATCTCTAATCGCGTCTGCTGCGGCCGTCGTTGTCGCGCGGCGAACCGGCGACCGCCAGGGCTGGTTTCCGAAGCTCATCCGTCTCACCAATGCGGTGCCTATCGTCTGGCATCTGCTGGCAACGGCCTGCATTGCCTCCTTCGCGATCGCCCAGGTCGCGAACACGCGCCCCATGCCCGGCAACTACTGGCCCCTGTTCGGCGTGTGGCTCGTCGTCATCGGATCGATACTGGCCTGGGTCGCCGCCGGCACGAGGTGGACCGGGCTGCGTTTGCCCGCGCTGAGAGCGTGGCTTCTGACGCATCGCTGGGAGCTGGCGGCCGTTGCGGCCCTGACGGTTGCGGCCGTAACGGTGAGGATAGTCAACCTCTCGTCTCTGCCCGGCCCCTATGAACAGGACGAGGCGGCGCTGGCGCACCAGTCCCTGAACACGCTGGAGGGCGAGACCCCGAACATATTCATGTCGGGGTTGCAGGGCCACGCGACGATGCAGCACTACTCGCTGGCGGCCGTGTTCAAGGTGTTCGGGGTAACCATCTTCAGCTCGCGGCTGCTTTCAGCGCTGACCGGGGCGATCACCGTGCCGCTGCTGTATCTCCTGCTGCGCCGGATGTTCGGCAAGACCGTGGCCTTTCTCGGAGCCGCCTACCTCATCGCCTACCACTTCCACGTTCACTACAGTCGCGTCGGACTGGAGAACATCGGCGATCCGTTCATCCTTGTGGCCGTCCTCTACTTCGCCTGGCGGGCGAGCCGGGAGGGCAAGACGCGCGACTTCGTTCTTACGGGCCTCGTCATGGGGCTAGGGCTGTACCTATCGCCGGCGGCGCGCGTCGTGCCGTTGATCGTGGCCGCGCTGTTCGGCTACACCGTCCTCCGCCGTCCGAGCTTCCTGCGACAGGCGGCGCCGGGCATGGGCCTGCTGGCGCTGGCCTACGGGGCGGCCGCCCTGCCGATCGCGGTGTTCTGGATCACGCACCAGTCGGAGTTCATGGACCGAGTAAACGTCGTCGGTATCTTCCAATCGCATTGGATAGACCGGGAGCAGGCGGCGACCGGCAAGAGCGAACTAGCGATCCTCTGGGACCAAGCGATCCACTCGTTCGGGGCGTTCGGACGCTTCGCGGACCGGTCGCAGC
>DATLAX010000177.1:0-4479 GCA_035527215.1 Dehalococcoidia bacterium
TAGTCTACCACTCCGTAGTGCTTCGCCCAATTGGTCCGGAGCGCGGGCCAGTAGGATACGTCGGACATCTCCAGGCCGGGCAGTGACGGGCGGGGCGGGCATCGTCCTCCACACTGAGGATGCCGTGCTGAACGCCATCACCATCACCGACGACGGGCGCGGCTGGATAGTCGGGAATGATGGCCTGCTCCTTGCCCTCGAGCGCGCATCGAAGCAGGCGAACTCCTACCCCAATGCCGCTTTCCACGCCGACGCCGACGCCGGCGCCCCAGTCCGGCTAACGACCCCTACGGAATGACCCCGTCCCAGCAGCGGCGCTCGTCCTCGTGCGGCCGCTCCTCCACGCGACATTCGCGGTCCAGGACCATCGTCTTGCGGCCCGCGGCGTCGAATTGCGGCCAGGGCAGAGAGTCTGTGCTCGGGTCCCCGTTCCTGGCAAAAGCGACCCACGCGTCGCCGACCCTGGTGGCGAGGGCGTCGACGTCGTCTCCCTGTCCCACCCAGCGGCGCGCGAGGCGCTGCGTGCCAAAGACAAACGGCAGGTCAATGGCATGGCAGGCGCCGAGGATCCCCTCTCCAACGGGGGATCGCCAGTCGAGCCGGTAGGCGAAGACGCGATCGAGATGCGACGATTGCGCCTCCGCCAGACGGTCCGCCGGCACGCGGAACAGCCAGTCGGTGACAGCGGCGCAGACGGTCTCGTAAGGGTCATCTGGTTCGCCGCGGGCCGCGCGCGCCTTCCGGTAGCCGCCAAGCAAGGAGCGCGCGCGTTCGATGTCGCGACCCGGCAGCATCCAGGAGAACCTCTTCGCAGCTTCGTCCTCTGAGATCTCTCGAAGGCGCGGCATCATCACGGCGAACAGCTTGTACTCGTCGAGCGTCGTCCCTATGAGGACGGGAATGTCCTTTGCGGAGCCGCCGCGGACATGCTCTATCGGAAGCTGGGAGATGACGCGCCCATCGATTACCGGCTGGAATCGCAGCCCCAGGCCGAGGCCGCGTCGAGTTGCCTGGGCTGCCTCCGCCTCCATCTTCACCTGCGCCTCCAGCAGCTCCGCCGCGGGCCGCGCGCGAAGCGATCCGCCATCGAGTTCGGCTGTCCCCAGGGCTTCCGCGAAGGCGGTGGCGTTGGTGACAGCCAACTCTTCCGTGAGCGCCTGGTGGGCCGCGCCGCTTTGAAGGATCGCCTTGTGGAACAGCCCCGACGCCGGCGGCGAGGCGAGGAGAACGCCGACGCTCATGGCGCCGGCCGATTCGCCGAAGATGGTGACGTTGCCGGGATCGCCGCCGAACGCAGCGATCTCGGACTGAACCCATTTCAACGCCGCAATCTGGTCGAGCATGCCGAAGTTGGCGGCGAATGCTTCGGGGCTGTCCGCAAGGCCGGCGGCGTGGAGGAAACCGAACGGCCCGAGCCGGTAGTTGATGGTCACGACTACGGCGTCGCGTGAGGCGAGGGCGCTGCCGTCGTAGATCGCGTCGGACCCAGCGCCGATGGTGAAGCCGCCGCCGTGAATCCAGACCATGACCGGCCGGCGCCTATCGTCGAGGCCCGGCGTCCAGACGTTGAGGTAGAGGCAGTCCTCGCCCAGCGGCGGCTGGTCCTCCGCCCGCCCGAGAATCGACTCCAGCGCCTCGTTGGGGACCTGCATCGCCCTTGAGCCGAAGCGTGTCGCATCGCGGACGCCTTGCCACGAGGCCACTTCCTGCGGTACCCGGAAGCGCAGCTCGCCGACGGGCGGTCTGGCAAAGGGAATGCCGCGGAACACGTGAAGGCCGCCTTCCGCGGTGCCTCTAAGCTCGCCTTTGCTGGTCTTGACGGTCGTTGTCATCGCCGACCTCCTCTGTCGTTCTGCCTGCCGCCAGTGTCGCAGGTGCCGCTCACTGGGGTTGGCCCCAAGTATAGTGCAGCCGGCCCCTCCAGTCATGCCTTCCAGTGCGAGAAGCCACGGCGGCTGTACTCGTTGAGAGACATTGGTGACACCGGGAATGGTGTCACTACGTGAATCATCAACGCGATGGCTCCCGGAGCGCGAAGGCTTGCCCGCCACGGGACGGAGATCTCCAGGGAGGCTAAGGCCGCGTGGGGCGAGCGCATCGGACCCATCGAGAAGAGTCCTACGAGGTGGCCGGTCCGGGTTGGACGGTTGCAGAGATACGACCACACCTCCCGGCCTGGGAGCGGGTCTACAACAGGGTGCGGTCTCATCAGGCGTTGGGATACAAGACCCCCCGGCAGGTGGTCCGTGAACATCGACGGCAACGGACGGCATAGTGTCGCCGATGTACTGAACGAGTACAGGCCTTTGCAGAACGCGCGCACTGGCGTTATGATATATTCTCCGGAATAGCGGTGGTAGGTCGCTCGTTCCAGTCCTTCCACCTGCCGCATATTGCCTGCGACGCCGATGCGAATTAGCCTTTGTAAGCGGAGCAAGGTCAGAATGCGACAAGACTTGACAATCAAGGGCGGTTCAGGATACCAACAAGGATGTGCGCCCGCTCAACCCCACATAACTGGTAAGGCGCGCTGATCCAGAGGGAGCAGGGTATACTAGACAGAGGAGGACCAGATAGTGCCAAAGAAACCAGCACCAAGAAGGACTTCTATCCCCAAGGCAGCAAGCGCAGCCCAAGGGATCGGCGAATGGCAATCGCTCTACCAGGCCTATAATGCGGTTTTCAAGGCGCAGGAATCGGCGCTCATACCGCAGGGCATTTCCCTGCCGCAACTACAACTGCTGGGCCTGTTGGCCCGGGAGCGCCGCCCGCTCACCATCACCCAACTCGCCAAGTGGATGGTGAAAGAGCCGAACAGCCTGACGGGACTGGTCGACCGCACTGAGGCGAAGGGCTGGGTGCACACGCACGGCGACCCGAAGGACCGCCGGAAGAGGCTGGTGGAGTTCACAAACGCCGGCGTCAAGAAGTTCCAGGAGGCGTCTGCGGTCGCCAACGAAGCCGGCGAGAAGCTCTTCGGCAAACTCAGCCAGAGCGAGAAGACGCAGTTGAAGACCTCCTGCGAGAAGATCAGGGACGCCGCCGCCGCCGACGTCGCGCGCAAGCCCGTCTCCCGGGGCTGGTAGCCGGCCGATCATTCGCTGCTAAGGGCGAGTCGCTGGAGTAGGCTCACGCCCAGGCGATCCCGTTGAACGCCTGCCGGCGACGGACGCACCGGGGCGCCATGTTCGCATATCTCGCGCTGTCGCGTGCGAGGCATGGGCGTTGGGCTGGTTAGTCCTCGCCCGCAGCGACCTTGTCCGCCAGGTCGTCGAGCCTCTTTTCGACTTCCCCCAGCCTGGTTTCGACCGAGCGCTCCCGGCGCCTCCGGCGGCGACCAAGCAGCGTCAGGACGCCGATGGGGAAGATCATGGGGAATACGATCGGAAAGAGAGGGAAAGGAGGCGGGCAGCGCATCCCTCCCCCGTGAGGCTCGCTTTCATCCCAGGGTGATTCAGCAGACATAGTCTTCGCTCCTGCTTCTCTTGGCAGACCCCCGTCTACGGAGGCCCGCCGGTCAGCGTCGCCGACCCGTCCTCGATTTCGAGACTGAGGAGATGCGGCTCCACGTCAAGGATATCGGCGTTGCTCTTCTTCACGATGTTGTTGACTATCCAGTCGGTCCCGCCGAACAGCCCTGGGAGGTTGCCCGCCTTTATCTCCCTGACGTCGATCCGCGGCTTCTCGCCCGACAGGTCCAGCGTGCCCCGCATGACCACGTGAATGTCCGGACCCGGCGTATTGATGGTGCCGAGCGCCTCGCCCAGGCCGTCGGGACAGAAGTGCACCTGAAGGTCCTCCAGCGGCAAGTCCTTCTCGTCGATATACTCGACGCCGCGCGACGTGACGCCGACCTCGTCGAATGCAATAGTCGCGCTCCCGCCGGCCGCCTCCGCCTCAAACGCGTCCCACTGGTCTCGCAGCGCCTGGCTGGCCGCTGTGGACGGCTCGATGGCGCGGTCGACGCAGGGGCTCGGGTTGCCCGTGAAGATGAGCGCGGCCCCTACGAGCGATGCTCCCAACCCGACTCCCACTATGGCGATTATGCCTATCAGCCCGATCTTTATGATCATACCGAGAACCCCCAGTATCCCGACGCCAGCCGCTCCGGCGCCCGCGGCTCCGGCCGCTGCGCCCGCATGGCCCGCTCCGCCGCCGTGGTGATGGTGACGGACGTCCGGAACGGTGAATCCTGTGCCTGTCGCCCCCTGTGCGCCCGCTGCGCCACCCCCTCCCGGCACGCCCGTCGACGCTCCGGCCCCCGGCGGTGTCCCGACTGTCGACCCACCGGTAGGCGCTCCGGTAGGCGCTCCGCCGGGAGGCGCTCCGGTTGCAGTGCCGCCGGGAGGTGCTCCGCCTGGAGGCGCTCCGGTTGCTGTGCCGCCGGGAGGTGCTCCGGTAGGCGCTCCGCCGGGAGGCGCTCCGGTTGCAGTGCCGCCGGGAGGTGCTCCGGTAGGCGCTCCACCTGGAGGTGTCCCG
>DATLAX010000178.1:0-2503 GCA_035527215.1 Dehalococcoidia bacterium
TGTCCCTACACGGCGATATCGTTCGACGAGGAGAAAAAGGCTTCCGTCGTCAACGAGGCGTTGTGCAAGGGGTGCGGCACGTGCGTCGCCGCCTGCACCACCGGCGCGGCGAACCAACGCCACTTCAAGAACGAACAAATTCTGGCGGAGATCGAAGGGGTGTTGTCCTAATGGCGGAAACTTTTGAACCGAAGATCGTCGGCCTGCTCTGTACGTGGTGCGCGTACACCGGCGCGGACCTGGCCGGCACGTCGCGCATCAAGTACCCGCCCAACGTGCGCTCGATCCGGATTATGTGTGCGGGCCGCGTCGACCCGCAGTTCGTCCTCGACGCCTTCGCCCACGGCGCGGACGGCGTTCTGGTAGGCGGTTGACACCCCGGCGACTGCCATTACCAGGAAGGTAATTACAAAGCACTCCGCCGGGTAACGCTTCTTAAAAAGGTACTGCAGCAGATGGGCGTAAACCCGGAAAGGTTGCGGCTCGAGTGGCTCAGCGCTTCGGAGGCTCAGAAATTCGCCGAGACCGTGAAGGACTTTACGGCCCGGGTCCGGGCGCTGGGGCCGTTCCCCGCGGGCGCCGAGGACCCGGCCGTGGCCAAGGAGGAAGTCCATGCCTGAGAAATTCAAATTCGCCTTCATGCCCTCCGCGAGTTGCGGCGGCTGCGATATAGCCGTCGTCGACATCGACGCAGTCATCCTGAAAGTCGCGGAGCTGGCGGACATCGTCTACTGGCCGACGGCGCTCGATTTCAAGGACAAGGATTTGGAGGCGATTCCGGACGGCGGCATCACCGTGGGCTTCTTCAACGGCGCGGTCCGCAATACGCACGACGTCCATCACGCCCGGCAGCTGCGCGCCAAGAGCCAGGTCCTCGTGGCCTTCGGCGCCTGCGCCCAGATGGGCGGCATCCCGTCGCTGGGCAACTTCTGGACCACGGAGGAGCTGGCGCACCGGATGTACGACACCGTCCCTTCGGTCGTGAACCCGGACGGGACGCGGCCCCAGCTGACTTTCGAGGTCCCGGAGGGCGAGCTCACGCTGCCGCGGGCGTTGGAGCGGGCCTACGCGCTCGACCAGGTCGTCGACGTCGACTACTACCTTCCGGGCTGCCCGCCGCAGCCGAAGTGGATAATAGCCGCCGTCGAGGCCGTGGCCTCGGGCGAACTCCCGCCCAAGGGAACCGTCATCGCCGGGACCAAGGCCGTGTGCGACGAGTGCCCGCGCGAGCGAACCGAGGAGAAGCAGATCACCGAATTCAAGCGCATCCACCTCGTCGAGAACGACCCGGAGAAGTGTCTGCTGGAGCAGGGCATCATGTGCTGCGGGCCGGCGACGCGCGACGGCTGCGAGGCGGCGTGCGTCGTCGCGGGCCAGGGATGCCGCGGCTGCTTCGGCCCCACCGACAACGTAAAAGACATGGGCGCCAAACTCGCGTCGGCCATCGCCTCGATAGTTATCGCCGACACGCAGGCCGAGGCCGACAGGATATTGGGGCAATTGGACGACCCCGCCGGCTACTTCTACCGCTTCGGCCTCGCGAAGTCAATGCTCGGCGTCCAGCGCGGCGAGCGCGGAGACGGCAACGAATAGCGGCCCGCGTCGCGGACGCCGCTGTTTGATATAAATGGTGTAGCGTAGCCATCATCACGGAGAAAGGGCTATGAAGAAAATCGAAATCGACCCCATCTCTCGCCTCGAGGGGCACGGCAAAATAGCGATCTTCCTGGACGATAACGGCGACGTCGCGAACGCTTACCTCCAGATCCCGGAGCTCCGCGGCTTCGAGCAGTTCTGCGTCGGCCGGCCGGTGGAGGAGGTCCCTCGCATAACGCCCCGCATCTGCGGCGTTTGACCGCTCGTCCACCACTTCGCAGGCGCGAAGGCATGTGACGCGGTCTACAAGGTCCAGTTGCCGCCCAACGGCGAGAGACTCCGGCGGATGATATACAACTCCTATTTCTTCTACGACCACCTGCTGCACTACTACTACCTCGCCGCGCCGGACTTCGTCGTAGGGCCGACGGCCAACCCCGCCGAGCGCAACATCCTGGGCGTCGTGGCCAAAGTGGGCCTCGAGATCGGCGCCAAGGTCATCGAGATGCGCGCCAAGTCCATCGACGTCATGAAGTACTTCGGCGGCAAGCGCACCCACCCCATCATCGCGCTCCCCGGCGGGATCACGCGGCCGCTGGATAAAGAGACGCGCGAGGAGATGCGCAAGCATGCCGAGGAGGCCGTGGAGTTCTCCAAGTTCACGTTCCAGCTCTTCGAGGACGTCGTCCTCAAGAACCAGGCGTACGTGGACCTCGTCCTCTCCGATATCTACGGCGGCCAGGAGACGTACTACATCGGCCTGGTGAACGGCGACAACAAGGTCGACTTCTACGACGGCATGACGCGCATCGTCGACCCGGAGGGCAATGAGTTCGCGAAGTACGAGGGCACGGACTACCTCGACTATATCGAGGAGCGCGTCGAGCCCTGGACCTACCTCAAGGTG
>DATLAX010000179.1:0-17227 GCA_035527215.1 Dehalococcoidia bacterium
GATCGCTGCCATCGCCGTCATTCTGACGACCGGCGGCGATGGAGGCGACGGCAGCCAGAGCGCAGACTCGGCGCCCACCACAAAGAGCCCCACGTCTGCCCAGGCTCAGCCGGACGGCCTCGATGGTTTGACCGGTACCGCGACAAGCACGCTCAACGTCCGCACCGGTCCCAGCAACAGGTATAGCGCCATAGGCTCGCTAAGAAGAGGCGCCGAGGTCAGGATCGTCGGGCAGAGCGACGATAGCGAATGGCTGCAGATCGAGTACCCGGCCCGCTCGAACCTGCACGGATGGGTGATCGCCGGCTCGCTGGAAGTGCAGGGTGATCTCGCCGAAGTGCCTGTCGCAACACCGGACACCATGCCCATGGCGGAAATCCCGACCTACGAGGCAGCCGCCACCCTGCCTCCACTGGCGACGCCGGACATCACGGTTACGCCGACCTCCACGCCTGCGACGACGCTCCCCGATCTCGCGGTCGGCGGCTCACTGGTATCCGGAAGCGTCCTCGTGGTGACCGTGACGAATCAGGGCAGCGGCGAACTGGCGGCAGCGGCAATCGAGGTGGCCGTGTATGATACCGCGGGAGCGCAGCAACTCGACTCGACGACCCTGGCTGTGGAGGCTCTGGCGGCGGGCGCGAGCATCGATGTCAAGACCGGGTACGTTCCCTTCGGCGGCCCGGATGAGGTCCTGGTCATCGTCGACCCCAACGGGAAGATCTCTGAGAGCGACGACACGAACAACCGGCTCATTGTCACGTTTTCATCTGGTTCAACGCCAACCGCCACCGAGACACCGTACCATTAGAACTCAGGCAAAGGACCTGCCTGCCCTCCAGCGGCGGGCAAGCCGGCAGGCAGGCAGCGGCCGAGGGCAACACCGGGCGCTCTCCGGCGTTAAGCCATATTGGAGGGGGAGACTGACTGCTTCGCTATGAACCCTGTCGAAGAGATAAAGCAGCGATTGGACATCGTCGACGTCATCAGCGAGTCGGTGAACCTGCAGAGGTCCGGCCGCAACTACAGGGCGCTCTGTCCCTTCCATGCGGAGAAGGCGCCTTCGTTCTTCGTGTTCCCGGACAGAGGGACGTGGCATTGCTTCGGCGGCTGCGCTACCGGCGGCGATGTCTTCGCCTTCGTCATGAAGAAGGAAGGCCTCGATTTCTCCGGCGCATTGCGCGTCCTGGCAGAGAAGGCCGGCATTAGCCTGGGTCGAAAGAGCGGCGCAGCGGAAGAGACGGAGAAAGACCGGCTACGCCAGGCGAATGAGGCGGCGGCGCTCTTCTTCCAGCACGCACTCCTCAATACGCAGGCCGGCGCTGCCGCGCTCGAGTATCTGACGATGCGCGGCATCGACCGGCAGACAGCAGAGGCGTTCCAACTCGGCTACGCTCCCGATTCCTGGGATGCCCTGCGCGAGCACCTGAAGGGCCGCGGCTTCGGCGAAGGCGATCTCTTGAAGGCGGGGCTGGCGGTTGAGGGCGATAGGGGCGTGTACGACCGCTTTCGCCGTCGGGTCACGATACCCATTCGCGACGAACGCGGACGGGCCGTCGGGTTCGGCTCCCGCATGCTGCCCGCTGAGTCCGGCGATGGACTCGAAGCGGCTGCCGCAGAATCCGAAAGCCCGAAGTACTTGAATACGCCCCAGACGCCGATTTTTGATAAGGGCGCCGTCTTGTTTGGACTGGACAGAGCGGCGGAGCATATCCGTCGCGCCGACCTGGCGGTAATTGTAGAAGGGTATATGGACGTAATCGCCGCTCACCAGCACGATAACCTGAACGTAGTCGCCAGCATGGGCACCGCGCTGACGGAGCGCCAGCTTGCCCTCCTGCGCCGGCTCACGGAAAACATCGTCCTCGCTTTCGATCCCGACACGGCGGGACGCGCCGCCAGCGAGCGGGGCGACGTCGTCGCGCAGCGCATGGGGGCGCAAATCCGCGTCATGAAGCTGCCAAAGGGTCGCGATCCGGACGAGATCATTCGCGCGGACCCGGAAGCCTGGCGGCGCTTCGTCGTCGAGGCTGAGGCGCCAAAAGCGTTCTCCGGCTCCACCCTCCAGGCGACACCAACGGAGCACGGCAGAAAGGTCGCAGCCAGACGCAAGGCGCCGGCGACCCCGGAGGAGGAGAAGATCGACCTCTCGAAAGGCGAGGAGACCTGCCTCGCCCTCCTCATGCGGTACCCTCACCTTCGCAGTCAGGGACAGGCGCTAAGCGGGGACCTGTTTGACGATACGCTGAACCGCCAGATCCTCGAGGCCTGGCGCGAGACCGGCCCCGAACACGAGCTTCTAGAGGCCGTGTCGGATGACTCGCTGCGCCAGCGGCTGGAGCACATCGTTGCCAGGAATCTGCCGCCGTATGATTCCGGACAGGCGGAGCGGGCACTCGCGACCTGTACGGAGCGATTGAAAAAAGGTAGAATAAGAGATGAGAAAAGAGTCAGAAACTGGGAGATTGCCGAAAGGGAACAGAGACTGGGCGCTGGACGCCTGGTTGAACATGCCCGGAAGCTGATGAGGAGCGAAGCTCCATCCCAAGACCTGTCCGAAGATGCGACCGCCGGCGCCGAAATCGTCGTGCGGGACATGGAGGCAGGTCTGGAACTTCACGAGAAGAAGAGCCCCCGCGAGGAACAGCAGCACAACTGACTATGACCAGCGGATTCGACGAACGAGAAGAAGCGGACGAAGAGCTCCTCGACGAGGACAACGGCAAGAAGCCGAAAGGGCTTCTGAACCTCGGTGTACATGAGGAGGACGAGATTGAACCTCTCCACAGAGTGTACACACGCCTCTCGGACAGAGGCCTATCGGTGATCGACACTGATAGAGAGGCCGCGCCGGTAGCCGAGCGCTCAGATACGGAGACGGAGTTGTGGCCCGAAGCTGAAGAGAAGCCCAAGGTCCAGAAGGGCGAAGACCTCCTCATCGAAGAACAGGAGGGAATCGACGACCCCGTTCGGATGTACCTGCGGGAGATCGGCAAGGTCTACCTTCTGACAGCCGACGATGAGAAGCGGCTGGCACGCGCCATGGAGGAGGGCAAGCACGTCCAACGCATCGAGCGGCGCTGGCTGGAGGAGCACGGCCGTCCCACGCTAGGCATGGAGATCCTTCTCAGCCTCCTGAACGAGCTCTACGAGTCGCGGCGCTACTCCAACGGAGTCGCGAAGCAGCTGGGCCTGCACAAAGCGTCGCTCTCGCAACGCATAGCCGACCCCGTGTTCCGTTCCGCCGTCGACGGAGAGTTGGACCAAGAGCTCGCCGCAGCGATCTTCGAGTCGCTGAAGCTGCAGCCTGGTCAGGCGGAACAAGCGCTCGTAAGACTGTCGATCGTCACGCACATACTAACACCGGAGATCCTGCGGCTGGCCGGCGAGTCTGTCGGCGGCGAGGACAAGCTGCAGCCCCCGCCATGGGACAGGCAGCAGGAACTGGAGACGCACGAATCGGTCTACCGCTCCCATTTCGACCACCTGAAGAGGGAGGGCTTCCGAGCTGAGAAGCGGCTCACCGAGGCGAACCTGCGCCTGGTAGTGAGCGTGGCGAAGAAGTACATCGGGCGCGGCATGTCGCTGTTGGACCTCATCCAGGAGGGCAACATCGGCCTCATCCGCGCCGTCGAGAAGTTCGACTACCGCAAGGGCTACAAGTTCAGCACCTACGCGACGTGGTGGATCCGGCAGGCCATCACCCGCGCCATCGCCGACCAGGCGCGGACGATCCGCATACCCGTGCACATGGTCGAGACGATCAACAAGCTGGTGCGCGTCAGCCGCCGCCTCGTGCAGGAGTACGGCCGCGAGCCGACCAGCGATGAGATCGGCCACGGCATGGAGATCGCCCCCGAGCGGGTGAGGGAGATCATAAAGGTCTCGCAGGAGCCGGTCTCCCTCGAGACGCCGATCGGGGAGGAAGAGGACAGCCACCTGGGCGACTTCATCGAGGACTCCGCTGCCCTCGCACCGCCGGAAGCAGCGTCGCACCAGTTGCTCAAGGACCAGGTCATGGAAGTGCTGGCGAGCCTGACCCCGCGAGAACGCAAGGTGCTCGAGCTGCGCTTCGGCCTGGAGGACGGCCGCAGCCGCACCCTCGAAGAGGTCGGCCGCGAGTTCAACGTCACCCGCGAGCGCATCCGCCAGATCGAGGCGAAGGCGCTGCGCAAGCTCCGTCACCCCACGCGCAGTCGCAAGCTGAAAGACTACCTCGAATAGCAGGGAACCCACCCTAGTGCACACCCGGCGACTGCCGGACAGTCCGCGCCATCATCGTGGGGGACAGGTATCCTACCTTCTGCTTACTGAGGGTCAGGCTGATTCGCACAACCTAGCCATTACCTGGGTTGAAGGCGAGCCGGAGAGCGAGCAGGGTCGCCACGCGCATCATGACGCCGAGCAGGTGTACGTGATCGTCGCGGGAAAGGGCCTGATGCACGTGGCAGACGAAGAGAAAGAGGTTGGACCCGCTACCCTCGTGTTTGTTCCGAAGGGCGCTCTCCACTCGATCCGCAATGTGGGCGCAGAAAAGCTCGTCTATGTCTCCGCCACGTCTCCGCCCTTCGACGCGAAACTGGTCGCGGCGCTGTATGAGCCGCCGGGCGCTGGCGATGCGACTTGACAATCCGCCGCCTTGCCATTAAGTTGATTATAACAACCCAAACCGCCGAACGCCCGGGCTCGTCGTCCGGGGACGGGGGAACCAGTAGGGGGGTTAATCCCGGTCTTACCGGGAAGGGCAGCCTTTCAGCCCTAACCCGTCAGCTAACCTCGTAGGCGTGTGAAAGGTCGGACCTTCGACGGGACGACCTTTTCTCTTGCCCGTTGTCTGTCCGCAGGACGCGGTAGGAACAGGAGGGCAGGGAACCAGCCATGAAATCCATCGACGCGGACAGGCGGTCGACAGCTTCTGCCTCACCCTCCCTCTCGGCAGGCATTTCATCGCCTCCCGTAGTCAACTTTGCGACCGGCTCGGCCGTGGCGCGCGACCCCTTCCCCCGATCGCGCGAAGTCGACGCCGCCGACCTGCCATTCGTACGCCCGCTCGCGTGGTCGGGGCCGCTCGCGCCGGTGGCAAGAGCGCCGGCGACGGTCGCCGTCCCCAAGCCGCAGGTCATCCCGAAGGAACGTCCGGAGCACCTGCGCCGCGACTACATCATTCAGCGCGCGCTGGAAATCATGCCCGGCGCCGTTGCGCTCTTGATCATCACTTCCTTTATTTGGGGAAGCATCTTCTTTCCCCTCCCGTTCGCGCTTGCGTTAAGTGCCTTCTACATCTACTGGATCTGGCGATCCTTCAACACGGCCATCCACGTCACCCGCGGCAGGTCTATCCTCAAGAAGAATGCCGAAGTGGACTGGAGGCAGCGCTACAACGAGGCCGCGGCCAAAGGGAAAGCCTTCCTGCGCTGGGAAGAGGTCCGGCACGTCGTCATCATACCCAGCTATAAGGAGACCGTCGAAAAGCTCTCGACGACGCTAGAGACCCTCGCCAACCAGTCGCTGAGCGCCGACAAGCTTGTCGTCGTGCTGGCGCTGGAGGGCGCCGAGGCGGAGGCTCCGGCCAAGGCCGCGGCACTCCGGGAGAAGTACGGCGACCGCTTCATGCTGTTCTTCCCAACGTTCCACCCGCCGAACATCCCGGGCGAGATAAAGGGCAAGTCTTCGAACGAGAACTGGGCGGCGCGGATCGCCAAGCGGCGCCTCGTCGACGAGATAGGCTACGATCTCGACCTGCTCACGGTCACGAGCTGCGACGCCGACACGCAGTTCCCGCCCGGCTACTACGCCTGCCTGACCTACAAGTTCGCCACCAACGCAAAGCGCTACCGCCGCTTCTGGCAGGCGCCGATCTTCTACTACAACAACGTCTGGGAGGTGCCGGCGCCCCTGCGACTGCCCAACTCGCTGGGAGGGCTCAACCACCTGGCGAAGCTGACGCGCAAGTACTGCGTCCTCTTCCCCCAGTCCACCTACAGCCTGAGCCTTCGCATGGCCCACGAAGTCGACTACTGGGACCCCGACATCATCTCCGAAGACTGGCACATGTTCCTCAAGTGCTTCTTCCATTGCGGCGGGACCGTCGATGTGGAGCCGATCTTCCTGCCCGTCGGCAACGACGGCGTGCGCGTCAGCAGCTACTTCCGGACGTTCTGGGAGCACTACCAGCAGGCGCGCCGCCACGCCTGGGGCGCCTGCGACATCCCTTACGCGATAAAGAAGTGTCTTGCTCACCCGGAGATACGTCTGCGAACGCGTCTACGCCGCACCTGGGGTATCATTGAGAATCACGTGCTCTGGTCGAGTCAATGGTTTTTGATCTCGGTCCCCGCCGGACTGTACCTGCTATCTCAGTTCCATCTTGGACCCAATATTGTCTTCGGACCGCAGATTGACGTGGGCTCCTTGTCGTTCCCCGCGTGGTCGGGGGCAATGCTGAAGCCGTGCCTCGCTCCACTCATAGTGATGATCATCTGCGACATGGCGATGCGCCCGTCGCGACCCAAGGGCTTCTCGCGCTGGCTCTACCCTGTGCAGTTCGCTCAGTGGGCGATGATGGCGGTAATCACGTTCCTCTTCAACGCCCTGCCCGCGCTCGATTCGCAGATGCGCCTCCTGATCGGCAAGCGGCTGGAGTACAAGGTGACGGAGAAGGCCTGACGGCCACTGGAAACAGACAAGGACAGGAGCCGCTCGATTAGAGCGGCTCCTGTTTCTGTCATCCCGAGAGGCCCCCGGGAGGTTAGCCCTCTCAGCGCCTGGCCTTCATCTCACCGCATCACGGTGGTGGCATCAAACAACTGATCATTGGGGCCAACTCGTTGACCGGACGCCCCGTCCCGAAGGACAGGGCCTCACCTGTCAACCTGCCACACCCCCCAGAGAACCCGGTTCTCTACCATGTGGTTTACCTCCTCCTTTCGGATTCTGGTTCCCATTCCGGGCTCAGTCCCAGTATACTCCGCTATCTAAGGCTGTCAAGGGGGGTCTTCGTAGGCGGCGCCTTCGGCTCCCCGTCTTGACCTTCTCATGCCCACTATACCTATCGGCCGAAGCCGCGAGATCTTTACCAGACCTCGACTCCGCCGCCGAACTCCGCAGTGAGCAACCTGGCCGGGTCCTGCGTCTCCTCGACATTCGGCATGGTATTGCCCATCATCTGGCCGTAGCCCGTGGGCACGTACAGCACGAAGGGCAGAGGCTTCGCGCCGCCGGCGACAGCCTGAATGTACTCCATCGCCAGCGGCGACACCGGGTCGCTCATCGTCTCGAACTCGCCGGTGTACGTGCTGCCGTTGAACACCTTGTCGGCGTACTGAAGCGCAATGCCGTACAACGAGTCTATGGTGGTCATGAAAGGATACCCCGCTCCGTAGATCATCGTGCCGATGGCGAGAAACCGCGCTGCCTGCATGCTGGGCCATTTCCCCTTGCCCCAGGTCATCGTCGGGATCATGGGGTCCGCGCCTTCCATCTCCATCTGCGACAGCATCAGGCCGACCATCGCGAGCGAGGTGTCGACATACTCCTTGAGGAAGTCCAGCCCATCGACGTTGAGGCTCGCGTCGGACCAGCGCAGCCCCTTCGTTAGCGCGACAAAGAAGCCGCGGAGAGCACCATACTGCTCACTGCCCATCAGGTGGACGCCGTGCGCCCCGGCGTAGATCTGGAAGTCGACCACGCCCTTCCTGCCCGTCTCCTCGTAGTCGATTACGCCGTCGCCGTTCTCGTCGAAGGCTTCGAGGAACTGGCGATGAAAACTCGACCCCGTCAGCGCGTCGTTCGCCTGAGCGTAGCCCATTACCGTAGTCTGCAGGTCCCATAGCAGCTTCGAGCGGTCGTAGTAGAGCGTGCCCGTGATCATCTCCGAAAAGCCCTCGCCGCCGGCTCTGCCCAGACGCCCCTGCAACGAAACCAGCCGTCCCTCCTGCCAGACATCGCGGCCGGTCACGTGATACGCCTGGCCGCCGATACCCCGCTTCTCGGCATAGGAGAAGAGGACGTGCCGCGAAAGCGGCGAGTCGAGTCCCTCCTTCGTGACGATGTTGGGGCCCTCAACGACCGGCAGCGGCACGCGCTGCAGCCACTCCGACGTCGCCTTCCCTTCCTGCACGAGGCGGCGCCCCTCCGCCATCGGGACGGTGTTGAACATATAGCGGGCGCAGAGCACGTCGAGCGCCACCGCGTCGAGGGAGGCGAACACATAACCCTCAGGGACGCGCTCCGCCGCCGTGCTTCTCGTGTGGTCGAAGTTGATCGCCTCGATGGCATCGACGACGTTCAGGATTTGCACGCCCTGGCCCGTGACGGCCTTGATTATGTCTACCATCGTGCCGTTGATGCCCCCCGTCCGTCGCACGGACAGCGGCCGGCCCGACGATTCGTCGACGTCGGCAGTCCATACGGCGTGCGGGATACGGGCCTTCATGCCGGGAATGGGTAGTCGCGGGGCGCTGTACATCCAGCCGGTGCTCTCGTGATCGGAGTCCGCCGCCGCTTCCATGGGGTAAAGGCCGATGCCGAGGTTCTTTATGGCGTTGGTGAACAGGGCAATGATGTGTACCTTCAGCTTTGGCAGGTTGAGAAGCACGCAGCCCGGATAGTCGCTCCTGTCCGCCGGGTCCGATGGATCGCCGCCGACGATCGCCTTGTGCAGCGTTATCGCCTCGAAGTTGGCGCCGTCTGGGACCGGCACCCTGCGTCCGCTGCCGGGGATGTCCTGGATGCGGTTCAGATCATAGACAGACAGCCGGTCCATCGCTTTGCCGGGCGGAACGTAGTTGCCGGCGACACTATCCTCATAACCCTTCATCGGGTCGTCGTCGTGAGATGACTCGTGCGCCTCGGCGAGGTACTTGCGCACGAAGTAGAACCCCCAGCCACCGTAGAAGTCGCCGGAGCGCCCTTCGATCACTGCCTCCCGCGTCACCGGCTCGCCCCGGAGGCGCGTGAAGTACCCGGACGCGGCCGACATTGTTGTTGCGGCGTCGCCCAGCGCCATCTGGTGATAGGAGATGTCGAGTTTGTCGTGCAGCCAGCGCATCAGGGCGGCAACAAACGGCCAGGCGGTACAGGTCGTGTATCCCAGGCCAAGGCCGTGCTCACGCGCGTCGATGCAGATGGGGTTGACCAGGTTAGGCTTCAGGAGCAGCTTCTTGCCGCGCGCCAGTTCTTCTCGCAGCATCGCGTCGAAGCCGGTCTCCTCTCGCAGCGGCGCCAGAGCGGCGTCGAGGCAGGAATACGTGTAGTCGATTCCCTGCTTGATGGCCTGCCAAGCCGTGTCGCTTCCCGCGTCGATGACTTCCTTCAGCAACTCGGGTGTTTGGGCGTAGGACTGGGCGGGGTCCATACGGACGACGCCGATCGCCGCGCCTCCGGAATCGACCGCTGCCTCGCCGATGGGCGAGCGGACTTTCGTTTCGCCATCCTCAGGCATCGTCTTCCTCCAATCGCGGTTCTGAGCTTTGTGTGGGTCAATTGTGGGCGAGAACCCGTGGGGGAGTCAAGATGAGACACCCCACCAGCGATCTGTCTCGGATCCTCGCGTCGCTCTTTGCTTTCACAGAGCAACATGGTAGGATTACGGTCAGCAAGAGCGATCCTTTCGGTCCGGCGATGGGAGTCGCGGCGAAGGATCGGCAAGAGAAGAACCGATGAGGGGTGGACAATGAGGAAACGATTCTGGCTCCTGCTTATTCCCGGCTTGCTGCTGACAGCGTTCTCGTCGTTCAGTTGCGTCTTCCCGCTGATCAGCGGCGTCACGCAAGTGTGTGGCGCTCCAGGGATGGTCGATGCCACTTTCCGCTGGGTCCCTTCGACGACTCAAGGCACTCAGTACTTGGACGTGAGTTGGTACAGCACCTTTCCAGCGGGAGCATTCCTCAGCAGCGGCCCACTGGACGCGAGCATTAATGCCATGACCGTGCCCGGCCTGAGGACAAACGCCGTGCACCACTGGCGCGTAAACGCGTACAAGGATGGCGCCTGGTACTCTTCGGCGACCGGCACGTTCACAACCGCGGCCTGCGGCACGGGTGACGGCTCGGCGCCGCCGACGGGCCTGCGGATGTGGATCCCCAAGATCGGTGTGAACGCGCCCATCAACGTCCGTATCATTGGCAACGACGGGGTGATGGGCGTCCCCAACGGCAAGGACGATATCGTCTGGTACGACTTCCAGAGCTACCCCGGCATGGGCGGCTTCCCGGGCATACCGGGGGCCAACGCCCTCTTCTCCGGTCACGTCGACTACCACCCGCACTACACTGCCGTCTTCTGGGACCTGCGACAACTTGTCGCCGGTGACGAGATTGACGTGCAGCTTCTAGACGGATCCTACGTGAAGTACATAGTCGACTGGACGACCTGGATCGATGACCAGGCGAACTTCAGCCAGTTCGCCATGAAGGACGGCTTCGACAGGCTGACAATCGTCACCTGTATCGGTTCGTTCGATTCGAGCACGAGGAACTACAGCAACCGCCTTGTGGTGCGGGCAACGCGCGTCTTCTGGTAGCGCTTCGACTCGACCGCACAGCAAGCGAAAAGCAACGGGCCCGCCTCCATCACAGGGGCGGGCCTGTTTCACGTCGTTTCGGAGGCTGCTTCACCAGGTCTCGTTGTGCACTATCTCTTCCAGCGGCAGTCTCTTCGCTCCCAGCGATTGGACACCTTCCTCCGGCGGATAGCCAAACGGCAAGACGATGGCGACCCGATACCCTTCCGGAAGTCCCAACACCCGGCGCGTGCAGTCGACGTCCTGCGTCGTGACCGCGCAGGAGGCGATCCCCTCAGCCCAGGCCGCGAGCATCATGTTCTGCGCGGCGCGACCGGCGTCGAACTCGCGCCCATCGTTCGGCACCACCACGGCGATGGCGACGGCGGCGTTGGGGACATGCTGCGTCCACTGGCCGCAACTCGCAAGCTCCTGCTTCTTCTCGGCGCTCCGCACGACCACGAAGCGACAGGGCTGGGCGTTCTTCGCGCTGCCCGCCATGCGTCCGGCCTGAAGGATGCGGTGCAGCGACTCGTCCGATAGTGGGCGGTCTGAGTACGACCTCGTATCGCGCTTGCTGATGATCATCTTGTAAGCGTCCATGTCGTGGTCCTTCATGTCTTCGGCGCCGTCGTGTTCTCTGTCTGGAAGACCCAGGTGCTGAGATAGCGCTCGCCGGTGTCCGGCAGCAGCGCGACGATGAGCTTCCCCGCGCTCTCCGGCCGCCGCGCCACCTCCAGCGCCGCCCAGGCCGCCGCGCCGCAGGAGATGCCCGCGAATATGCCCTCTTCCTTCGCCAGACGACGCGCCGTCTCGCCGGCGTCCTCGTCGGTCACGCGGACTATCTCGTCGATCAGGTCGACGCGCAGGATGTCAGGCACGAAGCCCGCGCCGATGCCCTGGATGCGACTCCGGCCGGGCTGTCCACCCGACAGGACCGGCGAAGCGTCGGGCTCCACGGCGACGACCCTGACCTCCGGCTTGCGCTGCTTCAGGACCTCCGCCACGCCCGTTATCGTCCCGCCCGTGCCCACGCCCGCGACGAAGACGTCGACCTTGCCGTCGGTGTCGCGCCAGATCTCCCCTGCGGTGGTCCGGCGGTGGATAGCGGGGTTCGCCGGGTTCTTGAACTGCTGCGGCATGAACGCCTTCGGCTCGCCGGCGACGATCTCCTCCGCCTTGCGGATGGCGCCGGGCATGCCTTCGGCGCCGGGCGTCAGCACGAGCTCCGCGCCCAGCGCCTGGAGGATCTGGCGCCGCTCCATAGAAACGCTATCGGGCATCGTGAGGACGATCTTGTAGCCTCTGGCGGCGCACACGAAGGCGAGGGCGATGCCCGTGTTGCCGCTCGTCGGCTCGACGACGACGCTGTCCTTGGACAGGCGCCCTTCGCGCTCCGCCGCGTCGATCATGGCCACGCCGATGCGGTCCTTGACGCTGCCCAGCGGGTTGAACGACTCCAGCTTGGCGACGACGGTGGCGTCGAGGCCCGCGGTCAGGCGGTTGAGCCGTACGAGGGGTGTGTTGCCTACGAGCTTGGTGACGTCGTCAGCAATCCCTGCCATGTGGAAGCCTCCTTGCTTCCACCATATCAGGTCGAAGCGCCTTCCGTTGACAGTCAGTCGATGCCGATGACCCGCTTCGCCAGCCCGATCTTCCCCTCCAGGTCGCCCTGCCGGCCGATCATGATCCGCTGCGCCGCCGGCGGGCCCGCGCCGTGTATCGACTCAACGAGGTACGCTACGGCCCCGGGGCCCGTCGTGATGTTCTCGATGAACCGTAGCACCTTCATGCGGTCTACCACGTCGTAATCGCTCGACGCCGCCAGATACTTGCGGATGTACGGCCCGGTCGTCTCGTCGTCCAGGTCGTTGGCGGAAGGCATCGTCGCTATCAGGCCGCCGGCAATATCGACGGCATTACGCGCTATCTCCCAGGGGAAGCGCGTCACGTTCAGCTTGCAGATGTTGGCCAGCAGCATGTCGATTTCCCAGTTGCCCGCTTCCGTCTGATGGCCGAGCGCCGAGCAGGCGATGCCGGCGCAAAACAGAGTCTCGTTGAGATGGATCATCTCGATCAGCTTCTCCCGGATGTGGCCCGCGTTCTCCGCGCCGTTCATCCGCGCGATCAACGCCGTCGCGCCGATCACTACGTCGCCGACGCCGACCTTGCAGCCGCCGTAGCTCTGCCGGTGGTAGGCCGCGAAGCGCTCCACCAGCTTCCCCGACTGGTCGACCTCGCCGTCCATGAAGATGCGCTCGTGCGGCACGAAGACGTCTTCGAAGACCGTCATGACCTCCTGCCCACCGAATCGCACGTTTCCGACGTCGAGCTTCGACCGCTCCAGCTTGCGCGTGTCGCTCGCCTGCCGGCCGTAGATGTAGCGGATGCCGGGCGTGGTCGTCGGCACGGCGAAGCAGATCGCCCAGTCCTCCTCGCCGGGTCGCATGGCGATCGTGGGCATGACGATGATCTCGTGCGAGTTCAGCATGCCGGTCTGGTGCAGCTTGGCGCCGCGCACGACTATACCGTCGCTCTTGCGCTCGACGACGCGGAGGTAGAGGTCGGGGTCGCTCTGCTGGGCCGGGCGCTTGCCGCGGTCGCCCTTGGGGTCGGTCATGGCGCCATCGACGACGAGGTCCTCCGACTGCACCCATGCCCAGTAGTCGCGGAAGCGCTGGTGGTAGTCGGTGCCGTGCGCCTTGTCGCAATCGAAGGTGACGCTGAAGAGGGCGTTCGAAGCGTCCATGCCGACGCAGCGCTGGAAGCAGCAGGAGGTGACGTTGCCGCAATGTCGCTGCATGAGGACCTTGTTCATCAGGTCCTGCGTGCCCTGGTGGAGGTGCAAGAAGCGGTTTATCTCCTCGCCGGTCAGCGACGAGCGGACGCGGAAGAGCTCGCGGCTCGACTCGTCGTACGCGCAGTCGAAGGTTGCGGCGACGGCGCGCAGCGAAGGGGCGACCAGCGGGTGCTCCGGCAGATCGGCGGTCTCTTCGCCGAAAACGTGGGCTTTCAGGTTAAGCTTCTTGATCGAGGCGACATACTCATCGCCGGTCTTGATGGCCATTTGCGCACCTTCCTTCTGCGGCCCTAAACCGCGAACCGATTGTCTGCTTCAATTCTAGCAGCAACCACCGGCCGAGGGCCATGTCGTCGAGCGCCGGTTGCGGCCGAGCGGCCTGCCCGACGCCTCCGGCGCTTGCAGCCAAGCCGTTCGGGTGTACAATAGACCCAACGAGCCACGGTAATTGCCCCTTGCCTTTCCTCGTTCGCTGGTCCTCGCACTGCTGGCTGGATTAGGCGGCGCTCGCAACGATGGGGGAGTGATTGGGTGGTGGACTTCAAGTGTGGCAACTAACGACGAGCAGCCATGCCGGCCCTGACACTTCACGGCTACGGGTCTGGATGAAATCATCCGACCCTATCTAGTGGAGGGATTCAAGCGAGAACCAGTGAGTGAGACTTGATTAGCATCAGGATCCCCTCCTTTGAATTGAGGATGCCCCGCGGCCGAATGCTGGAGCTGGCCGCTACCGTGTTCCTCTGGCAGGCGTCTCTCGGCATCTTCATGCTGACGCTCGTCCAGAACTACCTGCCGCAGCAACTCAACGCTTCCACTGCCTTCCCGGGATACGCGCTGGCCTCCTACAGCCTGGCGCGCTTCCTCTGGCAGATGCCCGCCGGCTGGCTGGCCGATCGCTTCGGCAGACGGCTGGTGCTGGCTATCGGGATAGCCGTCGGCATCCCTGTCCTGGGCGCCATGATGCTTTTCCCCAGCGGGCATCTCTTCCTCGTGTTCTCCGGGCTGTACGGTCTTGCCGCCGCGACGATGTGGCCCGCCTTCCTGGCCCACGTCGGTGACACTAACGAGCCGTCGCAACGCGGCCGGGTCATGTACTGGCTCAACATCGCCCAGATGCTCGGCCTCGGCGCGGGCGTCGTCGTCGGCATGTTGCTCGGCGACTTCGTCTCCTACACAGCGGTATTCCTCGCCTGTCTGGCGTTGCATGGGCTAGCCCTCGCGGTGGCCCTGCGTCCCGTCGACGGGCCGGTTTTCATCGAACCGAAGAAGGCGGCGGAGAAGTTTCAGATGCGCGCCTTCGCGAAGATCCTGAAACCCAGAATACTGATCCTGGGCGGCATAACCCTGTTCCTGAGCCTGGGCATCGCCGTCTTTACGCCGACCGTGGGCACTTACGTCAAAGACGTGCTGCACGTGCAGATGAGCGAGATGGCGCTCCTGCTTGTCCTTCCGGCCGGCGTGGCAGCCGCAATCGCGTTTCGGTTCTCGCGTCTGGCGGACCGCTTCGGCAGGCAATTGCCGTTGCTCGTGGGCCTCGTGGTGACGGCGCTCTCTCTCTTCGCGCTGACATTGACTCATAGCCCGTTCATCGCTGTGAACCTGGCGGTCTTGGCCGGCCTGGCATACGCAGTCAGCGTGCCCGCCTGGTGCGCAGCCGCCCTCGATGCGACGCAGGTCCATTCGCGCGGCCTTCTCCTTGGGGCGCTCGCGGCGGTCCAGGGGCTCGGCGGCGCGCTCGGTCAGGCGGCAGGCGGCAGGGTGGGCGAGGTATACGGCCCTGTGGCGCCCTTCAAATTCGCGGCCGTGTTGCTTGGGGTCGCGATTCTTCTGACTCTAGTCTACGCGCAGCATCAGCGCATGAAGGGCGACCTTCTCCCGCTTCCCCCAGCAAACGATTCGCCGCTGCCATAACGTCCCCAAGCCACTCTGCGGTCACCGGCGATGCTGCCTGCGTCCGTTTGCGTGGTCTTCATGCCACGGTAGCGCTGGCGGCTCTCCGGGTCTTAGACTAGCCTCGACGTTGTCGCCGGAGGGCGGCTCCTGCCGGTCTGCCGGCCCCGACGTGGCCATCGATCGATTGACGGATACCGAATGAGACTGCGCCGCCCATTCCGTAGGCCCAGAGCGAACAAGACGCCGCCCATCGACGGTGCGGCCGCTCACGCCGTAGCGCCCGGCGCCCCGGAAGCGCCCGCAGCCGTCCCGCGCAGCCTGCGGGGCATCTTCGTTGCCCTGAGCGTCCGCAACTTCCGCCTCTTCTGGTTCGGACAGTTGATCTCCCTCAGCGGCACCTGGATGCAGAGCATAGGCCAGGCGTGGCTGGTGCTCGATCTCACCGAGTCGCCGCTGGCGGTGGGGACCGTGACGACGCTTCAGTTCCTGCCTATCACGCTTTTCGTCCTCTTCGGCGGCGTCATCGCCGACCGCGTGCCCAAGCGGGGCTTCCTGGTTGCCACGCAGACGGCCGCGATGCTGCAGGCGCTCACGCTGGGCGTCCTTGTCTCCACCGGCCTTGTCCAGCTCTGGCATGTCTACCTGCTGGCGCTGGCCCTCGGCGTGACCAATGCCTTCGACAACCCGACGCGACAGGCGTTCGTACCCGAGCTCGTAGGTCGAGACTTAGTGGCGAATGCGGTCCCCCTGAACAGCACCCTCTTCAATGCGGCGCGCATCGTCGGTCCGGCGATCGGCGGCGTGACAATCGCCACCATCGGCATAGACGGCACGTTCTACCTGAACGCCGCCAGCTTCATTCCCGTCTTCGTCGCTCTGATGATGATGCGACCGGCGGAGTTCTTCGCAGTGGAGAAGGGAGAGGGGCGGTTGTTTGCGCAACTAAAGGAGGGCCTCGACTTCGCGTTTCGCACGCCGGAGGTGTTGCTGATTCTACTGCTGATGGGCTTTGTCGGAGCGTTCGGCTACAACTTCAGCACCGCGCTGCCTCTGCTGGCGGATTTCGTGCTGCACGTGGGGTCGGTAGGCTTCGGTGCGATGACCGCAGTGCTCGGCGTGGGATCGTTGCTGGCGGCCCTCGCCATCGCCTATACGCGCCGCGCGGGCGAGCGACAGATCATCCTTGGAGCAGGAGTCTTCAGTGTGCTGCTCATCCTGGTAGGGCTATCGCACTGGTTCATCGTGACCCTGCTGCTGCTGGTACTGCTGGGGTTTGCCGGCATCATCTTCACCGCTTCGGCCAACACGCGCCTGCAACTGCTGTCCCCCGATCATCTGCGCGGCAGGATAATGAGCCTGTACGTCCTGCTCTTCGCCGGCACCACACCGGTCGGCGCCTTCCTGCTGGGCAACGCGGCGGAAAGGATCGGCGTGCAACAGGCCATAGTGCTCTTCGGCACGATTTCCGTGCTGGGGGTTGGTGTCGGCCTGCTCTACCGGGCGACTCACATCGCCGGCGACAGGCGAATTGGACCCGCGGCCTCTCCACCGTCCGCCTGAAGCCGCCGTGCGCGACTGCCCGCGCATGCCGATAGACCTCGGGACGGGCTTTGCCCTGCTAGGCAGCAGCCGTTCTGAGAATTCGCTTCGGCGACTCCTCCAGCGCCTTCTGAGCCGCCAGGGGGACCGCGATGGAAGGGTCGATGCTCTCCAGCGCCGCGATGACCGGCTTCAGAATCTTTGCGATCTCGCGGCTGACATGTCCGCGGCTGAGGTCCCGCAGCACGTGATGTGCGTTGCTCCTCAGTAAGATCGAGTCGCCGCTGTGACAGGGATGATCGGAAATTGGGGCGAAACTAGGCCGCAGCCAGCGCCTGAGCTTCGATGACACTGAGGAACGGCTCCACGAGGTTGGAGTCGAACTGAGTACCGGCGCCGGCGCGCATCTCGGCGGCTGCTTCCTCCGGGCTCAGAGCTTTTCGATAGGGGCGGTCGAGAATCATTGCCGAGTAGGCGTCCACCAGCGCCAT
>DATLAX010000180.1:0-3528 GCA_035527215.1 Dehalococcoidia bacterium
TCACTACGTGAATCATCAACGCGATGGCTCCCGGAGCGCGAAGGCTTGCCCGCCACGGGACGGAGATCTCCAGGGAGACTAAGGCCGCGTGGGGCGAGCGCATCGGACCCATCGAGAGGAGTCCTAAGAGGTGGCCGGTCCGGGTTGGACGGTTGCAGAGATACGACCACACCTCCCGGCCTGGGACTGGCGATAGTGAAGCAGTTGACGGAGGCCCAGGGCGGCAGCGTATCGGCGGACAGCGAGCCCGGCCGTGGCTCCTCGTTCACAGTCACCTTCCCCCTCGTGCCTCAAGGGACTCGCGCGTAGCTCTGCGCGGTGGCGCGGCGTGCTTGCCCATTGAGCCGTCTCCTACGTAAACTGTGCATGCCGATTCATCCCGGAGGTCTCACGATTGCCAACCTACGAGTATCGATGCACCGAGTGCGGGCATCAGTATGAGAGGCGCGAAGGCTTCGATGCTCCCGCCACCCAGCGTTGCCCGCGCTGTCACAGCGAGTCGCGCCGCGTCCTCTACGCGCCGCCGGTCCTCTTCAAGGCCAGCGGCTTTTACGTCACCGACAACCGCAAGGGCGGTCTTGTCGGCTCCGGCAGCGCTTCCGGCGGCTCGAACGGCGGCGACGGCGACAAGGAAATCGCCAGCATCGAAGCTGCGCCGGCCAAGGAAAGCAAGCCCACCGGCAAAGCCCCCGAGAAGTCCTCGGAAGCGGCAGCCGCCACCTAGCAGGGTGTCAATAAGAACCGCAGCCGAGGCTTTCCAGCCTCGGCGCGCTGGTCTCCGGCGGGACTGGAAACCCACGCCTACGACCTGTTCTCGTAAGGGGACGCGATGAAGGCCGTCATCCAACGCGTCACCAGGGCCTCCGTCGAAGTCGACGGCCGGACCATCGGAGCAATCGGCCGCGGTCTCGTCGTGCTCCTCGGCGTAGCCGAAGGCGACGGCGTCGACGAAGCGCGGCGTCTCGCCCAGAAGACGGCGGAGATGCGCATCTTCGAGGACACCGATGGCCGCTTCAACCTTTCGCTGCTCGACGTCGCCGGCGAGGCGCTCGTGGTCAGCCAGTTCACGCTCCTCGCCGACACGCGTCGCGGCCGGCGCCCCAGCTTCACCGACGCGGCGCCGCCCGAAGCTGCGGAATCGCTCGTGCGCGAGTTCGAGGAGACGCTGCGCGGCCTCGGCGTGCCGGTGGCGAGCGGACGCTTCCGGGCGCACATGCAGGTCGACCTCGTCAACGACGGGCCGGTTACCATAATCCTCGATACGGCGGACTTGCAGCGTCCGCGAAGAGGATAGACGGGCGGTTGTGGCGCATCGTATAATTGAGAATGCGCTTCTTTATGAGTCCCCTGTAAGGTTGCGAGCATGAAGCGCTCCAGCCTCCTCCGAATCGTCGTTCCCGGACTGCTGATCCCGCTGTCCCTCGCTCTGCTTGCCTTCGTCCTGCCGTGGACACGCGGCTCCGACTCTGGAGACGGGCTCACGGACACGACGGAGGCGCAGGTCGCGACGCCCTCGCCGCTGCCGCCGGATGTGGCCAGAGACCAGGGCGACATCTTCCGCTGGTGGATTCACGTGGCCACCGCAACGGCGCCGACTCCGACTCCCACACCGACCGCTACGCCCTGGCCCTCACCCTACGACGTCGCCGCCGGAGAGCTGCCGGCGGCCACAGCGCCGCCCGGCATCAGCTACGGGCCCGAAGAGCGCTGGATAGCGGTCAACGTGACAACACAGCGCGCCTACGCCCTGATCGGCGGCCAGGTCGTGCACGTGGCGCTGGTCACGACGGGGATGCCCGACTTCGAGACGGAGATCGGCGAGTACCGTATCGGCTATCGCAAGGAAGTCGAGATTATGGACTCGGACACCATCGGCATACCGCGCGACGACCCGCTGGGCTACTACCTCACCGACATCTACTGGACACAGTACTTCTACCCAACCGTCGCGCTGCACTCCAACTACTGGCAGCCGATCAGCGTCTTCGGGCACACGGCGTCGAGCCACGGCTGCGTGGGCATGCTCGAAGGCGACGCCAAGTGGTTCTGGGACTTCGCGAAGTACGGTACGCGCGTCGTCGTCTACGGCTAACGCCCCCGTCCGCGTCGGTCGGGCGTCTCGCCCGACCGTCTTTGCACGACAATCACTGCATCGGATCGTCTGTAGGGGCGGGCCTCTGTGCCCGCCCAGCCCACACGTGGATCGACGTGCTACTGGATGACCAGTTCCAGGCTGATGTCCAGCGCCGCCGCCGAGTGCGTGATCGCCCCCACCGAGACGAAGTCGACGCCCGTCTCCGCGACCGCGCGCACCGTCGCCTCCGTTATCCCGCCCGACGCCTCGGTCGTCGCCTTCCCCTTTGCCATCGCCACTACCTGACGCATCTCCTCCAGCCCCATGTTGTCGAGCAGCAGCGCGTCCACGCCGGCGTCCAGCGCCCGTCGCGCCTCCTCGACGGACGTGACCTCAACCTCGACACGCATGCCGGGCGCCTTTTCGCGTAGCTGCCGGACGGCGCTCGCGACGTTGTCCCCCGCGGCCTCGACGGCGGGCCAGTGGTTGTCCTTCACGAGGATGCCCGTCGCCAGGTTCCAGCGATGGTTCTGTCCGCCGCCCATGCGCACCGCGTACCGCTCCAGAGCCCGCAGGCCGGGCGTCGTCTTGCGGGTGTCGAGGATCGTGGTTGGCAGGCTGTCGACGGCATTGACCAGGCGCGCGGTCGCCGTCGCAATGCCGGAGAGGCGCTGTAGAAAGTTCAACGCGACCCGCTCGCCGCGCAGGATGGCGTGCACTGCGCCCTCCACCTCCGCGAGAATGTCCCCCGGCTGCACGCGGGCGCCCTCCTCGACGAGCGGCCGGATTGCGAGCGACGCGTCGACGGCGCGGAAGACGGCCTCCGCCACCGGCAGGCCCGCGATGACGCCCGCCTGCTTCGCCAGGATCACCGCCTTGCCCGTGAGCTCGGGTGGGACGAGGGCGCCGGTCGTCACGTCCTCGAATGCGCCGTCCTCCTCCAGCGCGATTAGCGTTATCCGGCGCAAGAACGCGTCGTCCAAGTCGTGCTCTTGTCTAGACATTTCTGCGAAATACGATGTGTCGAAGCCAGGAGTCGCGCCGCTCCGGGAAGTCAGTGCGATAGTGCGCGCCGCGGCTCTCCTCGCGAATCAGCGCCGCCTCGGTGACCAGCCGGCCCGCCAGCACCAGGTTCGCCAGCTCGTGCGAAGGACGGTCATCGGGCGTGGGAAGCTGAGTTTGCCACGCGGCAAGGGTCTCGCGGGCGCGCGCCAGCGACTCGGCGCTGCGGATGATGCCGACGTCGCCCCACATCAGCGTTTGCAGCGCGGCCTTGTCGAGCGTTGGGACGGCGCGTGTCGCCGGCGGCGGCTCGGGAAGCGATAGCGTGTCGGTCGGCGGCAGCGGGTCGGGGCCGTCGCCGTTCACCGTCCTCTCGACGGCGCGCCGGGCGAAGACGACGGTCTCCAGCAGGGAGTTGCTGGCCAGCCGGTTGGCGCCGTGGACGCCCGTGC
>DATLAX010000181.1:0-2757 GCA_035527215.1 Dehalococcoidia bacterium
CGACAACGGTTGACTTGCCGGTGGTTCCGGAGGAGGCGTGGATGCGAACGACCTCTTCCATCGGGACGGCGAACATGCCGAAGGGGTAGGTCTGGCGCAGGTCTTCCTTGCTGGTGAAGGGGATGCGGGTGAGGTCGTCGATGCCCTTGATGTCTCCGGGCTTCACGCCGGCGTCGTCGAGCTTCTGACGATAGTGGGGCACTTTCTCGTAGACGCGCGCGACGACGTCACGAAGCCTCTCGGACTGAAGCGCGCGGAGCTTGTCCGCCTCCATGAACTCCATGTCGCGGTTCCAGCAGGGTGTTTCCTTGGACACCGACAGCCCTCCCAGATGGTCCAGCGCGCCTCTCGCCCGCGACACGCCGCCGCTGAGTGGGTCTGTTGTTCGACGGGGCGGCGCCCTTACCTCTTGGCTGGGGAACGCGCCGACACCCGGCGTTCCGGGCCAGGGGCGGGTGGGAGGTCTCTGGAGGGGCTCTCCTGGCGATTCCTTTGATAGACGGTGAGATGTGTGATGAGCGGTGCCAGCTCGGGGTGGGGGGCAACGAAGCGTGCCGCCTCCCGATAGCGGTCGAAGAAGGCGGCTCTATGGGCGTCGGTGTCGAAGAGCGCTCCGCCGTTGAAATGCCGGTTCTCGTCCACCTCGAAGGAGCGAAGCACGATGTAGTCCGGGTGCAGCTCCGTCACGATCCGGTTGAAGAGGACTGCGTTCGATCCCGTGCTCGCCTTGAAATCGATCACCCGGGGCGTGATAAGGCCGGCCATGTCGATGATGCGCCGGTTGGAGTAGTAACCCTGGTATCCTATGGCCTCCATGGCGACGCTGGCGTCGGTCGGCGTGTTGTCGCGAAGCCAGAGGCCGACGGCGCGCCGCAGGCCGAATTCGTTCTCCTGAAAGAGCTTGGTGTGGCGCATACGCTTCGGCAGGTTGGGCGCTCCGTTGGTGATCGCCAGTGCTATCATGACGCCGATGCATATTGCCGCCGCGGTTCGCAACCGCCAATCGGCCTTTGGGGCTCCCACCCATGAGATGATCCGGCCGACTCCGGCGCCGCCGAGGAACAGCGACGGGAACAGCATCGGCGCAAGATACCACTCGTATTTGGGCGCTCTGCCCAGGTACATGAGGACCGCGTCGACGGGCGGGAAGAGGGGAAGCAGGAGGAGCTCGCGCCGCTTCGCCCGCGCGACGGCGTAGACGCCCAGGCCGAGGAGGAAGAGCCACAGGGGGAAGAGCGGATCGCCGATGGCAAGGCCGGCGCCGGAGACGTAGAAGCTTGACAGCCGGCCAAAATGGAGCGGCTGGAAGAGCAGGTCCTCCCGGCCCGGTCGAACGACGCCCTTTGCCAGCATCGTGTTGGGCGCGAGGCTTCCGAAGTAGAGCGTGGAGAAGATCAACCAGGGCGCGATCACGGCGGCGAATGCGGCGGCTTGACGAAGGGGCCGGCGATGCCGCGAGAGAAGAGCGACGCCTATGATGAGCGCCCCCCAGATGAGGCCGTCGATGCGGCAGAGGGCAATAAACGCGACTGCCGTCGCGGCGGCTACGCTCTGATTCCTCGAAAGAAAGCGGAGGCTCAGGGCCATCAGGAAGATGACGAGGGGCGTTTCCATGCCACCGAGGGATGTCTTGGTGACGAGCGGGTGGAGGTAGAACAGGAGAGCGCCGGCGGCGGCTCCAGCCCGTGGGAGGCCCAGCCGCACGAGCGCGGAATAGGCCACGACTCCTGCGGCTGCGCCGAAGAGGGGCATGAGGATGGTTGCGACGAGTGGTATGTTGTGGGCTCCGAGGATACGGCCCAGGCCGGCCAGCAGCAGGGTCTGAAGGGGGGTCGTCGTGCCGAGGACGCGCTCCCCAAGGTTGTAGACGAAGCCGTCGCCTTGGGCGATGTTTCCGGCGTAGCGGAACGTGATGTAGGCGTCTTCGAGTGAGATCCTCGTGGCCAGCGCGAACCGGAGCCAGACGGCGCACCCGGCGGCCGCGACGGCCGCAATCGGCAGCATCTCGGCCGCGCGCGAGAGCCGCGCGCGACGGCGGCCGGAGTCGGACGCCTCAGCTGTCTTCATCGCGACAGACGGCATACGCATCCCTGCAGACATTCCCGTTGCCGTCCCGGACGTCCTTCCGGCTGGGGGTGGATCGCTTAGCTTGCGGCGCCGCCACAGCGCCGGCGGGCTCGAAGGAGCAAGCCGACACTCTGCTTGTTTTGGGTCGGGGGCTTGTGCTATGCTCACAGTCAGTCTCTTCTTCGAGGAACCTGCATGACCACGACCATAGATCGGGCGATGTCTGCGCTGCTATCAGGCGATGAGGCGATAGCGCGCGGCGCTTTCGAGGCGGGGGCGCGGGTGGCGACGGCCTATCCCGGCACTCCCTCCACGGAGATTCTGGAGGCGCTCGTTGGCTGTGAGGGCGTCCAGGCGCAGTGGGCGCCGAACGAGAAGGTGGCGCTCGAGGTGGGGATGGGGGCGTCTCTGGCGGGGGCGCGGACCCTGGTTTCGATGAAGCACGTGGGGCTGAACGTGGCCTCCGACCCCTTGGTGACGGCCTCGTACGTTGGGGTGCGCGGGGGGCTGGTGATCGTCACGGCGGACGATCCGGGGATGTTCAGCTCGCAGAACGAGCAGGACAATCGGCACTATGCGCGCTTGGCGAAGGTGCCGATGCTGGAGCCGTCGGACAGCCAGGAGGCGAAGGATTTCACCGTCGCCGCTTTCGAGCTGAGCGAGCGGTTCGATACGCCGGTGCTGCTGCGT
>DATLAX010000182.1:0-4867 GCA_035527215.1 Dehalococcoidia bacterium
CGCTGTCGATGCTCACCTCCTCGGGAATTCTCGCCACGTACTTCGCGTCGATCATGCCGCTCCTCCTGTGTACTTCCGGCCGCCCGGTTGCAGGTTGAATGCGTTCGAGTGAATCCGATTATTGCCTTGTTTGCGGGCCCGGTCAACGACGGCCTGCCCCCTGCACCCGCTTTCGTTGGTGCTATCGCCCCTTTCGCCTATAATTGGGCACATGCCGCCGTCCAACCGCGCCGACCTCGTACGACAGCTCGAAAGCGTCTTCGACCCCGGTTCCGTGGCCGTCATCGGCGCATCCAGCGTGCCCGGCAAGTGGGGGTTCGGCGTCTTCAGCCGCCTCCTCCTATCGCGCGCCGAACGCCGGCTCTATCCCGTCAACCGCCAGGCCGGCGAGGTCCTCGGCGTCAAGGCTTACCCCGACGTCGGTGCGATACCCGGCCCCGTCGAGCTCGCGGTTATCGCCGTGCCGCCGCCGGCCGTCCCGCAGGTGATGCAAGAGTGCGCGCGCAAAGGCGTGAAGGGCGTCGTCATCATCACCGCCGGCTTCGGCGAGACCGGCGACGCGGGCAAGAAGCTGGAGAACGAGGTGCTGGCGATAGCCCGCGACGCCGGCATCCGCTTCGTCGGGCCGAACTGCATGGGCCACTTCAGCACAGCCACCAGGCTGTTCACGTTCGGCGGCTCTGAGGCCGTCCACTCCGGCTCCATCGCCTGCGTCTCCCAGAGCGGCAACTTCGGCGGCTACATGCTGGACCGCGGCAACGAGATGGGCGTCGGCTTCAGCAAGTTCGTCAGCACCGGCAACGAGGCCGACCTCCACTTCGAGGATTATGTCGAGTATTTGGCCGCCGACGAACAGACGAAGGTCATCACCGGCTACGTCGAAGGACTGCGCGAGCCGCGACGCTTCTTCTCCCTCGCCCGCGAAGTCACCCGCCACAAGCCAATCGTCCTCATCAAGGTCGGGCGCACATCCGAGGGCGCGCAAGCGGCCTGGTCGCACACCGCCGCGCTCTCCGGCGAGGACGCCGTCTACGACGCGGCGCTCCGCCAGTGCGGCGTCATACGCGTCGACGAGGTCGACGAGATGTTCGACGTCGCGATTGCCCTCATCGGCCAGCCCCGGCCGAAGGGACGGCGGGTCGGCATACTGACCGGCGGCGGCGGCTTCGGCGTCGTCGCCACCGACGCCTGTGTCAAGCTCGGCCTCGAAGTCCCGCCGCTGCTGCCGCAGACAATGGAGACCCTCAACAGCCGCCTGCCGGACCGCTGGTCGCACGCAAACCCGGTCGACATGGCCGGCGTCAACGACATTTCCTACTTCTGCATGGGGACCCTCCTTAAGGCTGAGAACGTCGACGCCGTACTCGGCGTATCGTGCGTCGGCTATCCGGCAGACGTATCCGTGGACAGCCTGGCGCTTCCCGACGTCGAGGAGATACGGCGTCAGGTCGAGTTCATGGTCAAGGGCGAAGAGGACCTCGTCGACGGCCTGCTGGAGCGGGTGCGCCGACACGGCAAGCCGTTGATCCTCGCGCACAGCCCCGCCGGCGACAGAGCGCCCGCCCTGCGGAAGCTGAAGAAGAACAACGTCTTCGTCTACCCCTCGCCGGAGAGGGCCGCCAGGGTCCTCAGCCGCCTCGTCCAGTACGGGGAATACCTGGCCGGAGCCTGATACGTCGTCGCATCGCGTCGGAGCGCGCTTCGACGAGGCATCTACACAGACTGTCCCTTCCTCACGTACAATGAAACCAAACGAAGCGTCGCATTAGCGGGCGCCCGAAAGCCCCGCCATTCCTGAAGGAGACAGACATGGCGCTGAAAGGCTCGAACACGGAGCGAAACCTCTTGACAGCCTTCGCAGGGGAATCGCAGGCACGGAACCGCTACACTTACTTCGCCAGCCAGGCGCGCAAAGAAGGATTCGAGCAGATATCCGACATCTTCCTCGAGACTGCGGACAACGAGCGTGAGCACGCCAAGCAGCTCTTCAAGTACCTGGAGGGCGGCGCCGTCGAGATCAAGTGGCCGTTCCCCGCCGGCGTCATCGGCGACACGGCGGCGAACCTGGAGGAGTCCGCCGGCGGCGAGCGCTACGAGTACACCGAAATGTACCCGGGCTTCTCGAAGGCCGCGCAGGATGAGGGCTTCCCCGAAATCGCGAAGACCTTCCGCGCCATCGGCGTCGCCGAGCGCCAGCACGAAAAGCGCTACCTCGGCCTCCTGGCGAACGTGCGAGACGGCAAGGTGTTCAAGAAAGACGAGCCCGTCAAGTGGAAGTGCCGAAACTGCGGCTACGTCCACACCGGCACCGAGCCGCCCGAGCTGTGCCCTGCCTGCAAGCACGTGCGCGCCCACTTTGAGCTACTGGCCGAGAACTGGTAGCATCGAGCAGTCGTCGTAAGACAACCCACGGCGCCAACAGGATTCCATCCCAACCGAGACGGGAGAGGAGGATGCTATGCCCGTCGTTCTCTACGAGAAGCGCGGTCAGACCATCGTGCTGACTCTGAACCGGCCCGACGCCATGAACGCCATCAACAGGGACGTGCGCGAGGGCCTGCGGGAGTCGTTCCTCAAGGTCCGCGACGACGATGACGCGCGGACGCTGATCGTTACCGGCGCCGGCGACAAGGCCTTCTCCGCCGGCGCGGACCTGAAGGAGATGAGCGTCGTCCAGCGTCAGCGACGAACCGATCCCGCCGGCGCCACCACGGCGGCGGTCCTGCGCAACATCGAGCTGTGGAAGCCCATAATCGCCGCCGTTAACGGCTACTGCCTGGCGGGAGGCCTCGAGCTGGCGCTCGCCTGCGACATCCGTATCGCCTCGGACAACGCCTCTTTCGCCCTGACGGAGGTCACGCGCGGCATCATTCCGGGCAACGGCGGCACGCAGATCCTGCCGCGGGTAGTGCCGCTGGGCACGGCCCTCCAACTCATGTTCACGGGAGACCGCATCGGCGCCGACGAAGCCTATCGCATCGGCCTCGTAAACCGCGTGGTGCCGCAGTCCGAGCTCATGGCGGCGGCGATGGCGCTGGCGCAGCGCATCAACGAGAGCGCGCCCATATCGGTCCGGCTGGTGAAGGAGGCCGCGCTGAAGGGGCTGGACCTGCCGCTGATGGACGGCCTACGCCTGGAGTCGCTGTTCTCGATGTTCGTGCATACGACGGACGACGCCAGGGAGGGCCCGGTAGCCTTCGCGGAGAAACGCCCGCCGGTCTACAAGGGACAGTAGACGAATAGCGGCGAAAAGAGCGCCTCGCAGAGGTTCAACATCTTCCCTGAGCCAAGTCATCGCCGTGCGTTCGCCGCGGCCCGATGCCGGCCGGCCCCATTTGACAAGCATGGAGGTCTTCTGGTAGCGTTCCCATGGTTTTGTGCTGGGTAGAAACGAGGCGAAACAGCAGTTTGGCCGACTAGTAGGAGGCGACGAGCATTCGAGGCACGCTCAGCCCGCGCACTCCCAGGCCGGGTACCCGGCTAGAGTCTCGAAGTCCCTCAGGGCCACAGCCCGCCGCCGCTGCCCGCTCCAGCAGCAAGCACAGGCCTCTTCTCCATCTTCTCATCCTGTTCCTCGTGTCGCTGTCCCTTCTGTCCCCCGCGTTCTCCAGCGCACGTTCCCACTTCGACACAGAGACGGCGCCCTCCTCCACAAACGGGCTATCCGCTTCCGGTGTGGCGGCCGTCGTGGCCGCGCAAGAGGATGGAGTCCTGCATTCTTCGTTGCTGCCTCTGACCATCGTCAGCACCCCGCCGACTGAGACTGCCGCTCCTCTGCCCCGCCAATCGCCCGTGTCCAAGCCCGCCGAGAGCATCATGGCCGCGGCGGGCATCGCTCCCGCCGAGACTCAGCCGGCGCCTGCCCCTCCACCGCCGCCCGTCTACCTCATCTACACAGTCCAGGACGGCGACACGATAGAGGGCCTGGCGGCCACATACGGGATCTCGGCCTCGTCCATATTGTGGAGCAACCTCCAGCTTGAGAGCGCCGATTCGCTGGTTCCCGGCCAGTACCTGCGCGTCCCGACCAGCGACGGCATCATCTATGACGTCAGGCCCGGAGATACCCTCAGCGACATCGCCGCTCGGTTTGCCGTCGACGTTCAGGCGATCATCGACTTCCCGGGCAACAACCTGACGAGCGCGGACAGCATTGCGGAGGACCAGACGATCTTCATACCCGGCGGCACAATGCCCGCGCCCGCCGCCACGCCCACACCGGAGCCGACGCCCGCGCCGACAAGCCCGCCGCCGCAGCCGTTGCCCTCGCCTCCGTCAGCGAGCGATCCGTCGGGTCTTGGGGCACAGGCGGCGGAACTGGTCCGCTCCCGCATCGGGGCGCCCTACGTCCCGGGCGCCGCGGGCCCCGACGCCTTCGACTGCAGCGGCCTCATCTTCTGGGTCTACTCACAGCTCGGACTGCAGGTGCCGCGGACGGCCCCGCAGCAATACGCCTGGGCAACCTCCGTGGAGCCGTCGCAGATGCAGCCCGGCGACCTCGTTTTCTTCCAAAACACGTTCTCTTCATCCGACCGAATTACGCACGTCGGCATATACGTGGGCGGCGGCATGGTCGTGATGGCGGTCGACAACGGCGACATCGTTCGGGGCGTGTCTCTCACCGAATCCTACTGGAGCGATCACTTCGCCGGCGCCGGCCGGCCCCCTTGACCTTCCAAAGGGGCAGTAGACGAATAGCGGGGAAACGAACGCGTTATTAGGGGGAAGGAATTGGCTCCCCGAGCAGGACTCGAACCTGCAACCTAGCGGTTAACAGCCGCCCGCTCTACCGATTGAGCTATCGGGGAGCACCCGATACGCGTCTCATAGTGCCTGGCTGCCGAGCCAGGACTCGAACCTGGACTAA
>DATLAX010000183.1:0-15258 GCA_035527215.1 Dehalococcoidia bacterium
TCGGCGGAGCGGTCGTCGGTGACGAAGAGGCAGCGCGAGGCGGTGCGGTCGGTGACGAGAGGGAGCAGGTCCGCGAGGTTCTTCTCCGTCGTGCCCTCGCGAATCATGAGCCACATGCCGCGGCGCAGCTTCTCGCGCCCCTCCTCCAGCGTCGTCGATTCGTGGTCGGAGCGCGGCCCGGCGGCGATGTAGGCGTTCAGCGCCTTGCCGCTGATACCGGGCGCATGGCCGTCGATGGGGCGGCCGGCGGCGGCCGCCAGCTTTTCGAGGACGCGCGGCTGCGCCTGGATGACGCCCGGGAAGTCCATGACTTCGCCAAGGCCCACGGCGCCTTGGAGATCGAGCGCCTGCAGTATTTCGTCGGGGGCCAGCGTCGCGCCGGCGGTCTCCAGCGATGTGGCGGGGACACACGAGGGCGCCATGAGACGCAGATCCAGAGGCAAAGAGGCGGCGGCGCGGACTACCTCCCGGACGCCCGCGAGACCGGCGACGTTGGCGATTTCATGGAGGTCGGTGAGGACGGCGGCAGTGCCGTGCGGCACGACGGCGCGGGCGTACTCCGTTATCCAGAGGTGTGAGCTTTCGACGTGGCTGTGGCCGTTGATGAACGCGGGCAGCAGGTAGGCGCCGCGCAGGTCAACGGTCTCGCGCGCCTGGTAGCCGCTGCCGAGGCCGGCGATGCGGCCGTCGAAGACGACGACGTCGGTCTCTTCGACCTCGGCGGTGAGGGTGTTGACGACGCGGCCGTTCGTGAACAGGAGGTCGCCGGGGGCGTCGCCGCGGGCGACGGCGATGAGATCGGTGAGACTCACGGTGTGCCCTCGACGACGTGCAGGTCGGGCAAGTGGCGGTACTTCTCGGCGAGGTCCAGTCCGTATCCCACGAGCCAGCCCTCGCCCACGAAGAAGCCTGCGTAGTCGACGAGGTCGTCGAGGGCGGCACGCGTTCTCTCTCTGACCAGCAGGGCGCAGACGCGGATGCCGGCGGGCTGTTGTTGGGCGACGTAGTCGCGGAGGAAGCGCAGCGTCACGCCGCTATCGACGATGTCCTCGACGATGACGATGTGCCTGCCACGGAGCTCGCTGCGAGGGTTGAGGCAGACTTCGACACGCCCGGCGCTTTCGGTCCCCTTGAGCCCGTAGCTGGAGAGCTGGATGAAGTCGATCTCCGGCGGCTCGGCCATTCGGCGCGTGAGGTCGGCGAGGAAGATGTAGCATCCCTTGAGGACGCCGAGGAAGAGAGGAGAGCGCCCCTGGTAGTCGCGGCTTAGCTCTTCGGCGAGTTCCCGGACGCGTTGCTCGATGGTTTGGCGCGAGATCAGTTGTCGCAGCGGCTCCATCAGGGCATCCTCACGTATAGTCTACTACTGTTAATCGGCCTCTTTTCGCGATCCCGAGGCAGCTTCCCATTCGCGGCGCAAGATGCCCATGATCATCAAATCGTGGTAACGGCCGTCGATGTAGCGGTCCTCGCGACGGCGGCCTTCTTCGACGAAGCCGCACTCGCGATAGCAGGCCTGGGCTCTCTCGTTGAAATCGAAGGTGCCGAGCTCCACGCGGTTGAGGTTCATCTGCTCGAAGGCGAAACGAAGCAAGGTGCGAACGGTGTCGGCGCCGTAGCCCTTCGACCAGTATTCCTTTTCGCCGATGACTATGCCCAGATTAGCGCGCCGATGCTCAGCCGACGCGTAATGAAGACCCGCGTTGCCGATGTGGACGTTGCCTTCCTTCGTCTCGATCGCCAGGATGAGGCCCGAGAACGAGGCGCCGTTCTTCATGGCATTGTCAAGCCACTCACGCTCCTGCGCCATCGACGGCGGGTAGCGGCCGGTCTCGATGAAGCGCGTGACTTCGGGATCGTTCATCCAGCGGTGGCAGCGTTCGAGGTCGTCGGGCCCCAGTGCGCGCAGCCTTACGAGTTCGCCCTCCAGCATGTCGCTTCCTCCAGCGGGCGACCGGACGCCGCCGCGGTGGGTCGCTCGGCAAAACGGAAATGCGGCGACAGGGTCGCCGGAAAACAGCAGGCGTTCGTGGGCAAGAGGAAACAGATGCTATTTGTGTTTTCGCTGCCAGCGGGTCTTCTTGAGCATCTTGCGGTACTTGTGCTTGCGGATCTTCTTCCGCCGCTTCTTAACAACAGACGGCATAGGCTCTCCTTTTCATTCGAAACTGTCAATGGAGGTTGACCAGCGGATTATATCACGAATCCGCGAATCGAACAGACTCCACTGCGTTTTCTTCGCCTTCCGGGCAGGCGCGGGGGCCTGCCTCTACGAGGGTACCGGCGCGGGGAGTTTGGCGCGGAGGTACCGGCCGGTGAAGCTGTGCTCCGCGTCGGCCACTTCCTCCGGCGTGCCTTCGACGACGATCTCGCCGCCTTCGTCGCCGCCGAGCGGGCCGAGGTCGATGATGTGGTCGGCGTTCTTCACGACGTCGAGGTGGTGCTCGATGATGACGACGGTGTTGCCGCCGTCGACGAGGCGGTGGAGGACGCGCAGCAACGCGTAGATGTCCTCGAAGGAGAGGCCGGTGGTCGGCTCGTCGAGGATGTAGAGGGTGCGGCCCGTGGAGCGACGCGACAGCTCCGTCGAGAGCTTGATGCGCTGCGCTTCGCCGCCGGAGAGCGTCGTCGCGGGCTGGCCGAGACGTATGTAGCCGAGGCCGACGGCCTGCAGCGTCTCCAGCTTCGTGCGCACCTTGGGGAAGGCGCGGAAGAAGTCGAGCGCCTGGTCGACGGTCATGCCCAGCACGTCGGCGATGTTCTTGCCACGGAAGAGGATCTCCAGCGCCTCGCGGTTGTAGCGCTTGCCCTTGCAGACCTCGCAGTGCACCGTCACGTCCGGCAGGAACTGCATCTCGATCTGGATGTAGCCTTCGCCGGCGCAGGCCTCGCAGCGGCCGCCCTTGACGTTGAATGAGAAGCGACCGGGCGGATAGCCGCGCATCCGCGCCTCGGGGACGGTGGCGAAGAGCTCGCGGACGGGCGTGAAGGTGCCGGTGTAGGTCGCGGGGTTGGAGCGCGGCGTGCGGCCGATGGGCGACTGGTCGATGTTGACGACCTTGTCGATGTTGGCGAGACCGTCGATGCCGTCGCAGTCGCCGGGACGATCGCGGGCGCCGTAGAGGAGTTGCGCGGCCTTCTTGTAGAGGATGTCGTTGATCAGCGTGCTCTTGCCGGAGCCGGAGACGCCGGTGATGCAGACGAACTTGCCGAGGGGGATCGTCACGTCGATGTTCTTGAGATTGTTCTCGCGGGCGCCCTGGACGGTGACGGTGGAGCCGTTGCCGGGGCGTCGCGCTTCCGGGAGCGGGATCTCGCGGGTACCGGAGAGATACTGTCCGGTGATCGAATCCGCTGTGGCCTTGACCTCGTCCATCGTGCCGGCGACGACGACGCGGCCGCCCTTTTCGCCGGCGCCCGGGCCCATGTCGATGATGTGGTCGGCAGCGCGCATCATCGCCTCGTCGTGCTCGACGACGATGACGGTGTTGCCGAGGTCGCGCAGTCGTTCGAGAGTGCGGATCAGGCGCGCGTCGTCGGCGGCGTGGAGGCCGACGGTCGGCTCGTCGCAGACGTAGAGGACGCCCATGAGACCGGAGCCGATCTGGGTGGCGAGACGGATGCGCTGCGCCTCGCCGCCGGAGAGCGTGGCGGTACGACGGTCGAGCGTCAGGTAGCCGACACCTACTTCGACGAGGAAGTCGAGGCGCGCGCGTATCTCCTTCAGGATCTGGTAGGCGATCTGCTGCTCGCGCTTCGAAAGCGGCGTCTCCTTGCCCGCGAGGCGTTCGAACCAGTGCTGCTCGTCGAAGAGGCTCATCTGGGTGACTTCGATGATGGTCCTGCCGGCGACGGTGACGGCGAGCGACTCCGGCTTGAGGCGGGCGCCGTGGCACTCCGGACAGGGGCTGGCGGTCATATAGCGCTCGATCTCGCCGCGGACGTAGTCGGACTCGGTCTCGCGGAAGCGACGGTTGAGGTTGGGGACGACGCCCTCGTAGGTCGTGTCGTAGTAGGAGACATTGCCGGCGTGGTTGGTGTACTTGACCGTGATGTGCTCGCCGGTGCTGTGGAGCAGCTTTTCGACGTCTTCCGGCTTGAGGTCCTTAACCGGCACGTGCGTCGAGAAGTCGTGCTTCGCCGCCATGGCCTCGACGAGACGGTAGTACCAGCCGGAGATGGTACCGGCGCGCGCCCAGGGCTGGATGGCGCCCTGCGCGAGGGTCAGGTTCTTGTTCGGGATGACGAGCTGGGGGTCGAGGTCGAGCTTGACGCCGAGGCCGGTGCAAGTGCGACAGGCGCCGTGCGGGCTGTTGAAGCTGAAGTTGCGCGGCGCCAACTCGCCGAGGGAGATGCCGCAGAAGACGCAGGCGAAGTGCTCGGAGTAGAGACGCTCGTCCTCGCCCTCGATGGCGACGAGGACGACGCCGGCGCCGAGCCGGAGGGCGGTCTCGACGGAGTCGGCGAGGCGCGGCCGCTGCTCGGAGGGAGTCTCGCCATCGCCGCCCGACGTGGGACCTTCGGTGACGAGACGGTCGACGACGAGCTCGATGGTGTGGCGGCGGTTCTTGTCGAGGTCGATGTCCTCGCCGAGGTCGCGCACGTCGCCGTCGACGCGGATGCGGACGAAGCCGGCGCGGCGGGCGTCGTCGAAGATCTGCTGGTGCTCGCCCTTACGGTCGCGGATGAGCGGCGCGAGGATCATGAGTCGCTTGCCCGCGGGCAGGGCGAGGATGGCGTCGACGATCTGCTGGACGGTCTGCTTCTGGATGGGGCGGCCGCATTTGGGGCAGTGGGGCAGGCCGGCGCGGGCCCAGAGGAGTCGCATGTAGTCGTAGACCTCCGTCTGAGTGCCGACGGTGGAACGCGGGTTGCGGCTGGCGCCTCGCTGGTCGATGGAGATGGCGGGCGAGAGTCCCTCGATGTAGTCGACGTCGGGCTTCTCCATCTGGCCGAGGAACTGTCGGGCGTAGGCGGAGAGGGACTCGACGTAGCGTCGCTGTCCTTCGGCGTAGATGGTGTCGAAGGCGAGGGACGACTTGCCGGAGCCGGAGAGGCCGGTGATGACGACGAGCTTGTCGCGGGGGATGACGACGTCGATGTTCTTGAGGTTATGCTCGCGGGCGCCGCGAACGATGATTGCGTCGGTGCTCATGTGTTTTCCCGGGGGTAGTCGCGTCCAATCCGAACGTTCATTTTAGCATTCCAGGAAAGGTGGAAACAGGAGCGTATGCCGTGAACGCGTATCGGGAAACATGGGCGCTCTTCTTCCCACCCACGCTCCCGCAAAGGCAGTTCAGATTCCAAGGGGACACCCCTTGGAACCCCGGCAAAGGTGCCTTGGGCACCTTTGCACTCGCCCTGGCACATGCCGGGCTAGAGGCGGGACTCGAACTCGTCGAGCTTGCGTTCGAGGTCGCGCTGGCGGACGGATCGCGTGAGGTCGCCGCGTGTGCGCTCGAGAATGCCACGGACGGCGTCGGCGGTGCGGCGCAGGCCGCTGGTTATCGCCTCCGGGTAGTCGAAGGTGACGATCATGCTGTAGATGTCGTCCATGTTGCCCAGGCAGACTTCGCAGTGGGTGACGTCGCCGGAGCGGAGGGCGTCGAGCAGATGCCTTCGCAGCTCACCGACGGCTTCGCCAAGGCCGTTGAGATAGGCGCCGTTCTCGACGCCGATGTCCTTCGGGCCGGGCAGCGGTCGCGCGGCGATGAGGGCGAGGGTAGTGCAGCCCTCGGCGTACTCCTTCTGGGCGTCGTGGACGAAGCCGGCGAAGTAGATGTGGGGGTGGCCGGCGAGGGCGACTCGGGCGCGCTCTAGGAGCTCCGACGCCTGTCGCAGGAGGTCCTCGGCGGCGGGGAAGTCGTTGCGGTGGACGGTGCGGATGGCGTTGGCGGAGTGACGCAGCGCCTGGCGGCAGGCGGCGAGGCCGACCTCCCGCGCAGCGTGCTTGGCCTCGAAGTCGGTGCGGATGTCTTCGACGATTGCTTCCAGTTCCTTGTTACGGTCGTACATGGCGGTTCCCTCCAGCCCGGCCGCCCGGCCTATTCGGTCAGGGGCGGCGGTAGCTCGCCCTCGCGGGCGGCGTCGATCATCTTTCGTGTTTGTTCGGGCAACTCTTCGCCCATTTCGTTGAAGCGGCGTTCGACCCAGCGGCCGATCTGGCGCGGGTCGCGGTAATCTTCGACGCGCTTGGGCTCGGAGCCGTACTCGGCGAGGATGGTCGCCTCAGACTTGTGGTAGGCGAAGCCGGAGATGGCGCGGGACAGCTTGTTGCCGCCGCAGTGGCGGCAGGTGGCTTCGACTTCGCTGCCCATGGACTTGACGAAGACGCTGGTGAGCCGTCCGCAGTCCTGGCACTTGTACTCGTAGATAGGCATGGTTGGCTCCGTGGTTTCGCCGCCGAGGTTGGAAAGCCTCGACTACGATTATAAGCTATTCCTAGTCGAAAGGAAGGCCCCCTTCATCCCCATCGATGTCCTCCGGCGTCTCGCCGGCTTCCATGCGGTCGATCATCTCCTCGAACTCGGGTTCGACGTCTTCGCCCATCTTGGACTGCATCTTGCGCGCCCAGGCGGCGACACTGCGCGGGTCGTTCTCGTCGACGCCGGAGAGCAGCGAGTCGTCGTCGAGGGAGTCGAGCATCTGGTCCTCGGTCCGGACGACGGCGAAGCGGGAGACAAGCCGTCGGAGGTCGCTGCCGCCGCAATTGGGGCAGACAGCGGCCGTCGACGAGGTGATGTGTCGCTGGAAGACGCTTACGCGCTTCCTGCAAGCGCTGCAACGGTATTCGTAGATTGGCATAAGGACGTATCCCCGCCGAGGCTAGAAAGCCTCGGCTACGAGGATGGGTTTACCAGCCGGAGTGCAGCCGCCGGCCGACGATCTCTTCGCGGCTGGGGCAGATCGACTGGTAGTCGCAGAAGGAGCAGTGCCTGCCGACGTTCGTCGGGTAGTCTCGCTCATTCACCATCTCGTTGTACGCGGCGGTCACCACGGCGAGCGCCTCTTCGAGCTCGCGACGCTGCGGGCAGGCGCTCCAGGCGGTGCCGTCGTCGAGGTAGAGGTAGGAGGCGCGGGCCACGGGACGGCCGAGGCTTCTCTCCAGCATTATAGTATAGAGATGAAGCTGTTGGACGTCGACCTCTTCCGGCCGGCGGCCCGTCTTGTAGTCGATGACGTGCAGGCCATCGGGGTCGTCGTCGACGCGGTCGATGCGGCCGAGGAGGGCGAGCTGCGGGCTGACCGGCGTTTCCAGGTAGGCCTCGAGCATGAGCGGCCGCGCGGCGAGGTCGTGCTCGCGGGCGAAGGTGCGCATCTGGGCGACGGCGCGTTCGCGCCAGCGCTCTTCGTCCTGAAGGTCGCTGAAGCCGGAGCGGTTCTGCTGCCAGCTTTCGAGGAGGAGGTCGAGAAGTCGCTCGGGGGTGCGGGCTTCAGGCTCGGGCAGGGAGAAGAAGGCCTTGAGGGTGTTGTGGACATGGGAGCCCATGGTGTTGTGAGCGGAGGGACGGGTGGGCATGCCCTCGACGTAGCGGTACTTGTAGCGACGGCGGCACTCGCGGAAGACACGCAGGCGGAAGGATGAGAGTTTGAACATGCTAGTGACGCGGCAACTCCGGCAGCTCGTCGCTGCTGAAGGCGTTTTCGATGTGCTCCAGGCTCGACAGACGCCCCTGCGGCGTGAGGTCGACGGCGATTACGTCGATTCGCCGTTCCTCGGCGCTCCCGGGGTTCTCGTCGCACCAGGCATCGGCGGCGGCGCTGATGCGGGCACCCTTCCGCGGCGTCAGCGACTCGGCGGCGTTGCCCATGGCGTCGCCGCGGCGCGTGCGCACTTCGACGAAGACGAGGCAGCCGCCGTCCTGCGCGATTATGTCAATTTCGCCGTCGGGAGTGCGAAAGTTGCGGGCGAGGATATCGTAGCCCTTCGATTCGAGATGAGCGATCGCGACCCGCTCGCCGAACTGCCCCAGCCGCAGACGCTCGTTGCTCATGCGTAGCCCCCGACGATGCAGTCGCGCACGGGAGCGAAGGAGCGACGGTGTATGGGGCAGGGGCCGTGCCTGGCCAACGCGTCGACGTGCTCGGCGGTCGAATAGCCCTTGTGACGGGCGAAGCCGTAGTCGGGGTAGAGGGCATCGTACATCGACATGATGTGGTCGCGGTGCACCTTGGCGACGATGGATGCGGCGGCGATGGAGATCGAGAGGGCGTCGCCGTCGGTTATCCCGTGGTGGGGGATGTCGACCTCGGGCAGGGCGAAGGCGTCGATGAGGGCGTATTCGGGGACAGGCCTCAGGGCGGCGAGCGCCTCGGCCATGGCCAGGCGGCCGGCGGGGGCGATGCCGAGGGCGTCGATGCGCTCCGGCGGGACGATGCCGAGGCCGACGGCGATGGCCTTCGCACGTATCTTCTCGGCGAGCTCCTCGCGCTTGGGGGCGAGCAGCAGCTTGCTGTCACGCACGTCGGCGAGCCAGGGGAAGCGCGCCCGCGGCGGCAGGACGACGGCGGCGGCGACGACCGGCCCGGCGAGAGGGCCGCGCCCGACCTCGTCGACGCCGGCGATGAGGCACAGTCCCCGCTTCCAGAGCGTCCGTTCGTGGTCGAAGGTCGGACGGAGGGCCATCACCGCCTCCGGTGATTGGGCGCACAGCATGTTCTGCAGACGATGCTAGCACAGGCGATGGCGCGGAGAAAGGGCGATAGGCGAGTCAGCACAGGCGCAGGGGCCTGCCCCCCAACGTATGGTATCATCGCTGGCGATCACGGTGCCGAAGGAGGGGAAAGATGCCGATTGTACGAGTTGAGATGTGGACGGGGCGAACACACGCCCAGAAGCAGGAGCTGGCGAGGGCGATCACGGACGCGGTGTGCGCAATCGCGCAGACGACGCCGGAAGCAACGATCGTCGTGTTCGACGATGTGGAGCGCAGCAACTGGGCGCAAGCCGGCGTCCTGGCATCGGAGGAGCAGAGGTAGCAGGGTTTCGCAGGATACGCGTGGCCGCCGTCGTGTCCGATAATCGGCTGGTCAGGGCGTGACGGCTGATCGCTCTCGCGTTCGGGGCAGGCCAAGCTCCCTGTTCAGTGCGCGTCTCCGTCTGATATAATCATAGGTGGTGTAAAGGTTCCTTTGAGTCTGTAGTCAGGAGTGGGCATGGGTTCTCGCTGGATGCGCAATAGTTTCATATATCTGCTCATCGTCGTCGCCGTCGTGGCGATTGTCTGGTCTTTTCTCGGGAATAAGCCGTCGAACACCGAGACGATCGACATCAGCCAGGTCATCACCATGGTGCGCGACGGCGAAGTGGAGAGCATCAGCGTCTCAGGGGACAGTCTCACCATCACCCCGAATGGCGACAGCAGTACGACGTACAAATCTCGCAAGGAAAGCGGCTCTGATGTCTACCAGGTCTTCAGCGATGCCGGACTGACCAGCCAGCAACTTCAAGGCGTGAGCATCAAAGTGGACACGCAGAGCAAGCTGCAAAGCTGGCTTCCCTTCCTGTTCAACCTGGTGCCGTTCATTATCCTGGGGGCCATCCTCATCTTCATCTTGCGCCAGGCGCAGGGCTCCAACTCCCAGGCGATGAGCTTCGGCAAGAGCCGCGCGCGCATGTTCACCGGCAGCAAGACGACGGTCACTTTCACGGACGTCGCCGGCGTGGATGAGGCGAAGGAGGAGTTGCAGGAGGTCGTCGAGTTCCTGAAGTATCCGGAGAAGTTCGCTTCGTTGGGGGCGCGCATCCCACACGGTGTGCTCCTCGTTGGGCCGCCGGGCACAGGGAAGACGCTACTCGGCAAGGCGGTGGCCGGCGAGGCGGCCGTGCCGTTCTTCTCGATCAGCGGCTCGGAGTTCGTCGAGATGTTCGTGGGTGTCGGGGCCTCGCGCGTACGCGACTTGTTCGAGCAGGCGAAACGCAACGCTCCCTGCATCGTCTTCGTCGACGAGATCGACGCGGTCGGCAGGCAGCGCGGCGCGGGACTGGGCGGCAGCCACGACGAACGCGAGCAGACGCTAAACCAGATCCTGGTGGAGATGGACGGCTTCGAGTCGAACACGAACATTATCGTCCTGGCCGCGACCAACCGGCCGGACATCCTGGACCCGGCGCTGCTACGTCCCGGCCGCTTCGACCGGCACGTGATCCTGGACCGCCCAGACATCAAGGGTCGCAGAGCGATCCTCGAGGTGCACATCCGTGGGAAGCCGTTGGACAAGGACGTGCAACTACTCGATCTGGCGAAGCAGACTTCGGGCTTCTCGGGCGCCGACCTGGCGAACCTGGTGAACGAGTCCGCCTTGCTGGCGGCACGGCGCAACAAGAAGCGGCTGGGCATGTCGGAGTTCAACGAGGCGGTCGACCGGGTGATCGCGGGACCGGAGCGCAAGAGCCGCGTCATCAGCCCGAAAGAGAAGGAGATCATCGCCTACCACGAGGCGGGCCACGCCCTGGTGGCGCGAATGCTGCCGAACGCCGACCCGGTGTACAAGGTGACGATCGTGTCCCGAGGCATGACGGGCGGCTTCACGCGATTCCTTCCCGAAGAAGACCGCCATCTCAAGACGCGCTCGCAGTTCCAGGACACGCTCGCGTCGAGCCTCGGCGGCCACGTCACGGAGGAGCTCGTGCTGGGCGAGATGACCACCGGCCCGCAGAGCGACATCGAATCGGCGACGAAGATCGCGCGCCAGATGGTCATGCAGTGGGGCATGAGCGAGCGACTGGGGCCGCGCACGTTTGGTCGCAAGGAAGAGCTGGTGTTCCTGGGGCGCGAAATCGCCGAGCAGCGCAACTATAGCGAGAAGGTGGCGGAGGAGATCGACGAAGAGGTTCGTCGCATCATCGACCACGCTTACCAGGTGGCGAAGAAGATACTGATGGAGAACCGCGGCAAGCTGGACCAGATCGCGCACCGCCTGATAGAGGTGGAGACGCTGGAAGGGGATGAGCTGCAGAGAGTGTTCAACGCGCCTCTGGACGAGCAGTTCCTGCCCGTGGTCGAGCCGAACGGCGAATTGAAGCCGAAAGAGGAGCCGAAGCCGGAGGGACAGGAAGAGCCGGAGGGACAGGGCGCTCAGGCGCCGAAGCCGGGGCTGGCGTGGGGGAGCGACCCAACGCATACGTAGCCGCGGGTGTTCACCGGCAAACGACGGGAATGGGCCCGAAACGGGCCTATTCTTGTGGGTGCGACGTCCAGGTTGACAGGTTCGGGCAGTGAACGGTAGACTGGATTGGTTGTGCGTCAAAGGAGGACTCCCATTTACGCGATAGTCCGCAGCGGCGGGAAGCAGTATAGAGTCGAAGTCGGCAGCAAGATAAATGTCGAGCGGCTGCAAGCGGCCGAAGGCGCCAGGGTCGAGTTGGCAGACGTCCTGCTGCTCGCCGACGGCGGCCAGGTAACGGCGGGGAATCCGACGGTCGCGGGCGCGAAGGTGACGGCGCAGGTGCTGGAGCAGGGCCGCGGTCCGAAGGCGGTCATCTTCAAGTACAAGGCGAAGGTGCGCTACCGCAGACGGACGAGCCATCGCCAGCCGTTCACGCGACTGGCCATCGAGGAGATCGTGCCGCCGGGCGGAGAAGCCGTCGCGCCGAAGAAGCCACGGCGGAGCCGGGCGAAGAAGCAGGAAGAGGAGAGCGAGGGTTAGGCCCTCGACGAGATAGAGATGGCACACAAGAAGGGAATGGGCAGCTCCCGCAACAATCGCGACAGTCCGGGGCAGCGCCTCGGCGTGAAGCGGTACGATGGGCAACTGGTGCTGCCCGGCACGATCATCCTGAGACAGCGCGGCACCCGTTTCCACCCGGGAGAGAACGTGGGGCTCGGCCGCGACTACACGATCTACTCCCTCATTCGCGGCAAGGTTAAGTTCGGGCCGTACGCGAAGGGCCGGCGCAAGCAGGTCAGCGTGTACGAGAGCACAGAGTAATATGAAGAAGGGCATTCATCCGGACTACGTGGAGGCGACGGTGCACTGCGCCTGCGGCAATACGTTCGCTACCCGGTCGACGAAGAAGGAGCTACGGGTGGAGGTGTGCAGTCGCTGCCACCCGTTCTTCACCGGCGAGCAGCGAATCGTCGACACGGCGGGGCGCGTGGAGCGCTTCAAGCGGCGCTACGGCCTCAAGTAGGACCGGCCAAATCCAACAGCAGGGGCGGGGAGTCATCCCGGCCCCTTCTTGTTATCGTTGATCGATCTGTTAGGGGCATCTTGGCAGAGCAAGAACGGCTGATCCAGCACTACGGCGGCCAGGCGGTCATCGAAGGGGTGATGATGCGCGGCGCGCGCAGCATGGCGGTGGCCGTTCGACAGCCGGACGGCGGCATCCGTGTGAAATCGGAGTCGCTGGGTGGCCTCTACGTCGGACGCTTGCGACGAGTTCCGGTTTTCCGCGGGGTCATCGTGCTCTGGGAGACGCTGGCGCTGGGCATGCGGGCGCTGGTCTTCTCGTCGGAGGTGGCGGCAGGGATGACGGAGGAGGAGGAGAGCGAGCCTAGTCCGGCGTACATCTGGGTGGTCCTGGGGATCACGCTGGTCTTCGCCGCGGCCATATTCTTCGTCGCCCCGCTGCTGCTCACCGGATGGCTGAGCTCTCGCATGAACGGGAGCCTGGTGGTGCTGTTAGAGGGCGTGGTGCGGCTGCTGATGCTCCTCGGCTACATCTGGGGGATCGGTTTCATTCCGGACATTCGACGTGTGTACGCCTATCACGGCGCCGAGCACCGGACGATCAACGCCTGGGAGGCGGGAGAGCCGCTGGAGGCGGCATCGGTGCGCCGGTTCGGCAACGAGCACGCCCGTTGCGGGACGGCGTTTCTGCTGACGGTGGCTGTCGTGTCGCTGGTGCTGTTCGTGCTGCTGGGGACGCCGAACTGGTGGTGGCGTATCGCTTCGCGGGTGCTGCTGATACCGGTCATCGCGGCCGTGAGCTACGAGATCATCCGCTTCAGCGCCGACTTCCGGCGATTTCGCGTCGTGCGGTGGCTGTCGCGTCCGAGTCTGGCGCTGCAGGCGCTGACGACGCGCGATCCGGACGACGCGCAGATCGAGGTGGCGGTGCGGGCGCTGCGGGAGGTGCTGGCGGCGGACGGGGTAGAGCCCGTCGGGCAAACGTAGCGCAACCCGTCTTTATCGAGCGCACTGGGGAATGCCGAGGATAAAACACCTCGGCTACGACGTGGAGGGATAAGCGCCCGTTCGATTGCGGGAGGACTGAAGTCCTCCCCTACATTGTGGAAATGGGCATGAACGCCGAGGCTGGAAAGCCTCGGCTACGTTGTGTTTGGCAGGCAGGCTTCTCCAGCTAGAGCGTAAGGTCTTCCGGGAGCGCGCCGTCGAAATCACGGTAGAAGCAGGAGCGCTCGCCGGTGTGGCAGGCCGGGCCAAGCGGCTGGACGCGGATGAGGAGCGTGTCGTCGTCGCAGTCGATCAGGATGCGGCGGACGTTGAGGAAGTTGCCGGAGGTCGCCCCTTTGTGCCACAGCTCGCGGCGGCTGCGACTGTAGAACCAGACCTGTCGCGACTCCAGCGTTCGCTCCAGCGCTTCCTCGTTCATGTAAGCGACCATCAGGACCTCGTCCGTGTCATCGTCCTGGATGACGACGGGCACGAGCCCTTCCCCTCTTGCGAAATCGACCACTGAAGCCTCCTATGGCCGCACGGGGATGCCGTGCTCGCTCAGGTACTCCTTCACCTGCCTGATGCTGTACGTCCCGAAGTGGAAGATGCTGGCGGCAAGGACGGCGTCCGCCTTCCCTTCGACGATGGCGTCGACCATGTGCTGGGGAGTGCCGCAACCACCGGACGCGATCACGGGGACGGTCACCGCTTCGGAGACGGCGCGCGTCAGGGGGATGTCGTAGCCGTCTAGGTGGCCGTCGGTGTCCATGCTCGTGAGCAGGATCTCGCCGGCGCCGAGTTCGACGACCTGCTTCGCCCACTCGACGGCGTCGGTGCCGGTGGGCGTGCGACCGCCGTGCGTGTAGACCTCCCAGCGGCCCTCCCCCACTCCCTTGGCGTCGATGGCGACGATGATGTTCTGGGAGCCGAATCGACTGGCGCAGCGTTCGATGAGGCTGGGGTCGGCGACAGCGGCTGTATTCAGCGATGCGTTTTCGGCGCCGGACTCGAGGAGTCGCCGCACGTCTTCCTCGCTGCGGACGCCGCCGCCGACGGTCAAGGGGATGAAGACCTTGTCGGCGGTGCGCTTGACCATGTCGTAGACGGTCTCGCGCTCGTCGGAGGATGCGGTTATGTCAAGGAACACGAGCTCGTCGGCGCGCTGCTCGCTGTAGTAGGCGGCGAGCTCGACGGGATCGCCGGCGTCGCGCAGTTGGACGAAGGAGACGCCCTTTACAACGCGGCCGCGGTCGACGTCAAGACAGGGGATGACACGTTTGGCGAGCACTGGTCGACCTCCCGAAGCAAGATGGCCCTATTGTACCAGCCGGCGGGGGCATTCAGCACGGGGGAGAGGATGGCGGTGGCGAAATGCTCCATCTCCAGCCGCCCCCACTCGGAGTCGATCTCCAGCAGGCGCACGGTGCAGTTCTCCATGATGTAGGCGGTGGTGGCGGGCTCGCTGTCGAATCGCTTGATGCGGGCCAGCTTGCGGCGGAAGACGTTGGACTTGCCGTTTCCCTTGCGATGGTCGACCAGGAGCCGGCGGCGGAGGTTGCGCGATTGGCCGATGTAGTAGGGCCGGCCGGTGACGTCGCAGATGACGTAGACGCCGGGACGGTCGGGAATGTCGGCGCTGGCGAAGGAGAAGGACGGCGATCTCAGGAGATGGCAGAGCGAAGCCATGAGGGCGCCGGCCCTTTCTTGTAGCAGAGGCTCGACCTTACCCACCATCTATTCCGCGTTCTGTCAGCGCTGGGTCACCAACGAGCGCGGGGGCGACAAGGGGAGGAACCGCGTTGAGCCGGGGCATTACAGGGGGACGGTCGGGGCCGTGCCCGTGTAATGGTCGAGCGTCAGGATTCCACCGTTGCCTACGCCTATGATCTTCTTCAGGTCAGCCGCGTTCCGAATCCTCAGAGGAGGACGTTCACCATTCGGTGAAGGAGGCCTCCGAGGTCGAGGATAGCGCGTGAGGAGCCGGACTGCAAACGCGGCGGGGCGTGCCGTCCTGTGAGCGGCACCGTGATCTGAAGGACGCGGCACGAAGAATCGGTCGGAAGGTGATGCGAGGGCGAGGGAACAGGAGGACTAACGGGAGGACTAGAGTCCTCCCCTACATTTGCGGGAAACCGA
>DATLAX010000184.1:0-4917 GCA_035527215.1 Dehalococcoidia bacterium
GGCGCGGTGTTCGCCTGCGTGCGAGTGCTTGCCGAAACCGTGGCGTCGCTGCCCATTATCGTCTACAGGCGCAAGGGCGACTCCGGCAAAGAACGCGCCAGAGATCACCCGCTTTACAACCTCCTGCACATCGCTCCCAACCGCTACCAGACGTCGTTTGAATGGCGCGAGATGTTGCAGGGGCACCTGGCCCTGCGTGGCAACGCCTACTGCAGGATAGTCCGCAAGGCCGGCAAGCCCGTCAGCCTCATCCCACTGGCGCCTACGGACATGCACCCCGAGCTCGCAGACGATGTGCCGTTCTATCGCTACCGGCCGTTCGGGCAGCCCGAGGAAGTGCTCCTGCCGAGCGAGGTCCTGCATCTCCGGTTCTGGTCTGACACCGGGCTCGTCGGGCTCTCACCCATTACGCTTGCCAGCCGCACGCTGGGGATGGCGCTGGCCGCCGAGGAATACGGGTCCAGCGTCTACACCTCCGGCGGCGCCCGCCGCATAGCGCTCTCCACCGATGCCAGCCTCAGCCCCGAAGCGCTGAAACACCTCAAGGGCACGTGGAAGGACGAGCACAAGAACCGCGCGTCCGTCGCCGTCCTCGAGGAAGGACTCAAGGCCGAGGTCATCGGCATGAACGCCGAGGACGCGCAGTTCATCGAGAGCCGCAAGATGACCCGGAGCGAGATCGCGGGGATATTCCGCGTCCCGCCGCACCTCATCGGCGATCTCGAACGCGCAACGTTCTCGAATATCACCGACCAGACGCTGTCCTTTGCCAAGTACACCATGCTGCCGTGGCTGGTGCGGTGGGAACAGGCGCTCACGAGGGCGCTTCTGGGCGACGACAGCGAGTACTTCATCGAGTTCCTGATGGACGGGCTCCTCCGCGGCGACGAGAAGAGCCGCGCCGAGGTCTACAAGGCCTCCATCACCCACGGCTGGATGAACCGCAACGAGGTCCGCGCGCTCGAAAACATGAACCCCGGCCCGGATGAACTCGACGAGTTCCTGGTGCCGCTCAACATGTCCCCTGCCAAGCCGGCCGACGAGGCCGCACCGGAGCCTGTTGCGCCGCCCGCCGTGTCGCAGGCCCCGCCGCAGGACGCCCCCGCCGATGAGGAAAACCGCCTCGCCCCGATTATCGCCAACCTCGCCGGCCGCCTCGCGCGCGCCGAGATGCGAGAACTTGAAAAGCACGTCGCGCGCGCCGGCGACGACCACGAGCGGTTCCTCGCGTGGCTGGAGGAGTTCTACGGGAAGTTCGGGGAATACATCACAAGCGAGATCGCGCCCGTCATCGCATCCGCAGGCCGCAACGGCGACACCTCGCCGGCCATCGTGCGCACCATCGTCGCATCGGCGGTTGGGGCATGGGGCGCGGACGAAGCGCCGGACCTGGCGCGCTGGCGCGAGCATCGCGAACGGCACATCGAACAGGTGATATCGGGGGCTATTCAGCCCACGTCAACCAGAAAACTTCTCTGCCTAACGGAGGCGGCAGCCACGTTTGGGCGGATTAGCGGAGGTGCGGCATGACGGAGATAGCGTTGAAGAGGGTGGACGACTTCCTGACGGTGAAGGACATCCAGGACGGGAAGCTGACGGCCGTGGCGTCGACGCCGGCGCTGGACCGGGACGGAGAGCGGATGCTGCCGAGTTCATTCGTGGACTCGTTGGCGGCGTACCGTGCCAACCCGGTCATTCTCGGCAACCACGACCACGGCTACTCAGGGCCCCGTCCGACGATCATTGGCTCTGCCTCGCGCATCGAGGTGGTCGACGGCGTGTTGGAGTTCGACATGACGTTTGCCTCGACAATCGCCGGGCAGGAATGGCGGACGCTGTTCGAGGAGCGCCATGCGCGTGCCTTCAGCGTCGGCTTCATTCCGAAAGAAGGGTCGGTAATCGACGACGTCTACACCCACACGAAGGTCGACCTCCTCGAGATCTCCGCAGTCGCGGTTCCCTCCAATCGTGAGGCGCTTCGCAGGGGCATGTCAGAGGCCGCCGTCGAGACGGTAGTCAGGCGGGCGGTCGAGAGGGCCGAGGCAAAGCGCGCAGAGCAAATCCTGAAGGACTTCAACCGCAGATTAAAGGGGTAGAGCAATGGAACTTGAAAACCTCGTGGCCGAGGTCAAGGCCCTCGACGAGAACCTGGGCAAGCGCCTGGAGCCCGTCGAGACGGCCCTGGCCGGCCAGGACGAATCCATCAAGGCTCAGGCTGCGACGATCAAGACGCTCGAGACGCAGTGGGCGACCGGCCAGGCCGAGATGGAGGACATGCGCAAGCTCGTGAAGGCCGTCAAGGCCGACGTCTACGACCCGGCCGGCAAGTACCGCGGCGTGTGGGCCAATGCCGAATGCTCCAAGCGTTTCGGGCATTTCGTCATGGCCACGTTTCTCAACAGGGGCAAGAGTCTCGAATACCTCGACAAGGTCGGCATCAACGCGAAGGCGATGCAGGAGGGCGTGACATCCGCCGGCGGGGCGCTGGTGCCCCCGGAGTTTCACGACTCCCTCATCAACCTCATCGAGACCCACGGCCTCGTGAGGCGCCTCGCGACCGTCGTGCCGATAGGCCGCGACGACGCCTCCTGGCCGAAGATCGACAGCGACGTCACGGTCTACGCGCCGGGCGAGGGAGGCTCCATAACGGCCTCTTCGCCGGTGCTGTCGGTCGTGCCGCTCGTCTGCAAAAAGATCGCCGCGCTCACCGCCATTTCCTCGGAACTCGCAGAGGATTCGGCCATAGCCATCGGCGAACTGGTCGGCGGCTCGATGGGCCGCGCCTTCGCCAAGGTCGAAGACCAGGCGGGGCTCCTGGGCGACGGTACGTCGACCTACTTCGGGTACACCGGCGTCACCGGCGCCTTCCAGAGCCTGGCGTCCTACTCCGCGCAGTCGGCCTCGGCCGTCCTGGGCGGCCTCGTCACCGGCGCCGGCGACACCTACGCCGAGATCACGCTGGGCAACTTCGACCAGGTCGTGGGCGTCCTACCCTCGCAGTTCGATGACGGCGCCGTGTGGGTGGCCCACAAGTACTTCTACTTCACCGTGATGCTGCCGCGCGCTCAAGGCGTATCCAGCGGTATCCCGACGGTGGGCTCCGCCGCCGAGACGCTCGACGGGCCGCGGCAGTACCGCTACCGCGGGTACCCGGTGGAGTTCTCCAGCGTCATGCCCAAGACCGAGGCCGCGAGCCAGCAGTGCGCGTTCCTCGGCAACTTCAAGCAGGGCATGTACTTCGGCGACCGGCGCGAGTTCACGCTGGCGCAGTCGAAGGATGTGTACTTCGCCTCCGACTCCATCGCCATTCGGGCGACGGAGCGTTTCGCGCTCAACTGCTTCGGCTACGGCACCACGTCCGCGGCCGGGCCGATCTGCGCGCTGATTACCTACGCGAGCTAACAAGGCCCGCTGACGATACGGGGGGCCGGCAACGGCCGGTCCCCCACCGGCGACCTTCAAGAAGGAGAACGAACGATGATACCGGTGGAACTCGAAAAATACGTGCTGCTGGTGCCCCCGCAGCTGAAGGACAACGGCGCTCCCGCGGGCCTCACCTACGCGGACACGAAGGGTTGGGGGCATATACGTGTCCTCGTCGCCGTCGGCACGACCGACATCGCGACGACCGCCGCGCCCCTCCTGCAGTCCTGCGACACGTCCGGCGGGAGTTACGCGAACATTACCTCGGCGGCGCTGGCCGATGCGATAGCGGACGACGAGGACGGGCTGCTCTTCGCCATCGACGTCGACCTGACGCGCGGCGACGTGGGCCGCTACGTCAAGATGCTCATCACTGCCGGCGACGGCACCACGGGCACCAACCTCGCCGTGCTCGGCATCCTGTCGAGGCCGATGTCTGGGAGCAACGCGGGCCTGGCCGCGGACTCAGGGCTCACGGAGCTAATCAGCGTCTAATGATAACCCTGCCGGACAACCTGGGGCCGAAGATGAGCATCTTCGGGGTAGAGGCGTGGCACTCTCCGATGGCGCTGTGGTGCCTGGAGAACGTGCTCGACGTCCTGCGCCCGAGCCGCATCGTCGAACTCGGCACCGGTTACGGCGGGGTGACCGCATATCTGGGGATGTGGGCGTCGGTCAACGGCGCCCACGTCCTCTCTATTGACGCCGCCGACACCGTGCCGGGCGAACTCGCCAGGACGCTCAAGCGCCTGCCCGTCTGCCTGGAGCATCGGGACATCTTCGCGGCAGACACCGTCGAATTCCTGCGGCTTATGATCGACGACGATGCCGCAGCCGACATCCTGCTCTACTGCGACGGGGGCAACAAGGCCCGCGAACTCAAGACATTTGCGCCCTTCGTGCGGCCGGGCTCGGTAATCGGCTGCCACGACTGGGCGACGGAGGTGCCCGTCGACGAGATGGAGCCCTTCATGCGGGACCTCGGCTTTGAATGGTACGTCCAGCCCGCCGCGCTCGAATTGCTGCGGACATTGCAAGCGTTCTGGAGGCGGACATGACCGAACGCCACATCCTGGTGTCGATGCCGATACTCGATACGGTCGAGCCTGACACGATGATGTACGTGGCGGCCCTGGCGCGTCGCACAGACGTCTCGATAGCGCCGGTCAAGGGAGCGCCCGTCGATCACGTCCGCAACCGGATAGGCCGGATCGTTCTCGACAACGCGACGCTCACGCATGTTTTCATGTTCGACTCGGATGTTATCCCCCCGCCCGACGCCCTCGACCGCCTGCTCGATGTGGACGCGCCTATCGTAAGCGGCATCACGCCCGTCTGCGCCGAGGATATGATAGTCGGCAACGTCATGCTGATGGACGAAAACGGCAAAGAGCGGCACTTTATCATGAACTGGGACCGCCGCGCCGAGCCCTTCGACGTATCGGTGGCCGGCACCGGGTGCATCCTCGTCCGCCGCGAGGTATTCGAGCAGGT
>DATLAX010000185.1:0-4855 GCA_035527215.1 Dehalococcoidia bacterium
CTCGCACTACCGCGGCCGGTCCCGGCAGGTCGGCGCCGTCGCTGAAGAAGATCACCTTGCCGCGGGCGTCGGATGCCAGAGAGCGCGAAACCTCGTTGTCGTAGCCGAGGACGGCGACGTCGTCCGGCGTCTGATGGCGCAGGATGTTGCGCTTGAGGGCGACGTAGCTGTCCCAGGAGTAGCGGTCGAGGTGGTTCGGCGTCACGTTCAGGACGCAGGCGACGTGCGGGCTCTTCGCCATCAGCTCCAACTGCGTGTGGCTTATCTCCAGCACTACCCACGTCTCCGGCCCGATGTCGTCGAGCAGCGACAGCAGCCCGACGCCGATGTTCCCGCCGACTACGTGCTCTCTCCGCGCCGCCGCGAACATCGCCTCGACCAGACTCGTGACGGTGCTCTTGCCGCTGCTGCCGGTGATGCCGACGACCGGGCCGGGGCAGAGGTCGAGGAAAAGGCGCATCATGGAGTCGAGCGGCACGCCGCGATCGCGGGCAGCCGTTAGCGCCGGGATGTCGAGCGGCACGCCCTGAGATACGAAGACGTGGTCGGCTGTGATCGTGTCCGCGGGGTCGTTTCTTCCGAGAGAGAGACTGACCGGCAGCCCGTCCAGGTCTCGCAGACGGGGAGTCAGTCGCTCTGGGGGACGTGAGTCGCTGACTGTCACCAGCGCACCCTTGCCCACCAAGTAGCGCACCAAGTCGACGCCCTCTATGCCGAGCCCCACCACCGTCACTCTCTTGCCCCGGAAGTCCTGTTTATGCGTCATAGCATTTTAACTAATCTGTCAAGGCTAGCGCTATACCCAGGAGCCCTCCAGCCATGCCAATTAACCAGAATCTTGTGACAATTTGCGGCTCCGACCACCCCAGGAGCTCGAAATGATGGTGCAGAGGCGTCATCTTGAAGATGCGCCGGCCGCCGCTCACCTTGAAGTAGGCGATCTGGGCGATGGTCGAGAGTCCCTCCATGAAGAAGACGACGCCCACCACCGGCAAGATCAGCCACCAGCCCGTCATCAGCGCCACCACCGCCAGCGTCGAGCCCAGCGCCAGCGCGCCGGTGTCGCCCATGAAGACGCGCGCCGGATGGGCGTTGTACCAGAGGAAGCCCAGCGTCGCACCGACGACAGTCAGACTGAATGTCGCCAGGAACGTCTGGTCCTGAAGGAAGGCGATGACCCCGTAGACGGCGAAGGCAAGGGCCGTCGTCCCGCCCGCGAGCGCGTCGAGACCGTCGGTGACGGCGACGGCGCTCGTCGTCGCGATGAAGATGCCGACGGCAACCGGTATGTACAGCAGCCCGATCTCGTACTTGCCCAACCAGGGGACGTTTATGCTCCGCGCCTCCAGCCCGAAATAGAGGATGAGCGCCGAAGCCAGCCCCAGGCTCAGCAGCAGCCCCGTCTTCAGGCGCTTGTTCAGGCCGGCGCGGCCCTTGGCGCGACCCTCGATTGTCAGGAAATCGTCGACGAGGCCAAGGATGCCGGTGGCAACGATTATCCCCAGCGGCAGGAATATCGAGCGCTTCTCGAAAAGGTTCGTCGGCGCTGTCACCAGGAATACGGTGCCGAATATGAGCAGGCCGCCCATCGTCGGCGTGCCCGCCTTGACGGCGTGCGACGCCGGTGCATCCGCCGATATCTGCTTGCCCAGGCCGCGTGCCGCCAGGTAGGCGACGACCCACCTGCCCGCGATCAGCGAGACCAGGAAGGCGGCTGTTCCAACGAAGAGAGCGTAGACCATGTCAGCCCTTCAATTCCGGCAGTATTGTCTCCAGCGCCATAGCCCGCGATGCCTTCAGCAGGACGACGTCGCCGACCCTCAGCTCCGATGCCAGCCGGCGCGCTGCCTCCTCCTTCGACGGCCAGAGGCTCACCGCCGGATGTCCGGCCCGCTTCGCCTCCTCGCCGATGAGACACCCCAGCTCGCCGACGGCGTAGATGACTTGCGCCACGCGCGCGACCTCGCGTCCGACTAAACGGTGTCCCTCACGCTCCTCGCTGCCCAACTCCCGCATGTCCCCCAGCACCGCTATCCGCCGCCCGGGAAGGTCGGCCAGCAACTCCAGGGCGGCGAGCATCGACGCCGGGCTGGCGTTGTACGTGTCGTCGAGGATCGTAGAGTCGTTGCGGCCGCGATAGACGTGAAGACGCAACGGGACACGAGCGACGGCGAGAGCCTGCGCCACTTCATCCAACGTCATCCCTTCCACCAACGCCACGGCCGCCGCGGCCAGCGCATTTGGCAGCAGGTGCCGTCCGGGCAGGCGCGTCCTTACGCGCAAGCTCTCGCCGCCATATCCAAGCGTGAAGGAAATGCCATCGAGTCCTTTGCTCTCCAAATCGATTCCCCGCACGTCGCAATCGCTTGAAGTTCCGAAGACCAGGACTCGCGCCTTGGTCTTGTCCGCCATCGCTATCACGCGCGGGTCGTCGCCGTTCAGGATCGCGATGCCGTCGTCGGGCAGCGCTGCCACAAGCTCCGCCTTCGCAGCGGCAATCGCCTCGAGGCTGCCGAGACGCTGCAGGTGGACGGGACCGACGTTCGTGATCACGCCGGTGTGCGGCCGGGCCAACTCGCAGAGAAGGCGGATCTCTCCCGGCGCGTACATACCCATCTCCAGCACGGCCTTCTCCTGCCGTGGTGTCAGGCTTAGCAGCGTCAACGGGAGGCCGATCTCGTTGTTGAAGTTCGCCTCGTTCTTGAGCACGCGAAAGCGCTGGCTCAGGATAGAAGCCGCGATCTCCTTCGTCGTCGTCTTGCCGACGCTGCCGGTGACCGCTATCACTTGCACCGGCAGCGTTGCGCGGTGCCCTGCGGCGATCTTCTGCAGCGCTGGCAGCGTGTCCTCGACGACGTATGCTACCGCGCCGTCGGGCAGCGTTTGAGGAAGCTGTCGCACCAGCAGGCCGGCGGCGCCGCGTCCGAGGGCGTCGGTCAGAAAGTCGTGCCCGTCCCTGTGCTCCCCCGGCAGCGCGACGAAAAGGTCGCCTGCGCGCGCCTCCCGCGAGTCGACGACCACGTGGCGGAAGCCGGCCGGTTGTCCGCCGACCGTCCGCAGGAGGAGAGGCCCGAGGCTTTCCGTCAGCTCGTTTGCTCTAATCATCGCAGATGCACCGTTAACCGTCCTGCTGCACCAGCGCGGGCGCATCAGGCGGGATGCCGAGGTAGGCGAGGATCTTCGGGGCCAGTTCAGCGAAGACGGGGGCCGCCACAATGCCCCCAAGCTGCTCTCCCTGAGGCTCGTCGATCTTCACCAGAACGATCATCCTTGGATCGCTCACCGGGGCGAAGCCGACGAAGGAGGTGATTACCCTGTCCGGCGCGTAGCCGCCCGACACCGATATGAAGCTGGTTCCGGTCTTCCCCGCAACATGATAGCCGTGGATGCGCGCTCCATGCGAGGGCACGCCTTCCACCACGTCGTTCATCATCGCCGTGAGCGTCCGTGACGTCGATTCCGAGATAGCGCGTCGCACGACCTGCGGCTGCGTCTCGTGGCTGCCGTCCGGCCCGACGACCTCCTGGACGATGTATGGCCGCATCAGTTCGCCGCCGTTGGCGATCGCGGCGACGGCGCTGATCATCTGCAGAGGCGTCACGCTGATCCCCTGGCCGAAGGAGTTCGTCGCCAGGTCGGAGGGATACCAGTCGGTGTCGTCGCTCGTGCGCATGATGCCCGCCGCTTCACCGCCGAGATCGACGCCGGTCGCCTCACCGAAGCCGAACCGCTTCACGTGCTCATAGAAGCGCTCGGGCCCGATCTGCTGGCCCACCCAGACCGCGCCCGTGTTAAGGCTCTTTTGCAGCAGTTGCGTCATGGTCGTCGTGCCATTGGCAGAGAAGTCCCAGTTTTCGATTGCGTAGCCGCCGACGTACGCCATGCCGGTGTCGTCGTACGTTGTGTTCGGCGTTACGAGGCCGAGGTCTACCGCCGTCGCCATCGTCACGACCTTCATGACCGAGCCGGGCTCATAGAGGTCGGTGACGGCGCGGTTCCGGTAGAGCTCCATCTTCGATTCGTCGGCCAGGTCGAGCTCGCTGAGCTTGAAGGTAGGGCGGCTTGCCAGCGCCAGGATCGCGCCCGTCTTCGGCTCCATGACAATGATCGTCCCGCCGTTGGCGCCGTTCGTCTCGATGGCCGTGTCCAGTGATTGCTCCGCCGCCTCCTGAATGTAGCGGTCGATCGTCAGTCTGACGTCGGAAGCCGGCTGCGGCTTCGTGATCTGCCGGTAGCCGAAGGGAATCCGATTGCCCATGCTGTCACGCTCGAAGTAGAGAGTTCCCGCTACGCCGCCGATCTGGTCCTGCAGGTCGGCTTCCAGGCCGGCGAGCCCCGTCTGGTCGCGGCCGACGAAGCCCTGCAGGGCCGACGCGAGGTCGCCCTCCGGGTGGAAGCGGACGATCGTCGCCGTCGCCTTGACTCCGGGCACGCCCATCTCGATGATCTTCCTCCCCGCGTCGTAGCCGATGCTCCCCGCGATGAGGACGTCGCCCTCCGTGTCCGGCCCAAGCGCCGCGACTATCTCGTCGGGTCGCTTTCCGAGGATGGAGGAGAGCGCCTCCGCGCCGTCGGCCGCCAGCTTCTGATCTTGCCACACTTTACGGTTTATGTAGATATCATACGTATCGAGAGTGAGGGCAAGGGGGTAGCCGTTCCTATCGAGGATGGCGCCACGCGGGGGAAACACCTTCTCGACGCCCATGTGCTCGTCCTCCGCTTCCACCGCGTAGTGCCCGTGGCTGATGATCTGAAGCTGGGCCAGGCGCGCGGTAAGAACGAGACCAGCCGCGCAGAACAGGACCCCCAACAGGAGGAGCCGCCAAGAGACCCGCGCCATTCGTTGCGGCATGGT
>DATLAX010000186.1:0-4643 GCA_035527215.1 Dehalococcoidia bacterium
ACCTCGACCTGCTGCAAGTCTCCTGCGGCAACCAGCTCGTGCCCACCGCGACGGTCCGGGTCAAAGCCCCGGGCGGCGCCGAGATCGTCGAGACCGCCACCGGCACCGGGCCCGTCGACGCCGTCTTCAAGGCCATCGACGCCATCGTCGGCGTGCCGAATACCCTGCTCGAGTTCTCCGTCAAGAGCATCACCGCCGGCATCGACGCCCTCGGTGAGGTGCTGGTACGAGTCCAGGCCGACGGCAACACCTACGTCGGACGCGGCGCCGACACGGACATCATCGTCGCGGCGGCGAAGGCGCTCATGAACGCGCTCAACCGCATGCCGGACGTCCAGCGCCGCGCAACCGACTTGACAGACGAGAAGAAGACCAAGTATACTAAGCCTCAGTAAAGGAGGCACGGCCTTGCCCAAGGACACGCCTCATAGTAAAGTGCGAGAGGCCGTACTGGAATACCTTGCGACGGCCGCTGAAGGGGTGCCGCAAGTGGCTGTGGCAAAGATATCGAGCAAGAACCAGATTACCCTGCCGGTGGCAATGGTGCGCCGTCTGGGGCTTGAGCCCGGACGCAAACTCATGCTGCGCCTGGAAGATGACCGCATCATCCTGCGCCCGGAGCCGGAGGACTGGGTAGAATACTTCCGTGGGAGCATGAAGGGCGTATACGGCAAGACAGTCGAAGAGATGGATGAATACGTGCGCAAGGAGCGGGCAAGTTGGCGACGCCGGGCGGACAGCAACGATTCCTAGGGGAGCTGTCGCGATGCCGGCGCGTGAACCTTGATACGAACATCCTCATCTACTACTTGGAGGATGAACCTGGCCGGTCTGAGCTCCTCGCGGGCCTCTTCCGGCTGGTTTTCGGAGGATCGCTGCAAGCGGTGATCTCTGCCATCGTGCAAATGGAGCTTCTGGTGAAGGCAATCCAGACGAACGACCTGGACCGCGCCCAACGGGTCATCGAGTTGACCGAGCTCAAGCCTCAAGTCGAGATGGTTGACGTGACCCGGCCCGTGGTCATGCAGGCAGCCTTTGCCAGGGCCGACGGACTCGAAGTACCGGACGCCATCGTATTGGCCACAGGGATTGTTGGCGAATGCGATGCCACGATCACAAACGACAGGCGCTGGCGGCGACCCTTGGCGCGGGTCGCTCGACGCCCGCCGCTGGCGCACGGCGACAAGTATCTGCAACTCCCCCGCATGCTCTACCTTGACGAGTTTGTGGATAGCTAGACTAGCGAGAAGAAGATATGGCAATGACACTGGCTGAGAAGATAATCGCCGCCCACTGCGGCCGCGACGAGGTCCGACCCGGCGAGCTCGTCAACGTCCGCGTCGACTTCGTCATGTCCAACGACGTCACGGCGCCGCTCGCCATCCAGGAGTTCCACAAGCTCGGCGTCGAGCGCGTCTTCGACCCGCGGCGCGTGGCCTTCATACCGTCGCATTTCATACCCAACAAGGACATCCAGAGCGCCGAAAACGCCAAGATGATGCGCGCCTTCGCCCTATCGCAGGGCGCCGTCTACTACGAGCAGGGCCGCGCCGGCGTCGACCACGTCCTCCTGCCCGACCACGGCTGGGTCCTGCCCGGCGACGCCGTCGTCGGCGCCGACTCCCACACCTGCACCTACGGCGCCCTCGGCTGCTTCGCCACCGGCATGGGCTCAACCGACATCGCCTGCGCCATGGCCACCGGCGACATCTGGATGCGCGTCCCGCCGACGATCAAGTTCGTCTACCGCGGCAAGCTCGGCCGCTGGGTCGGCGGCAAGGACATAATCCTGCACACCATCGGCGACGTCGGCGTCGACGGCGCCCTCTACTGTGCCATGGAGTTCCACGGCGACGCCCTGCGTGATCTCGGCATGGAGGGCCGCTTCACAATGTCCAACATGGCCATCGAGGCGGGCGGCAAGGCCGGCCTCATGACCCCCGACGACACAACCCTCGCCTACGTCCGGCAGCGGGCAAAGCGCGACTGGAAGGTCTACGAGCCGGACCCTGACGCCGAGTACCAGGCGACGCACGAGTACGACGTATCGCAGCTGGAGCCGATGGTCTCCCTGCCCTCGTCGCCGGCCAACGCCGTGCCCCTCAGCAAGGCGCCGCGCTCGAAGATGGACCAGGTCTTCATCGGTAGCTGCACCAACGGCCGCCTGGCGGACCTGCGCCTCGCCGCGGAGGTCATGCGCGGTCGAAAGGTGCACGACAGCGTGCGCTGCATCGTCGTCCCGGCTTCGACGGACGTCTACCTGGACGCGTTGCGAGAGGGCCTCCTGGAGGTATTCGCCGAGGCCGGCTGCGCCGTCGCGACGACGACCTGCGGCCCCTGCCTCGGCGGCTACATGGGCATCCTCGCCGAAGGCGAGCGCTGCGTCAGCACCAGCAATCGCAACTTCCCGGGACGCATGGGCCACGTGCGCTCGGAAGTCTACCTGGCAAACCCGGCCGTCGCCGCCGCCAGCGCGATTGCAGGCCGTCTGGCGGGCCCGGAGGAGGTAGTGAAATGACCCTGCGCGGACACGTCCACAAGTACGGAGCCAACGTCGATACCGACGCCATCATCCCGGCGCGCTACCTCAACATCAACGACGCGCAGGAGCTGGCGGAGCACTGCATGGAGGACATCGACCCCGAATTCGTGAAGACAGTGCAGCCCGGCGACGTCATCGTCGCCACGACGAACTTCGGCTGCGGCTCCTCGCGCGAGCACGCGCCGCTCTGCATCAAGGCCGCGGGCGTTAGCTGCGTCATCGCCGATAGCTTCGCGCGCATCTTCTATCGCAACGCTATCAACATCGGCCTGCCGATCCTCGAGTGCGACGGCGCCGTCGACGGCACCAACGCCGGCGACGAGCTGGAAGTCGACCTGGAGTCGGGCGCCATCCGCAATCTGACGAAGGGCGCGACGTTCCAGGCCAAGCCCTATCCGCCGTTCATGCTGGAACTCATGCGCGCCGGCGGCCTGGTCGAATACACTAAGAAACGCTTGGCCGCCAAGAGCGCATAGCGACCGGTGACATCTAAGCCCCGTCTGGGGGAGTTCAGAGGGGCTCTCCCATCTGACGGGGGTTTCAGGGGGTGTCCCCCTGATTCTCCAGAACGCCACGAGGGCGGGCGGGTGGGAAGAAGATCGCTCATGTTTCGGCGACCGTGCCGACGCTCCATTGCGGGCAAAGGAGTTGTGTAGAATGGCAAGCGAGCGGAGGCCGCGCCCGAGCCTGCGGGCACTCTTCACCAACTGGCGGGAGTCGAAGCTGCCGTTTCATCGAAAGCTGGCGCTCACCTTCCGCAACAACTGGACAAGGCTGCGGACGCGTCGCGATTGCTGCGGCCACCTCGGCGAGCCCGGCTGCTGACAGGTCGCGCCCGCGCCCCGTGAGGGCCCAGACAACGACTAGCGTCACGATGTAGGGGAGGACTTTAGTCCTCCCGACTGGAAAGGCAAGAGAGTGTACCGAATAGCAGTCATCCCAGGCGATGGGACAGGTCCTGAGGTCGTCCGCGAAGGGCTAAAAGTGCTGGAAGCGGCCGCGCACGCGACCGGCTTCAAGTACGAGACGACTACCTACGACTTCGGCGGCGAACGCTACATGCGCACCGGCGAGACGCTCCCCGACAGCGCCATCGACGAGCTGCGCCAATTCGACGTCATCTTCCTCGGCGCCATCGGCCACCCCGACGTCGCTCCCGGCATCCTGGAGAAGGGCGTCCTCCTGCAACTGCGCTTCGAGCTCGACCAGTACATCAACCTGCGCCCCGTCAAGCTCTACCCCAACGTCGACTGCCCCCTCAAGGACAAGGGGCCGGCGGACGTCGACTTCATCGTCGTGCGCGAGAACACCGAGGGCCTCTACGGCGGCATGGGCGGCTTCCAGTACCAGGGCACGCCGCAGGAGGTGTCGACGCAGGTGCACCTGACCACCCGCTTCGGCGCCGAGCGCGCCATCCGCTACGCCTTCGACCTCACGCGCAAGCGCAACAAGATGAAGCAGCTCCACCTCGTCGGCAAGAGGAACGTCCTCACCTTCGTCCACGACACCTGGTGGCGCGCCTTCAACGAGGTCGGCGAGGCCGACTACCCCGACATCAAGCGCGAGTACGCCCACGTCGACGCCACCTGCATGTGGTTCATCAAGAACCCCGAGTGGTTCGACGTCATCGTCGTCGAGAACATGTTCGGCGACATCATCACCGACCTCGGCGCCATGATCCAGGGCGGCATGGGCATCGCCGCCGGCGGCAACATCAATCCGCAGGGCGTCTCCATGTTCGAGCCCATCGGCGGCAGCGCCCCCAAGTACACCGGCCAGAACGTCATCTGCCCCCTGGCGGCCATCGGCGCCGTCCAGATGCTCGTCGCCGAGCTGGGCGAAGAGCAGGCCGCCGACCGCATCGAGCAGGCGATAATCAAGGCGCTCGGCAGCGGCAAGATCAAGTCCCTGAACGCCGGCCGCATGGGCATGTCCACAACCGAAATGGGCGACCTCGTCGCCTCCCTCGTGTAACCGCCGGCCCTCTCGGACCGCGCGACAGGAAGCGCAGAGGGACGGAGCCCCTTTGCCGGGGTCCAGGGGGTGTCCCCTTGATTCCGAAAAACCCCCTCGCGGGCGGGAGAGTGGGAAGAAAGACGCC
>DATLAX010000187.1:0-6302 GCA_035527215.1 Dehalococcoidia bacterium
CCCCATCTTCTCGAGGAGGCTGCTGCTGACTATCAAAAGCAGTACGCACAGTATGATGACCTCTAGATAGCGTCGTTCGAATGTTGGCAGCATCTCGAAGAGCTGCCTGATGTCGGGTTTTCTCGGTTCTGGTTTCCTGCACGTGTCAGGTGGAAATCTTCTCGCCTTCATAGCGCTCCCCCAATTCTGCCATGATGGCTACGACTGACGAGCGGCTAACAGCGATTCTTTGAGCCCAGGCCTCCTTCCTATCTTCGTCCGCGATTACCGGGGTGTCGCTCTGGGGCGATCGGGATCTTCGGGAAATGAAGACAGTATATTATCGGGCGAAAGGGAATAAGGACAATAGGCGGCTTCCCCCTGGGGGGAACCCCTATTCGACGGTGACGGTCTTTGCCAGGTGACGCGGCTGGTCCACGTCGCAGCCGCGGTACACGGCGATGTGGTAGGCGAGCAATTGCAGCGGTATCGCCGTCAGCAGTGGCATCAGGAGGGGTGTCGTCTCGGGCAGGTAGATGACGTGGTCCGCCAGCTTCGCGATCTCCTCGTCGCCCTCGGTTGCCAGCGCGATGACGATGCCGTCCCGCGCCTTCACCTGCTCCAGGTTGGAGATCATCTTGTCGCGCAGGTGATCGCGGACGACGATAGTCACAACCGGCATCTCCTGGTCGATCAGGGCGATAGGCCCGTGCTTCATCTCGCCCGCCGGGTACCCCTCGGCGTGAATGTAGCTCACCTCCTTGAGCTTAAGGGCGCCTTCCATGGCTATCGGATACTCGATGCCTCTTCCGAGGTAGAGGAAGTCCTGGTACCGGAAGAACGTGTGCGCCAGGCCCTCGAACTCCTCCGCCCTGCCGACGACGCTGCCGATGAGCTGCGGCATGTGCGCCAGCGGCGTTAGCAGGTCGCCGAGCTGCGCCTCGTCCAGATGGCCTCGCTCCCGGCCGAGGTAGCAGGCGAGCATGTAGAGAGCGACGATAGATCCGAGAAGCGTCTTCGTGCTGGCGACGCCTATCTCCAGGCCGCAGCGCGTATACACCACGGCGTCGGCGACGCGAGTCGCCTGGCTGCCGGGCGTGTTGCAGACGGCTATCTCCAGGGCGCCGCTCTGTCTCGCCTCCGCCATCGCCTCCAGCGTGTCCACGGTTTCGCCGGACTGCGCCACGGAGATGACGAGTGTCTCGGCTCCGATTATCGGCTTCCGGTAGCGGAACTCCGAGGCGTTGTCGACCTCCGCGGGGAGCCCCGCTAGTTGCTCGATGTAGTGCTTGCCGACCATGGCCGCGTGCAGGCTCGTGCCCATCGCCACCAGGACAACTCGTTGGACGCGCTTCAACGCTTCTGTGGGTGGCATGTCTTCGAGTTGCAGCCCCAGCGGATCGAACTGGATCCTGTCCCGGATGGTGTCCAGCACCGCCTCCGGCTGCTCCATGATCTCCTTGAGCATGAAGTGCTTATGACCGCCCTTGGCCGCGGCCATGGGGTCGAAGGGTATGCTCTGCGGTATCCGCTGCTCCGGCTTACCGTTGCCGGTCCAGTAGGTGGCGCCCTGGCTGGTGACGGCCGCGACGTCGCCGCTGGTAAGGAAGACCATCCGGTGCGTATGCGTCAGGAGAGCGGGCAGGTCACTGGAGAGGAACATCTCGCCCTCGCCGTAGCCGATGACGACGCCGCCGGCGTTCCCTACTCGCGCCGCCACGACCGTGTCCGGCTGGCATGCCGACATGACAAGCAGGGCGTGGGCGCCTTCTAGCTGCCCAATCGTGCTCCGGACCGACTCCACCAGCGACAGCCCCCGCGCCAGCTCCGACTCGATCAGATGCGGTATGACCTCGGTATCGGTGTCCGAGACGAATATGTGCCCTTCTTCGCGAAGCCGCTGTCTGAGGGGGAGATAGTTCTCAACGATGCCGTTGTGAATGACGACGACGCTGTTGTCGCAGTCGCAATGGGGATGGGCGTTGGCGTCGCTGGGGCGGCCGTGCGTCGCCCAGCGCGTGTGGCCGATGCCGATGGTCCCTTCGGGGAAGCTGCCTTCCAGGCAGGCGGCGAGGCTTTCCAGCTTTCCGACGGATTTCACAAGGGAGGGAACGCCGCCGCCGTCGATGACGGCGATGCCGGCGCTATCGTAGCCGCGGTACTCCAGGCGCCGCAGCCCCTCGAGTAACAAGGGCCCCGCCTGGCGCGGCCCTACGTATCCAATGATGCCACACAAGGCTTCCTGCCTCCCGTCTCCACCTGGAACGGCGTCTACAGCGCTATTGTACTACAGGCGTGACACTGGCCACACGCGCATTAGTCGGAGCAGGTCGCTCATCGTCGAAGCGAAAACGACCGGCGTCGCCAGGGCTGCGCTCACGTCGTCGGGCGTGGCCCCGTCGAGGAAAAGGGCGCCGGCGTGGTCGATGGCATGACGCGGCAGCACCACCAGGTCGCCGAGATCACGGCCTCGAAGGGATTCGACGATGTCGGCGGCCGCCAGCAGGCCCGAGACGGTGACGCGCGGCCCGAGAAGCCGGTTCTCGACGGGCGCGACGCGCACATCGATGCCCGCCAGCGACGTCAACTCCAGTGCTATTCCGGACAGCGTCGGGGCGATGAGCGTGCCGCAGGCGAGCGTCACCCGTTTTGGCCCGAGAGGAGAGGCGTCGAGCGCCCGCAGCCGTCGCCGCAGCCGCCGCCAGTCCTCGATCAGGGCGCGCGTCATGCCGATGCCGTTCTCGTACTGCGGATACCCGTCGTAACGCCTCGACGCCGGCAGCCTCACGTTTGCGACAAGGTAGAACTCGTCGGCCAGGTACACCAGATCGACGCCGAAACGCCGGCGGTATTCCCGCTGCCACGGCCGGACCTGCGCGATGACGCGCCGAGCGTATTCCCGCGTGATGGGCGCAAGCCACGCCCTGTCGTCGTCGCTCGACCGTCCCCAGGCGTGCCGGCTCGCCGCAACGGGAACGATGCCTATCGACTGGACGGCCGGATGCAGCTCTGCCAGATCATGGACCGTTCGCGCCAGGTGGTCGGCGTCGTTGAGGCCGGGGCAGAGCACGATCTGTGTGTTGACGCGAATGCCGAGATCGCTCAGCCGCCGGAGCTGAGCGATGATGTCGGGCGCGCGGCGGCTTCGGAGCATCCGGCGCCGCAGGGCGGGCTCAGTGGCGTGCACGGATACGTTCAGCGGACTGAGACGCTGCTCTTCCAGTCGCTGCCAGTCAGCGGCCGTCAGGTTCGATAGCGTGACGAAGTTGCCCTGACTGAAGCTGAGACGGAAGTCGTCGTCCTTCAGGTACAGGGACGGTCGCAGCCCGGCGGGCAGCCCCTTCAGGAAGCAGAAGAAGCAGTCGTTGTTGCAGGTGCGGACGCGGTCGAAGACGGTCGATTCGAACTCGATGCCGAGGTCCTCGCCGGAGCGCCGCTCGACGAGAATGTCCGTAATGCCGCCGCCGCGCTGGAACGCGAGGCGAAAATGCTCCTCCGCGGCGCAGAAATGGAAGTCGATAGCGTCGCGCAGGGGATGGCCGTCGATGGCGAGGAGTCTGTCGTTGGGGCGCAGACCGACCCGTTCGGCGAGGCTGCCGGGAGCGACTTGGCGGACCGTGCCGCCTGCCGGCCCGCGGGCCACGGCCTGCCTGCCGGTGGGCAGGGCCATCAGGCAAGCTCCTCGAGCCGCGCCACGACGGCCTCGACGGCCTCATTAGGCGTCGACGCGCCGGCCGTGACGCCCACTCTATCCCGTCCTCGCAGCCATGCGCCGTCGATCTGAGACGGCGACTCCACCTGGTGCGTCTCGACGCCCTCGGCGCTCGCGACCTCGGCCAGATGGCGCGTGTTGGCGCTCTCGCGGCCGCCGACGACGATCATCAGGTCGACCGTGCGCGCCAGCTCCCGGGTCGCCGCCTGCTTGCTCGTCGTCGCGTTGCAGAGGGTGTTGATGACCCGCAGCTCGCGAACGCCCTTCAGATGGAAATCCAGCAGACTCCCGACGAAAGACGCGAATCGCGCCTCCGTCTGCGTCGTTTGCGATAGCACGGCGATGCGTGACGGCAGCGGCAGCGCTTTCAGCGACTGCTCGTCCGGGAAGGCCATCCCTTTGCCCTGCGCCCATCCCAGCACACCGCGAACCTCAGGATGGTCGGGGTTCCCGAAGATGATGACCGTGAAACCATCCTGAGAGAGCCGCCTTGCCCATTGCTGCGAGCGTGTGACCATGGGACACGTGGCGTCGATGACGCGCAGGCCCAGTCGCTTGACTTCCTCCACCACCGCCGGCGCGACACCATGCGAAGGGACGATCACGGCGCGACCCCGCGCGTCGGCGGGGCGCCGGACCACATGGACCCCCAGCTCGGTGAGGCGCTGGACCACTTGCTGGTTGTGGACGACGGAGCCCAGGCTCGCGAGCTCTCCCAACTCCGCTGCCGCCTTCTCCGCCATCTCGACCGCGCGGCGCACCCCGAAGCAGAAGCCCATGTCGCTGGCGCGCAGGATCTCCATTTGACTCCTACTGCGCTCTTTCCGGCTCGGATTCGGCAGGTGCTGCCTCACCGTATTCGCCCCTGTAGGAAGGAGGCAGAAGGGCGGCGATGCGCCCCATGATGATGTCTGTGCAGCGCATGGCTTCTTCGGCTGTTACGCGCTCTACCGGTGGCAGAAAGAACGGTCGCCCGATGACGACACGGACGCGCGGCCGCCGCAGACGTATCAGGTCCAGAGGGAGTCTGATGAGGACAACCTTCTCCGTACCGGAAATGGCGACCGGGAGGACCGGCGCCTCGCTGCGCAGGGCCAGCAGCGCTGTACCCGGGTGCGCCTTGTGCAGCCTCGCGTCTGTGCTGCGAGTGCCCTCCGGGAACATGGCCAGCGCCTCGCCCCGTCGCAAGACGGCCGATGCCTTTCGCAACGCGCCCAGGTCGGCCTCAGAGCGACGAACAGGGAAGGCGCCGCCCAATCGTGCCGCAAGCCCGAGCACGGGCCACTGGAACATTTCATGCTTTGCCATGAAACACAGGCGCCGGGGCACCGTTGCCCCGAGTACGGGCGGGTCGGCGTTGTTGAAATGGTTGGCGGCGACGATGAGTGGTCCTCGGCGAGGCACGTTCTCTTTGCCGGAGACCTCCACTCGGGCGAAGGTGAAGACTATGGCCTTTACGAGACCGAGAAACGACCAGTAAAAGGGCGGGGTTACATACTTCAACGTGTCAGCGCCAGTATCCTTTCGACGACCTGATCGGGGTTCAGATCGTCGGTAGGGAGAACGACGGCGTCGTCAGCGGCCCGCAGCGGTGAGGCTTCACGCGAGCTGTCGATGCCGTCTCTGCGCTCCATTTCATCGAGGACGCTCTTGAGAGTTATCTCCTGGCCGCGAAGTCTCGCCTGCTCGTAACGTCGCCGCGCCCGTTCCAGTCGCGACGCATCGAGGTACACTTTCAGATCGGCGTCCGGCAGAACAACCGTACCGATGTCACGTCCGGCGACGACGATTTCGCCGCCTTCCGATACCTCGCGCTGCAGCCGCACCATCGCCTCCCTCACGGCCGGCAGCCGTGATACCAGCGAAACCGCCGCCTCGACGTCGGGCCGCACGAGGAAAGCCGTCGCGTCCCGGCCGTCAACAATCACCCGGCCGGAATCTCCTGTGTTTGGGAGAGCCGCGGCCACTTCGATCTTGACGCCCCGAGCCAGCTTCGCCACCGCCTCCTCATCCTCCGGATCCACGTTTCGGTCCAGCACGAGCCATGTGAATGCCCTGTACATCATCCCGGTATCCAGGAAGCGGAAACCGAGGCGGTTCGCTACCAGGTTGCCGACAGCGCTCTTGCCGCAGGCGGCGGGCCCATCTATCGCAATCTTGCCCGGGGGGCTGTGATGTTCCTCTGCCATGTCATCTCCAGTGACCGGTCCAGCCGGTCTCCAGATCCCCTGTTCGATTATAGGCAACGCCTCTGCGGACGGGCAAGGACGCGCATATTCATTGCTCGTTCTCGGCTCGAACGCTCGACTGCTAGTCCCGCGCATTCTAGCCGAGCAGCTTCAGACGCCGCTGCCAGTAGATCCCGGCCGAGAGACCGGCGGCCAGCGCAATGCCGCCTGCCGCAAACGACACGAGAAGCCGCAGCGCCGCACTGCTCGACGCTGTCGCCGCTGCCTGCGGCGGCGAAAACATGACGCTGCTGCCAACAACCCGGCGCTGGACGGACGCGCCCGCCACGGCGGGTTCACCGATGCCTCTGCCCGGCGACGGATTCGCATTGTCGACGAAATCGGCGGCCGTGTCCGTGTCCTGACCGGCCGGCGAGCGCTCC
>DATLAX010000188.1:0-26892 GCA_035527215.1 Dehalococcoidia bacterium
GCGACGGTGCAGCTCTATCAGGGCGGCCGCCAGCATCCGAACATCGAGGCGTTGCTGAGCGGCAAGGGGGACTGGCGACCGGTCGCGCCCTCGGACAAGACGCCGTCCTACCACGGGTGGCAGCCGCGCGGCCTCAGCGCCGAGGAGGTTGAGGAGTATCTCGACCAGTACGCTTCGGCGGCGCTCAAGGCGAAGCAGGCCGGCTTCGACGGCGCCCTCTTTCACGCCGCGCACGGCTTCCTGCCGATGCAGTTCATGTCGCCGTACACGAACGTCGGCCGCGATGACAAGTACGGCCGCGACCGCGCCGTCTTCGCCGAGGAGATGATCAGGCGCTCCCGCGCCAAGGTCGGACCGGACTTCGCGCTCAGCCTGCGCATCAGCGGCTACGAGGGCATGGGCGACCGCGGCCTGACGCCGACGTTCATCGCGAAGGAGATCGCGCCGCGACTGGTCGCCGCCGGCATCGACGCTATCGATGTCTCCGGCGGCAACTTCGAGAAGTTCTACTGGGTTGGGCCACCTCTCTATTTCCCACGCGGCGTCATGATCCCCTGGGCCGAGGAGATCCAGAAGGCCGTCGACGTGCCGGTCATCGGCATCGGACGGATCACGCACCCGCGCCTCGTCGAGAAGATACTCGCCGAGGAGCGCGTGTCGCTCGTCGCGTTCGGTCGCGCGCTGATGGCCGACCCCGACTTCCCGCGCAAGATGCTGGAGGGCCGCTGGGACGAGATCCGCCAGTGCATCGCCTGTGGGGCCTGTCCCTGGATGGGCGCGCCGGAGGGGGCATCGCTGGGTTGCGCCGTTAACCCCTTCCTCGGCCTGCCCGCGAAGAGGGCGCTCGCCGAGGCGCGCGTGGAAAGACCGAAGCGGGTGGTGGTCGTCGGCGGCGGCGTCGGCGGGCTGGAGGCGGCGGACGTCGCGGCGGCGCGTGGCCACGAGGTGACGCTGATCGAGAAGAGCGAGCGGTTGGGCGGCCTGGTCAACCTGAGCGACTCCATTCCCCGCGTCTACACGCGAGAGCTGGGGCAGACGGTTTCGTACGTGCAGCGACGGCTGGAGAAGGCGGGCGTGAAGATCGAGACGGGCAAGGAAGCGACGGTCGAGAGCGTGAAGGCGCTAAGCCCGGACGTCGTCGTGGTCGCGACCGGCTCCGCGCCCGTCGCGTCGGACATCCCCGGCGCGGAGATGTCGCACGTGCTGCGGCAGGAGGACTACCTGGAAAAGCTGCCGGAGCTGGGCGAGAAGGTCGTGGTGGTCGGCGCTATGGGGGCGGAGCTGGCGCTGGGCCTGGCGCGGATGGGGAAGCAGGTCGTCCTCCTCGACGAGCGCGCGGACCCGGACGCGAACGCCGTCATCACCGGCACGCCCTACCTGCACGACCAGTGGCGGTCGCAGCTACTGATGGAGCTGATGCACGACGAGCCGAACCTGCGGATCCGCGCGGGGGCGAAGGTCAAGACGATAACCGGCGAGGGCGTCGTGTTCAACTATCGCGACTTGGCGTGGGAGGAGACGGCGCCCGCCGACAGCGTGATCCTGGCACTGGGGCGCGCGCCGCGTCGCGAGCTGGTCGAGGCGCTGAAGGCGTCGGGGGTGGAGGTGCGGGAGGTGGGGGACTGCGTGGAGCCGCGCACGATATGGAACGCGGTCCACGAAGGCGCCGCTGCCGCGCTGGAGATCTAGCGACGGCGCGACCTAGCGTGGCAGAGAAGTAAGCTACATAAGGGCCTGTTCGGGGTCTCGCACTTGCCGGCGCCGGACCGGCAGGCGCGAGGAGCGGCGTCGTTGACGCTCGAATGGGGCGATGGCAAACTGGAGGTCGGGCCTGCCTGCCGGTAGGCACGGCCCCAGCAGACCCCACGAGGCAATACGCATGTCCGATCTCCCGCGCAGGCGACCCGCCGCGCTGCGCCGCTCCTGGCCTCTCATCCCCGCCTTCGCCGTACTCGTGGTTTTCAGCGTCGTCTTGTCCTGCACGACCTCCGGGCGCGCCGCTGTCACCAGCGCCTTCTTCCTCCCCGATATGATGGTGCCGCTGCCCGTGCGTCCCGTCACGTGGGTGACGAACACGCCGGTCCGGGAGCGGACGATCATCCAGTACGACTCGCGCTTCGTCCCGGTCGACATCTACCGGCCCGGCGACGAGGGACAGCACGGCGCGATGATCCTTTCGCCGGGGGCGCCGCCGTTGGAGCCCGACGACCCACGTCTGACGCGCCTCGCCGGCGACGTGGCGCGGGCAGGCTTCGTCATGCTTGTTGCGTTCTCGCCCGACCTGGAAGCTGAGATGATCTACCCGCATGAGGTCGACGCCCTGGTGGCGGAGTTCCAGTACCTGCAGCAGCAGCCCTACGTCAAGGCGGACAAGATCGGCTACATCGGCGTGAGCGTGGGGTCGCCGCTGGCGCTGCTCGCCGCCGCCGACTCCCGCATCAACGACGACGTCGCCTACGCCGTCTCCTTCGGCGGTTACTACGATGCGACCGACGTGCTGAGGTCGGTCACCACAGGCGCCATCTCCTACGACGGACTGGAAGAGACGTGGACGCCGGACGAACACAGCGTCGACGTGATGTCCGAGCAGGTCATCAACCGCCTGAGCGACGGCAGGGACCGCAACATCCTCTTGCGCGCGCTCGTCGACCGCGAGCCGGAGGCGACGGGTGAGCTGTGGCGCCTGACGCCGGAGGGTCGCGCCGCGTTCGACCTGCTGACGAACAAGGACCCGTCGAAGGTCGATGAGTTGCTGGCGAGGTTGCCCGTGGCGCCGCGACAGGCGTTGCGCGACCTTTCGCTGGGCGGCCGTCTGGAGGGCCTGCGGGCGGAGACGTTCATCCTTCACGACGTGGGCGACCATTACGTGCCGTACACGGAATCGCGGCGACTGCGCGATGCTCTCCAAGGGCAGGTGAAGCTGCACTTTACGGAGGTCGACATCTTCGAGCACGTGGAGCCGACGGTGGACCGCGCCGCCCACACGCTGATCACGGACAGCGCCAAGCTCTATCTCCACCTGTTTCAGATCCTCACGCACTTCCGCTGACAGCTTTCGGTGCGGCCGGTTGCTCGATTCCGTGAGTCCTTGACTTTTCGTTGGGGATGTGCTGATACTACCGGCGAGTCACGCACGGCGTTTCCGGAATTGAACCGCCCCCCATGGAGGGAGCCGGCATGAGCAAGTGGAGCCTTCTGACGAATCACGCGCTGGTGTTGATCGCCGTGGGGCGGCAGCCGCACTCGACGCTGCGGGAGATCGCGCAGTCGGTGGGGATCACGGAGCGGGCGGCGCTGTCGATCTTGCGGGCGCTGGAGGAGGACGGGCTGATCAGTCGTGAGAAGCAGGGACGGCGGAATCGCTACTGGCTGCATTACGGGGCGATCCTGCGTGAGCACCGCGAGGGCGGTCTGACGGTACTGCAACTCGCGCAGCTTCTGGCGGACATAGCGCGTCGCGGCTAGCGCCGGCCTGCGCCGCGTCCTGAGTCACGCGGCATGGTCGGGCTGAAGGAAGCGCCGAGGCTGGAAAGCCTCGGCTAAGAAACTAGCTTCAACCCTACTCACCTGGATTGGAAGGAAGAGGGCCGGACTATGAGTCCGGCCCTCGTACTACTCGTTTGACACGCCCTTGGGGCGAATGGTCTAGTAGTCTTCGCGCTCCCAGGCGGCGGCGTAGCCCATGCCGAGGCCCTGGCAGAGCGTGGTGAGCGCCCAGCGTCCGCCGTTGTCCTTGAGCTGGTGCCCTGCAGTCGTGATCAGGCGAGGGCCGGTGCCGCCCAGCGGGTGGCCGATGGCGACGGCGCCGCCCCAGCGGTTGATCCTCTCGATCAGTTTGTCGGACATCTTGAACTCGTGGATGAAGTAGTTGACGACGCAGGCGAAGGCCTCGTTGACCTCGATAACGTCGAAGTCTTCGAGCTTCATGCCGGTGCGCTCCAACAGCTTCTTCGTCGCCCAGCGCGGCCCGATTCCCATGACATCCGGGTCGACGCCGACGGCAGCCGAGGCGCGGTAGGTGAGCATAGGCTTCCAGCCCCGCTGCTTTGCGATCTCCTTCGTCGTCACCAGGCACATGGTAGCGCCGTCGTTCTGGGGACAGGAATTGCCGGCGGTGACGAAGCCGCCCTCCTTGAAGACGGGCCGGAGCTCCTGGAGCGCCTGCAAGTTGGTCCCGCGGCGGGGGCCCTGGTCCTTGCTGATAGTCTCGCTGCTGCCGTCTTTGTAGTTGATGGTGATGGGCAGGATCTCGTCGTCGAAGCGGCCGGCGTCCTGAGAGGCGCAGGCGAGTTCCTGGCTGCGCAGCGACCACTCGTCCGCCTCGAGGCGGGTGACCCCGTAGCGCTCGTGGAGGTTCTCCGCCGTGAAGAGCATGTTGAAGATCTGCGGGTTCTTGACCGCGTACCACGGGGTCAGGAGTTCGGCGTCCTTCCAGTCCTCAGGATACGCCAGGTCGGACTTCGGTGGCATAAGAAGAGCAGCCATGCCGCCGCCCTTCTGGCCGGCCATCTCTTCGGGAGACGTTACGCCCTGGCGGCCCATCGTCTCGACGCCGGCGGCGAGGATGATGTCGGCGGATCCCGCCATCACTCTCTCGCACGATTCTACCGTCGTGTGGAGGCCGCTGGCGCACTGCGTGTTGACGTCCGCTCCCCAGATGTTGTCGCCGAAGCCGGCCTCGAACATGTACTGCCGGCACTTGCTCATGGGCGTAACCAGGCCCGCGGAGCCGACGTGGAACTCGTCGATATCCTTGGGGTCCAGTTTGTTGCGCTTCAGCATGTGCTTGATGACGGGCACCATGAGCTCCGAGTGGGTGATTGTGCGGAACATGCCCCTTCTGCCCGCGCGGCCGATCGGCGTGCGGACGCCGTCAACAATTACTGCTTCTCTCATTGAAGAAACTCCCTCCCTTTCGAAAAAGTGGCGATATCATTGCCTGCACGAGTCAGCATAGAGAGGAGGGCGCTATTGGTCAACATATCGTGCGCGGCTTCACGTTTTCATCTCGTCGAAGAGGGGCGTGAACTCCAGCCCGGTATAACCGAGCCTCCGCGCGAGTCTTTCGACGGGGCGGCGCTGCCCCGTGGACCATAGCCGTTTGAGGCGCTTCCCGGCTTTGGCGTTGAGGAACCACTGTGCACCGAACTCGTTCTCGAGGCGGCGTCGCAACTGGGCCTCGAAGGCCCAGGCGCGAAGATAGCGCGCGCAGTAGAAGCCGTCGTCGACGTCGAAGAGGTAGTCGGCGGGGTTGTAGCGCACGCCCAGGTGGGTCGTCAGGAGGTCGGCGTAGCGCTTTGCCTTCGAGCGCGGGTTATCGCTGCGATGAAGCTCCAGCTCGTAGAGGAGCTTGGCGCTGTACCGCCGGACGATGTAGAGCTTGTAGAAGCGCTTGAAGGCGACGAAGTCCGCGGCGTCCTGCCAGCCGAGGTAGCGCTCCAGCCAGGCCGCGTCGTACATGAGGCGCTCCATCAGGAAGGCAAAGCTCTCCGTGACGGAGTTGTCGCCGAGGCCGCGGGCGGCGAAGGGCAGGGAGGCGTCTACGTGGGCGAAGTGTTCCGTGTGGCCCGCCTCGTGGAAGAGGGCGGCGTAGTCGTCCTGGCCGCCGTGCGGATAGATGACGAGTATGACCTCGCCGGGGATGACGACGGCGGCGCAGAACGCCCGCGGCGATTTCTGCGGCCGCGCCTCGACGTCGAGCTGGACGCCCGCCTGGCGTTCGAGGTCGATTCCCAGGGCATGCAGCGTCTCTTTCAGCGAGGGCAGCAGGCGTTCGGGCGGGAAGTGCGAGTCGAACTGCGGCGAGCGGAAGAGATAGGCGAGGTCGCTGCGCTCGGCGTGCGCGGGGGCGACGCCGATGCCCTCCAGGTAGCGACGCAGCTGCGAGCGGTACGTCGCTTCGCTGTCCCAGAGGAACGCCTGGAGCGGCACCGCCAGGTCGTCGAGCGACAGCCGGCCGACATCCTCGCAGAGAGAGACGTAATCGGCGTATCCCAAGCCGCGCGCCTCGGCGTGGAGGGCGTCCCAGCGCTCCTCTCGCAGGGGGTTCTGCGCCGCCGTAAGCTCGATGCGAAGGGCGTCGACGGCGTGGCGGCGCCCGGCGTCCGCCTCGTTGGCGATGAGGACGGGCAGGGCGCGGTAGGGGACCTCCTTGCCGTCCCAGGTCGCGCTGTCGCTCGTCTCGCGCGCCGCTATCGATTCGCTGAGCGCCTTTGCAGAGTTCTCCAGGTAGCCTTCGACGACGAAGGCCCGTAGCGGCGGCCGGCGTTCGTCGTCGTGGGGCGCTTTATCGAGGGCGGCGATCATCCTCTTCGTGAAGAGGCGGGCGTGCCGCTGGAAGATGGGGACAATCGACAGCTCTACCTTGAGACCGGCGCCGTTCAGATAGTACTCACGGGTGAGGTCGCGGTTGAACGCCTCCGCCTCGGCGTCCAGGCGGTCGAGCAGCGGTCTTGGTGGCAAGAGGCTCCCCCCTCCTAGGGCGTGTCGAGGGCGACGATGCGAGCGTGGGCGGCGTCGCCGTCGATTTCGAGCAGCGCGACGGTCCGCCCGGCGAACGTGAGCGTCTTGCCCGCCGCGCCCGGGTTGACGTACAGGATACCGTCTTTCTCCTCGACGCGCGACCGGTGGGTGTGCCCCTCGACGACGATGCGGACGTGGGGGCCGAAGCGCGCGTCGTGCGGCCGGTGGACGAGATAGATACTGAGGCCGCTGACGTCGACCGTCGTGTCCGCCGGGAAGCGATTGGCGACGAGCGGGTTGTCCATGTTGCCGTGCACGGCGACGACCGGCGCGATTGCTTCGAGGCGGTCGATGACGTCGAGGTTGCCGATGTCGCCGGCGTGGAGGATGCGTTCGACGCCGCGGAAGGCGTCGGGAAGTCTCGGGTCGAAGTAGCCGTGGGTGTCGGAGATTAGGCCTAGGAGCATCGCGGACCGAGTCGCATCACTTGGACGCGGCGCGCTGTGCTTCGAGGGCGATGGCGGCGGCGCCCAGGGCAGGCGCGCGGTCGCCGAGCTCGCCGACGACGATGCGCACGTCGCTCCAGCTCTGCTCGAACGACTCCCGCTGCGCCGTCTCCCGCGCCGGGCCCAGATAGAGGTCGCCCATCTTCGTCAGGCCGCCGTTGAGGACGATGACCTGCGGGTTGAAGACGTTGATCAGGCTGCCGAGGCCGGCGCCGAGGTCGCGTCCCGCCCGGACGATGAGGTCGCGCGCGCCTTCGTCGCCCTGGTCCGCGGCTTCGTGTACGAGCTTCGCGCTCAACTCCTCCTTGCGGGCCATCCGCGCCAGCAGGGAGTCGGGTCGTCGGGCGACCAGCCTGCGGGCGATTCGCGCTATCGCGATACCCGATGCGTACATCTCCAGGCAGCCGCGACGGCCGCAGTGGCAGCGGGCGCCGCGGGCGTTTATCGTCATGTGTCCCACTTCGCCGGCTGCTCCGGAAGCGCCTCGATAGAGGTTGCCGTCGATGATGATGCCGCCGCCGACGCCGCTGCTGACGGTGAGGAACAGCATGTGGCGGCTGCCGCAACCGGAGCCCCAGCGGTGCTCGGCGAAAGCGGCCGCGCTGCCGTCGTTCTCCAGGACGCAGGGCACGCCGAACTCCTTGCCGATGATCGACGCCAGGGGGACGTCGTGCCAGCCGGGCAGGTTAGGCGGAGAGGTGACGACGCCGCTCGCGTAGTCGATTGGCCCCGGCGCGTCGATACCGATTGCCGCGAGTCGGGCGTCGCCGGCGCTAGCGATGGCCTGTCGCAGGGAGGCGATCATGTTGGCGATGACGGCGTCCGGGCCTTCGGCGCCCCGGGTGGGTCGGAGGTCTTCCGCCAGCAGTTTGCCGCTGTCGGAGACGACGACGGAGAGTATCTTCGTCGCGCCGAGGTCGATGCCGCCGATGGCAGGGGAAGTCTTGCCGGTCACGCCAAGACTTTAACCGCAAGCGGCCGGCGATGGCAAGACGCGCCAACGGGTCTGTTCGACGTATTCGTGAGAACGAAGTAGGGGCGGTTCGCGAACCGCCCCTACGGGTCTATCCGAGTATGCGGTTAGTACATCGGGGGCTGCGGCGGCATGCCCATGGCCGGCGATTTCTCCGGGATGTCCGTCACGAGGCAGTTCGTCGTCAGGACCATGCCGGCTATGCTTATGGCGTTCTCCAGGGCGGCCCGCGTCACTTTCAGTGGGTCGATGATGCCCTTCTTCTCCATGTTGCCGTACTCGTCCTTCGCGGCGTCGTAGCCCTCGCCCTTCTTCAGCTCCTTGACGTTTTGCACCATCACTGAGCCGTCCTGGCCGGCGTTGATGGCGATGCGGCGCAGCGGCTCTTCGAGGGCGCGACGGAGGATGTTGACGCCCGTCCGCTCGTCGCCCTCCAGTTTAGACTTCTCCAGCACGGGCAGGGCGTTGATGAAGGCGACGCCGCCGCCGGCGACGATCCCCTCTTCGACGGCCGCGCGTGTGGCGGAAAGGGCGTCCTCGACGCGGTGCTTCTTCTCCTTGAGCTCGACCTCGGTGGCGGCGCCGACCTTGATGACGGCGACGCTGCCGGCGAGCTTGCCCAGGCGCTCCTGCAGCTTCTCGCGGTCCCAGTCGGAGGTCGTTGTTTCGAGGGCGGCCTTGATCTGGGCGACGCGGGCCTGCGCCGCCTCCGGCGAGCCCTTGCCCTCGATAATCGTCGTATCTTCCTTACCGATGACGACGCGACGGGCGCGGCCGAGGTCTTCGACGGCGACGGAGTCGAGCTTGCGTCCGAGCTCCTCGCTGATCACTTCGGCGCCGGTGAGGGCGGCGAGGTCGCCCAGGTTCTCCTTGCGCCGGTCGCCGAAGCCGGGCGCCTTGACGGCGACCACGTTGATGGTGCCGCGCAGCTTATTCACGGCCAGGGTCGCAAGGGCTTCGCCGTCGCAGTCCTCGCAGATGATGAGCAGGTTCTTGCTCACCTGGAGGAGCTTCTCCAGCATCGGCAGGATGTCCGGGACGGCGGAGATCTTCTTGTCGGTCACCAGGATGTAGGCGTCCTCTATCTCTGCCACCATCTTCTCAGGGTTGGTGACGAAGTAGGGGCTGATGTAGCCGCGATCGAAGGCCATGCCCTCGACGTACTCGACCTCGGTCGCGATGCCCTTCGACTCCTCGACGGTGATGACGCCGTCTTTGCCGACCTTCTCCATGACCTCGCCGATGAGGTCGCCGATGGCCTCGTCGTTGTTGGCGGAGATGGAGGCGACCTGCGCCATCTGCTGTCGCGTCGTGACGGGCGTGGCGTTCTTCTTCAGCGTTTCGATGACGGCTCCGGAGGCGCTTTCGAGGCCGCGCTTCAGGGCCATGGGGCTGGCGCCGGCGGCCACGTTCTTCAGGCCCTCTTGAACGACTGCCTGGGCCAGCACCGTGGCGGTCGTCGTGCCGTCGCCGGCGATGTCGTTGGTCTTGGAGGCGACCTCTTTCGCCAGTTGGGCGCCGATGTTCTCGAAGGGGTCTTCGAGGTCGATGTCCTTGGCGATGGTGACGCCGTCGTTGGTGATGGTGGGCGCGCCGAACTTCTTGTCGAGGACGACGTTGCGTCCCTTGGGGCCGAGGGTGATCTTGACGGCGTCGGCGAGGGCGTCGATGCCGTCCTTGAGCGCCTGTCGCGCTTCCTGGTCGAACAGGAGTTGCTTAGCCATACGCTGCTCCTTTGAGGTGTGAGGTGGTTTGAGTTGCAGGACAGAGTTTAGCACTCTTCGGGTGAGAGTGCTAACACTTATATAATTAGCGAAGTGGGGCTGGAAATGCAAGTGGAGGTTCACAACACTGGCGCGCCGGCCCCTCGCGAAACATGAAGTCTTTCTTCCCACCCGCCCACCCGAGGGAAGTGTGAACGGCAGGGGCCACCCCTGCGACCTCCTCCTGAGGCGGACCTTCGGCCGGCAGGGGGGATTTCCCCCTCTGCACTCCCCCTTTTGAGCCGCGTCAACACAGGGGATCGTTTGTTGTTGAACCCCATCGCCTCTGATAGAATGGGCGGCAACACAGGCAAGACGCTGAGGAGGTAGCACTATGGCGGGAGTCATAATCGGCATCGTCGTCGTGGCGATCGTTGTCGTGTTGGGCCTGATGCTGCTGGGCATCTATAATGGGCTCATCAGGGCACGGGTTCGCACGCAGGAAGCGTGGTCGGGCATCGACGTGCAGTTGAAGCGGCGCGCCGACCTCGTGCCGAACCTCGTCGAGACGGTCCGCGGCTACGCGGAGCACGAGCGCGGCACGTTCGAGGCGGTCACCAACGCCCGGGCGATGCTCCAGAACGCGCAGGGACCGGCCGAAGCGGCGGCAGCGAACAACCAGCTCACGCAGACGCTGCGGTCGCTGTTCGCGGTGGCGGAAGCCTACCCGACGCTGCGCGCCAGCGAGAACTTCATGGCCCTCCAGAGCGAGCTGTCGGACATCGAGGAGAAGATCGCCTACGCGCGCCAGTTCTATAACACCAACGTCAGCGGCTTCAACCAGCGCATCCAGGTGGTGCCGAACGTCTTCATCGCGAACATGATGGGCCTGAAGGCGTTCGAGTTCTTCGAGGCGGAGGAAGGGGCGCGCGAGGCGCCGCAGGTCAGCTTTCAAGCGCCACAGCCGCCTCAGGCGCCGACGCAGTAGGGTCGCATGGTCCAGGACAAGGTCCTCGTCTACGACCAGATAGGCGCTAACCGGCGCAACACTGTGCTGTTGCTCGCCGTGTTCATCGTCGTCATCGGCGGCGCGCTGGCCGCCGTCGGTTACGTACTGGGGCTGCCTTTACCCTTCACGCCGTTCCTCATCGTGCCGGTGATCCTCTACGCGCTGTTCAGCTACTACAGCTCGACGGGCGTTACCCTCGCTATCTCGCAGGCGCATCAGGTGACGAGAGAAGGGGAGCCGGAGTACTACCGCACCGTCGAGAACCTGTGCATCGGCGCAGGCCTGCCGATGCCGAAGCTGTACATTATCGAGGACGGCTCGCCGAACGCCTTCGCGACCGGCCGCGACCCGAACCACGCCGTCGTCTGCGTGACGCGCGGCCTGCTGCAGAAGATGGACCACCTGGAGCTGGAGGGCGTCATCGCGCACGAGCTGTCGCACATCGGCAACTACGATATCCGGCTGATGACGGTGGTCGTGGTGCTGGTGGGCATCGTGGCGCTCTTGGCCGACTTCATGTTCCGGTTCACGATCTGGGGCGCGGGTGGGCGGTCGCGCAATCGAGGTCGCAGCGGCGGCTCGGCGGTGATCGTCATCTACGCGGTCGCCCTTGTCGCCGCCATCCTGGCGCCGATTGCGGCGCAGCTCATCCGGCTGGCGTTGTCGCGACAGCGCGAGTACCTGGCCGACGCATCGGGGGCGCTGCTGACGCGCTATCCGGAGGGGCTGGCGCGGGCGCTGGAGAAGATATCGAAGGACACGGACCCGCTGGAGGCGGCGAACAAGGCGACGGCGCACCTGTACATCGCCAGTCCGCTGATGGAGCACCAGAGCTTCCTCAATAACCTGTTTTCGACGCACCCGCCCATCGAAGAACGCGTCGCGCTCCTCCGTGCGATGTAGGCAGGCGGCGCCCGCACCTTTTCGCTGCCGCGTACCGCCAAAGTCGTCTTCTTTTCCCGCCCGCCCATTTGTGTTTTGTGGAAGAATTGGGGGCACAGCCCCCAAGCCCCCAGGCATAGGGCTCTGCCCTCTGCACTCCCGTCAGCCCCCTCGCCCCACGCAATCTGGTTGGTCGAATAGAATCCTAGTGGGGCGCGCGCCAGATCTCCGTCCACTTGAAGCGACGCGCTACGCCGCGGCCGATGAGCATGGCCGGGACCGACGCGGCGACGCAGACGATGCCCGCGACGAGGAAGATGTCCTGGAAGCTGCCGACTTCGAGGCCCTGTAGCTTCTGCTGGTAGTTCGGGTCGTCAAGCGGCACGTTGCCGGCGAGCTGGTAAAAGCTGCCCAACCCTCGCGACGTCAGCAGCGCTACCCCGATCAGCATCCCGACGAGCCGCATCACCGTCAGCAGGGCGGAGGCGGTCGCGCGGTCGCCCTCAGCGACGGAGTTGATGACGGCGGCGCTGATGGGGGCGATGACGAGCCCGAAGCCGAGGCCGGTGAGCATCAGGTTCAGCGTGAACCAGGGGTCGCTGATGTCCGCGGTCCAGAAGTGCATGAAGAAGAAGCCGACACCGCTGATGGCCATCCCTATCGCCGCCGTGCGATGGTAGCCGGTCCAGCCCGCCAGGTAGCCGCCGGCCACGGCGCCGACGGGCAGCATCACCGTCAGGCGCATGAGGTTGAGGCCGCCGAGGAAGTAGCTGCCATCAAGGATGACAATGGTGAAGATGGGGACGGAGACCATCGCGACGATCAGGCCGCCGCCCATGAGCATGTGCGTGAAGTTGCCGGCGGCGAAAACGACGGAGCGGAACAGCGAGAGCGCCAGCATCGGTGTCCTGGCGACGCGTTCGCGCCAGATAAAGGCGGCGGTGAAGAAGGCGGCCGAGAGGTATAGCACGACGTTCACCCAGACCGGCCGCGTGGCCACGGGGTCGTCGGTGAGGGCGATGGCGAGCGTGGTCAGGGCGCCGGCGAGGAGGACGCCGCCCAGGTAGTCGACAGGCACCCTTTCGCGGCGCTTGTCGCGAGAGTAGCGGAGGACGATGATTGCGACGGGGATGGCGAGCGGCACGTTTATCCAGAAGTGACCGCGCCAGCCGAGAAGCTGCACCAGGCTGCCGCCCCAGAGCGGTCCGAGGAGTCCGCCGCCCTCTGCCGCGGCGCCGAGGAGGCCGAAGCTGAGCGCCCGGCGCTCGGGGGGCACATGCTGGGCGACGATGGCCATCGACACGGGCACCAGCGCGCCGGCGCCGAGCGCCTGCACGGCGCGGGCAATGATCAGGGTGGTGAGGCCGTGGCAAGCGGAGACCCAGAGAGAGCCGATGAGGAAGATCGCCAGCGCGACCAGGAAGACGCGGCTGTGGCCGTAGACGTCGGCGATGCGGCCCATGAGCGGCATGGCGACGACGTAGCCGAGGATGTAGCCGTTGACGATCCAGGCGGCTCGGTAGAACTGGTCGATGGGGACGTTGACGCCGTTGAGGATCGGTTCCAGGAGCGTGACGACGACCGTCTGGTCTAGGGCTCCGAGGAAGACGGCGAAGCCGACTGCGATGAGGAGCCAGTTCGACGTTGTCGCCGGCGGTTTCGCGGAGGCCGTATCTCTCGGCGCGGCGTCCTCGCTCTCGGCGGTCATTGCGGCGGCGGTGTGATAGTGATCTGCTCGCCGAAATCGGAAAGCGTCAGCTTGCGGACGATGTTTTCCGGCTCGTCGGGGGCGATGGGCCCGTTGAGGTAGACCTGCCGGATGAGCGAGCTGTCTGTTTCGATCCAGGCTTCGATGCCTACGGTGAGGCCGGGCCTGGAGATGGGCACGGCCGCCGCGAGGGCGTCGGACTGAATCGTGCCCTCGACGTGCCAGGTCTGCGCGCCGCCGACTTTCTCCTCGGCGGTGACCTGCGCGTTCTGGAGCGAGCCGATGATGGCTTTGACGCCCTGCGCGGGGTCGAAGATGTCCTTGATCGTGGTGCCGGAGGGAAGCGGCTGCCACTGGCGGTTGAAGGGGTTGGTCATCCAGCCCTCGTCGCCGACGCCTATGATCTCCACTCTGACCGTCTGGTCGCCGACCTTCGCTTCGATCTTGGCGCGCATGCGGTCGGGGGCGACGACGTCGCCGTCGGCGGAGACGAGCTGGAGGCCGTTGGGTATGGGCGACGTGCCGTTTTCGTGCGTGAGGGTGAAGTGGAACGTCTCCAGGGTTTCGAAGGTTTCCACTGCGGCGGGGAGCACCGAATCAGCCGGTGGCAGCGTGCCGCCGGTTGGGGAACCGCCGCCGTCGCCGCCGCAGGCCGCGATAAGCACCGCGCCAACGCCGCCGGCGATTGCGATCGCAAGACCGTTGAGTCTCATGGCACCACCTTCACTCCTGCGCCTTCCATGACCTCGCCGATTTGCCAGCATTCGAGGCCGTCGGCGGCCATGCGACGCTCCAGGTCGGGGCCGCGGTCGCGCGGCAGGGCGATGAGGAGGCCGCCGGAGGTCTGCGGGTCGAAGAGGACCTGGGTCATCGCCTCGTCGATGGTCGCGTCGATGGTCACGCTATCCTGGAGAGCGTCGCGGTTGCGCGCGCCGCCGCCGGTGCCGATGCCGCTGCGGGCGTAGTCGAGAACGCCGGGCAGGAGCGGCAGGCGGCCCGCTTCGATCTTCAGGGCGATGCCGCCGGCCTTTGCCATTTCGGCGCCGTGGCCGAGGAGGCCGAAGCCTGTCACGTCGCACATGCCATCGACGCCGACGGCGCAGGCGACGTGCGAGGGGTGACGGTTGAGCGCGAGCATGCTGTCGATGGCTGCCTTGACGTGCGCCGGGTCGGCCTGGTCATGCTCGTCGGCGGTGAGGACGATGGCGGTTCCGAGCGGCTTCGTCAGGTAGAGGAGGTCGCCTGCCCTAGCGCCGCCGCGGGTGATGATGCGGTCGGGGTGGACGGCGCCCATGACGCAGAGGCCGTATTTCGGCTCGGCGTCGTAGACTGTGTGGCCGCCGGCGATGATACCGCCGCCTTCGGCGACCTTGGCAGCGCCGCCGCGGAGGATCTCCGCCAGTACCGCCGCCGGCAGGGCCTCCGGGAAGCCGACGACGTTGAGGGCGAGGAGCACTTCGGCGCCCATGGCGTAAACGTCGCTCATGGCGTTGGCGGCGGCGATGGCGCCGTAGGTGTACGGGTCGTCGACGACGGGCGCGAAGAAGTCGACCGTCAGCACGACAGCCAGATCGTCGCTGACGCGGTAGACGGCGGCGTCGTCGAGGCCGTCGAGGCCGAGGAGCAGGTTGGGGTGCTCTTCGGGCCGGAAGGCGTCGGTCAGGGGGCGCAGGACCTGCGCCAGGAGGGCAATGCCCGCCTTGCCTGCTCAGCCGGCGCAGGAGGCGAGGCGGGTCAGGCGGACCTCTTCTCGCGACATCGTTGCTCCTTTCGCGCGACCGGGAATGGCAGCGGGCGCGTCTTGCGTCGCTTCCAGGCGATTATACAACGGCGGTTGCGGGAGTGACAGGAGAGGGGGCGTGGTAGAATCGGCGGCGGAGGCGAAGGTTGGAGCTGCTGATGCCGAAAGAGGTCATCGCGCTGCTGGCGGCGCAGTACGGCGAAGTGCCGCAGCGGCCCCGTCGAGACCCGCTGGACGAGCTGGTGCTCGGCGTTCTGTCGCAGAACACGTCGGACGTGAACTCCGGGCGCGCTTTCGCCGGATTGCGCGGCGTCTTCGCGACCTGGCAGGCGGTTCTGAAGGCGCGTCCGCAGGAGATCGAGGAGGCGATACGTCCGGGCGGGCTGGCGCCGACGAAGTCGCTGCGAATCCGGGCGTTGCTGGCGGAGGTCCTGAAGCGTCGCGGCTCGTTCGACCTGTCGTTCCTGGGAGAGATGCCGCTCGACGAGGCGGAGGCATGGCTGGGGTCGCTGCCGGGCGTGGGTCCGAAGACGGCGGCGGTGGTGCTGCTGTTCTCGCTGGGGCGGCCGTCGTTTCCGGTCGACACGCACGTCCACCGTGTGTTGCTACGGCTGGGGCTGGCGCCGTCGAGGGCGTCGGCGACGCAGGCGCAGTCGATGTGGGAGGCGCGACTGGCGCCCGAGGACGTCTACGCTTTTCACATGTATTTGATCGTGCACGGGCGGCGCACCTGCGTCGCGCGGCGGCCGCGCTGCCCGGAGTGCAATCTGAGAGATCGCTGTCCGTCGGCGGCGGTGTCCTGCCCGTCGATCAGCGCGGCCGCCGCGCCCTGAGGCGGCGCCTCAGGGCCGACGCCCCCGAGCGTCGTGCGTCCACCGTTTCTTGCCCGCGAGCAACACCCGACGGTATACTTAGATTTCAAACTTGGATGGGGCCACTATGATCCTCTCGTCAGGCCATCCTTTGGGTGCGGGAGGACTAAAGTCCTCCCCTACATCTGTCGAATCGGAGTAGCGCGTTGATTTCCGTAGGAATTCTCGGCGCGACGGGTTATGCGGGGGCCGAGCTGGCCCGCATCCTCTACCGTCATCCGCATGTGCGACTGACGTCGGTTTCGGGCGCGGAAGGCATCGGGGAGCGGCTCGGCGACTTCTTCCCGCATCTCCACCCGTTCGACCTGACCATCAAGGAGCAGCTCGACGACGTCGACGTTGTGCTGGCGGCACTGCCTCACGCCGTGGCGGCGAAGCTGCTGCTGCCGTGGATCGACCGCGGCAAGCCGGTCATCGATCTCAGCGCCGATTTCCGCCTGAAGGACGCGGCCGAGTACGAGCAGTGGTACAAGGTGGCGCACCCGCGACCGCAATTGCTGCAAGAGGCGGTCTACGGGCTGCCGGAGCTGCATCGAAAGGAGATCGCCGGCGCGCGGCTGGTCGCGTCTCCCGGCTGTTACCCGACGGGCGCGATCCTCGCGCTGGCGCCGGCCGTCAGAGAGGGGCTTATCGAGAAGAATGTGATCGTCGACAGCAAGTCGGGCGCTTCGGGCGCTGGGCGCTCGCCGGCGCTGACCACGATGCTGGCCGAGGCGGGCGAAGGCATTTCGGCGTACGCGCTGGCGGGCCATCGCCACATGCCCGAGATCGTGCAGGAGCTGTCGCTGCTGGCGGGCGAGCCGTGTCCGGTGACGTTCGTTCCGCACCTGCTGCCGATGGCGCGCGGCATCCTGACGACCGGCTACGCGTCGCTGTCGAAGAAAGGGCTCGACGCCGGCGAGAAGGGCGTGCGCGACACGTACCGCGAGTTCTACCGCGATGAGCCGTTCGTGCGGGTGGTCGATGCGCCGCCGCAGACGAAGCACGTGCGCGGGAGCAACTTCTGCGCCGTCTGTCCGACGGTCGACCCGCGGACAGGGCGGCTGGTCGTCGTGAGCTGCCTGGATAACCTGGTGAAGGGCGCGGCCGGTCAGGCGATCCAGAGCATGAACCTGATGCTGGGCCTGCCGGAGACGGCGGGCTTGGAAGAGCTGGGACTCTATCCCTAGCAGTGCGCCGGGAGGCCCGCATGGCGGGCCATCCGGCCTGACAGCGAGGTGACGCCGAGACTGGAAAGTCCCGACTACGGTGTTTGTCGGCGCGAGTCGACGAGACGCGGACGCGCGCCGGTCCTCGAAGCGGATTTGCCTCAAGAGAGATGACAGAGTCAGCCATCACGACCGTCAATGCAGGCGTCACGGCCCCGCGGGGCTTTCTCGCGGGCTCCGCGGCGGCGGGACTGCGCACGCTTTCGAGCAACGACGACCTGGCGCTGCTCTTCTCGGAGGCGCCGTGCGTCGCGGCGGGGCTATTCACCAGCAGCGCCCTGAGGGCGGCGCCGGTCCTGCTGTCGCAGCGGAACCTGGCGGACGGGAAGGCGCAGGCGGTAATCGCCAATGCGGGCTGCGCCAACGCCTACACCGGCGCCGAAGGTCTGCGCGATTCCGAGGAGATGGCGCACCTGGCCGCAAGCCGGTTGCGCGTCGCTGACGGCGACGTGCTCGTCGCAAGCACTGGAGTGACTGGGCACCTATTGCCCATGGACAAGATCCGCGACGCTCTGCCGTCGATAGCGCTCGACCGCGACGGCGGGGAGCGATTCGCCCGAGCCATCATGACAACCGACACCGTGCCCAAGCAGGCGGCGGCGACGTTCACAGCCGGCGGGCGCGAGTATCGAGTCGGCGGCTGCGCCAAGGGGTCGGGCATGATCCATCCCAATATGGCGACGATGCTCGCCTTCCTGACCACGGACGCGCCGGTGGAGCAAGCGTTCCTGGAGAAGACCCTGCGACGGGCCGCCGAGGTGTCTTTCGAGATGATAACCGTGGACGGAGACAGCAGCCCCAGCGATACCATCGTCATTCTGGCGAACGGCGCCGCCGGCGGGCCAGCGTTGGGCGAGGGCGTCGAGGGCGCCACGCAGTTTCGCGAGGCCGTGGCGCAGGTGTGCATCGAGCTGGCGAAGGGGATGGCGCGCGACGGTGAGGGAGCGACGAAGCTCATCGAAGTGAAGGTCTCCGGCGCGAAGAGCGTTGCAGATGCGCGCGCGGCGGCCCGCACCGTCGCCGGCTCGCCGCTGGTGAAGTCGGCCGTCTACGGCAACGACCCAAACTGGGGGCGCGTGCTGGCGGCGGTCGCCCGCAGCGGCGCCGAGGCGGAGGAGAGCGCGACCAGCCTCTTCTGGCAGGGCGTCTGCGTGTTTCAGAAGGGCCGCATGCTATCGTACGATGAAGAGGCGCTCAGCGCGGCAACGAAGAGTGACGAGGTGCGCATCCGCGTCGATCTCGGTCTGGGCAACGGCCGCGCGGTCGCCTGGGGCTGTGACCTGACCGAAGAGTACGTGCGCATCAACAGCGAGTACACTACGTAGGAGACCGGCTTGGCGAAGACATTAGTCGTCAAGGTGGGCGGCAGCACCTGGGAGAGCCGCGACGCCGCGCTGGATGACATCGTCGCGTCGCAGCGCGAGGGGCACCGCGTCGCCGTCGTTCACGGCGGCGGCGACCTCGTGAGCCGCTGGCTGGAGGTACACGGCGTCGAATCACGTTTCGTCGAGGGCCTGCGGGCGACCGGCGAGGATGCGCTGCCGGTGGTGGTTGCCGTGCTGGCGGGGCTGGTGAACAAGCAGCTGGTAGCCGGCATCAACGCCGCCGGCGGGAAGGCGGCCGGGCTGAGCGGCGCGGACGGCGTCTGCGTTACGGCGCGTCGACGGCCGGAGTTGGGCTTCGTCGGCGACGTCGAAAGCGTTGACGCCGCGCTCCTGACGTCGCTGCTCGACGGTGGCTACACGCCCGTCATCGCGCCGATTGGCGTCGAAGGCGGGCAACTGCTCAACATAAACGCCGACACCGTCGCCGGCGAGGTCGCCGTCGCGTTGAAAGCGGACCTCCTGGCATTCCTCACGGACGTCCCGGGTGTGCTGGACGGTGAAGGGAAGATGCTGGAGCGACTGTCGGCATCGCAGGTCGAATCGCTCGTCGGCGACGGGACGATATCGCGCGGCATGCTGCCGAAAGTGGAAGCGTGCCTGAAAGTTAGCGAGACCGGCTGCATGGCCCTGATCGTCGACGGACGGCAGGGGCAGGCGTTGCGTTCGGCGCTGGAGGGACGCGTCGCCGGCACGCGGGTCGGCTAGAATGAGGTTGAGATGACAGACTGGCAAGAGATGGCAGACAAGTACATGATGACGACGTACAAGCGGCTCCCCGTCACGCTCGTGCGCGGCGAAGGCTGCCGCCTCTGGGATGACGCGGGCAAGGAATACCTCGATTTTTTCGGCGGCCACGTCGTCGTCAGCCTAGGCCACTGCCACCCCGTGGTCGTGAAGGCGGTGATGGACCAGGCGATGACGCTCATGCACTACTCCAACATCGTCTATATGACGCCGCAGGTCGACCTGGCGCAGCTCCTCGTCGACAACTCCTGCTTCGACCGCGCCTTCTTCTGCAACAGCGGCGCGGAAGCCAACGAGGCGGCGCTGAAGCTGGCGCGCAAGTGGGCGAAGGAGCACCGGGGCGGCGCCTTCGAGGTCATCTGCGCCGAGAACGCCTTCCACGGCCGCACGCTGGCGACGATCACGGCCGGGGGCACGGAGCGCTATAAGGCCCCGTTCACACCGCTGCCCGAAGGCTTCCGCCACGTGCCGTACAACGACGCGAAGGCGATCGAACGCGCGACTTCGGAGAAGACGTGCGCCGTGCTATTGGAGCCAATCCAGGGCGAGGGCGGGATCATCATTCCCGACGACGACTACTTCCAGCAGGTTCGCGCCTGGTGCGACGAGCAGAACCTGCTGCTCATCCTCGATGAGGTGCAGACGGGCATTGGGCGAACGGGTGCGCTTTTCGGCTACCAGCACTTCGGCATCGAGCCGGACATCATCACGCTGGCGAAGGGCCTCGGCGGCGGCTTCCCGATAGGGGCGGTGCTCGCCAAGGAGCACTGCGCCGTCTTCGTCCCCGGCGACCACGGCACGACGTTCGGCGGCAACCCGCTGGCGACGCGCGTTGGGCACGCTGTCGTCAAGTACGTGCTGAAGAAAGACGTATGCGGGAAGGCGGCGCGCGCCGGCGAGATGCTGGGTCGCGGGTTGTACGAGCTGGAGGACCGCTTCGATTTCGTAACGGGTGTGCGCGGGAAGGGCATGCTCTGGGGCATGGAGTTCCGGGGTGAGATAGCGGAAGAGGTCATGCTGGCCTGTCTCGAGGGAGGGCTTGTTGTGAACAATGTGCGGCCGAACGTGCTGCGCCTGTCGCCGCCGCTGATCATAAGCGACGCGGAGCTGGAGCAGGGGCTGTCTGTTCTCGAACGCGTCCTCGCGGACCGGGCGTGACCAGAACTGCATGGGGAGGTAAAGGCCATGGCTAAGAAGATTGTGCTTGCGTACTCGGGCGGACTCGATACTGCGGTCGCCATCAGGTGGTTGAAAGAGGAGCGCGGTTACGACGTCGTCGCCCTGCATATCGACATGGGCACGGAGAAGGAGTTCGAGGTCCTGCGCGAGCGCGCGCTCGCCGCCGGCGCCGCAAAGGCGCTCTTCCGCGACGGCAAAGCGGACTTCATTCGCTACTTCGCGTTCCCGGCACTCGCCGCGGGCGCCGTCTACCAGGGACACTACCCGCTGGCGACGGCGCTGGGGCGTCCGCTCATTTCGAAGATCATGGTGGACGTGGCGCGCGAAGAGGAGGCCACGGCGGTCGGGCACGGCTCGACGGGCAAGGGGAACGACCAGGTGCGCTTCGACGTGAGCGTGCAGGCGCTGGCGCCCGACCTGGAGATCGTCGCGCCGGTGCGCGAGTGGGACATGAAGACGCGCGAAGACGAGATCGCCTACGCGGCGCAGCACAACATCCCCATTCCCGTCACCAAAGAGAGCCCCTACTCGACGGACGAGAACCTGTGGGGTCGCAGCATCGAGTGCGGCGTGCTGGAAGACCCGTGGCAGGAGCCGCCGGAAGACATCTATGAGCTGACGCGGTCTGTGAAGGACGCGCCGGAGGAGGCGTCGTACGTCGAGATCGGCTTCGAGCACGGCATCCCCGTCTCGCTGGACGGAGAGGAGATCGATGGGGTGACGCTCGTCAAGCGGCTGAACTTTTTCGCCGGCGAGCACGGCATCGGCCGGGTCGATCTCGTCGAGGACCGTCTCGTGGGCATCAAGTCGCGCGAGATCTACGAGGCGCCGGCCGCGTCTGTCCTGCTGCGTGCGCACGAGGCGCTGGAGCACCTGACGCTTTCCAAGCCGCAGATCCGGATGAAGGCGCGCATCGCCCAGGAGTACGCGGACCTCATCTATAACGGCCTCTGGTTCACGGCGTACCATCAGGACCTCGCTGCGTTCGTCCAGAGCAGCCAGCGACACGTGACCGGCGAGGTTCGGATGCGGTTGCACAAGGGTCATGCGGTGCCCGTCGGGAGGCGGTCGCCGAAGAGTCTGTACGACGTTGCGCTGGCGACCTACGACAAGGGCGGCGTGTACGACCAGAGCGCGGCCGTCGGCTTCATCAAGATATGGGGGCTGCCCGTGCGCGTCCAGGCGAAGGCGCAGCTCCTGGCAGAGCCGGGGGAGCCGCTGCGCATCGCCAGCCCCGAATCGTAGGGGCGCACGGCTGTGTGCCCGTGGCCATCGCACACCTGGCGGCACGGCGATGTGATACGATAAAAGAAAGACGCGTCGCCGTCGGCCGGCGCGCGAGGTGAGAGAGATGGCATGGGAAATGTCCGGCTGGACGGTCAGCTTTCATGGCTGTACTGAGAAGGACATCGACTGCCACGCCGGCAAGTTCGACGTCAGGCGCCGGGATGAGCCCGTCCGTCAGGTCGAGGTGCTGACGACGGCCCAGATCGAGCACGTCCTGGCGGGCGAGATGGGCAAGAAGGCCCTCTCCGACGAAGAGCGGGAGATCATACTCGCCGTGGCGGGGAAGCATCTCATAGAGCAGTGCATTGAAGAGGAAGGGCGTGTACCGTCGGTCCTCTACCTGAGCGGCCAGATATTTCTCTCTGAGGGCGCCGAACGGCGGTTGCTCCAGGAGTGCGGGCTAGTCGCCAAGTAGCCCGGCCGCTCTGCTGCCGCACCAAGGCGGTAGGGAACCGCGCGAACCAGATGATCCAGGCAGTCCTTTTCGATCTCGGCGACACGCTGTGGCATTTCCCCCAGATGCCGCCGGGTGAGGTTGTTCGAGGCGAGACCGTTCACCGGATATCCGACCTGCTGCGCACGTGGGGGGTGGAGCCCCAAGGGGAGTTTTTCTACCTGGGGCGCGACATACGCGTCGCGATCGAGAAGGCGACGGACGAGGCCTACTGGGGAGACCTGACGAGCCCCGATTACCCGTCGCTCGCGAAGGAGGTCGCCGCTCAAGAGGGGCTCTCCATAAGCGATGAGCAGGCGCAAGAGCTCTGGAACACCTGGAATCTCGGCGGAGTCTTCCTCGGGCGGGAGCTCTACCCCGGCGTCGCCGATGCTCTGGCCCGGCTCAAGGAGCGGGGCTATCGAGTCGGTTCCGTGACGAACCGCGGGCTCGGCGGCGAGCCGTTCCGCGAGGAACTGCTGCATCACGGCGTACTGGACTTCTTCGAGGTCCTTTCGATTTCCTGCGAGGTCGGCTATATGAAGCCGCATCCGCGCATCTTCGAGCATGCGCTCGAGACCATGGGTCTCCGGCCGGAAGAAGCGGTGATGGTGGGCGACTCGCTACGCGCGGATGTGGCCGGCGCTAAGGCGCTGGGCATGACCGCGGTCTGGAAGCGAAACCACCCCTCGAAGCGTCGCGATCCGGAGAGGGACATGGCAACGGCCGAGGACGGCAGCGCGTTGCCGGCGATGGAGCCGGACTTCGTCGTTGACGAGCTCTGGGAGCTGACGTCGCTGCCGCTGTTCGATAAACCGTAGGCTGCGTCTTGGCAGAAGGGCCGTCATCGGCGACAATGGCGACGGCGCCGAGTTGACCTGCCTGACTGAGCCGAAGGAGCGGCGAGAGAATGCCTGACTCGAAAGGACGCGGAAAGCCCTGGAGCGGGCGCTTCGCGAAGAAAACGAACCCCCTCGTCGATGCCTATACCGGCTCCCTCGACGTTGACGCCGCACTCTACAGCCAGGACATTCGCGCCTCGATAGCGCACGCCCGCATGCTGGCGCGACAGGGTATCATCCCGCGCGCCGACGCCGACGCTATAGTGCGCGGACTGCGCGAGATCGAACGCGAGATCGAGCGCAGCGAGTTCGCCCTCGACGCTTCGCTGGAAGACATCCACACGAATATCGAGGTGCGCCTGGCGGAGAAGATCGGTGACGCGGCGGGGCGCCTGCACACGGCGCGCTCGCGCAACGACCAGGTCGCGACGGACCTGCGTCTGTTCGCGAAGCAGGCCATCGAGGACCTCTTGCTGGCGATTCGCGGGCTGCAAACGGCGCTGCTGGACGTGGCGGAACGCGAGGGCGGGGTCGTCATCCCCGGCTATACGCATCTCCAGCGGGCGCAGCCGGTGCTTCTGGCCCATCACCTGCTTGCCTACTTGGAGATGCTGGAGCGCGACTTCGACCGCTTCTCCGGTTGCTACGCCCGCACGGACGTGATGCCTCTGGGCAGCGGCGCCCTGGCCGGGGTGCCGTATCCCGTCGACCGGGCGTCGGTCGCGAAGGAGCTGGGCTTCGGCGCGGTGAGCCGCAACAGCATCGACGCCGTTTCCGATCGCGACTTCGTGGCGGAGTTCCTGGCCTGCGCCGCCATCTGCGCGATGCACCTCTCGCGGCTGGCGGAGGAGATCGTCCTCTGGTCGACCAGCGAGTTCGGCTTCATCGAGATCGACGACGCATTCGCCACCGGCTCCAGCATTATGCCGCAGAAGAAGAACCCCGACGTGGCGGAGCTGGCGCGCGGACGGACGGGGCGCATCTACGGCAATCTCGTCGGGTTCCTGACGGCGCTCAAGGGGCTCCCGCTGTCCTACAATCGCGACTTGCAGGAGGACAAGACGCCCTTCTTCGAGACCTACGAGAGTTTGCTCCTGACGCTGCTGATCATGGCGGAGATGCTGCCGGCGATCCGCGTCGACGAGGAGCGGATGCGGGCCGCGGCAGCCGCCGGTTACACCCTCGCCACCGACCTGGCGGACTACCTTGTGCGGAAAGGCCTGCCGTTCCGCGATGCGCACCAGGCGGTTGGGAAGCTGGTCCGTTATGGGTCGCGCCGGGGCAAGGGGCTTTCGGAGCTGACGCTGAAAGAGTACCGGCGCTTCTCGCCGCTGTTCGACGAGGACGCGCTGGGCATGGACATCGAGGCGTCGCTGCGGGCGCGGGACATCCCAGGCGGCACGGCGCCTAAGCGGGTGGCGAAAGCGCTCAAGGAGGCGCGTGAGCGGCTGGCGTCGCAAGGGATAGAGAGCGATGAGTAGCCCCGTCAAGATCGCGCCGTCGATCCTCTCCGCCGACTATCTGCGGCTGGGCGAGCAGGTGCGGGAGGCCGAGGCCGCGGGCGCCGACTACATCCATGTCGACGTCATGGACGGCCATTTCGTGCCCAACATCACCATCGGGCCGGTCATCGTGGAGGCGGTCCGCCGGCAGACGGCGCTGCCGCTGGACGTGCATCTGATGATCGAGGAGCCGGAGCGGCACGTCGAGGCGTTCGCGCAGGCGGGCGCGTCCATCCTGACTGTGCACCCGGAGGCGACGCAGCAGCTTCACCGCACGATTCAGATGATCCGCCGCCATGGGGTGCGGCCGGGAGTCGTCCTGAACCCGGGCACGTCGGTATCGCTGGTAGAGGACGTGCTTGGGGACGTGGACCTGGTGCTGGTGATGAGCGTCGACCCGGGCTTCGGTGGTCAGGAGTTCATCGAGCATGTATTGCCGAAGGTGCGCCGCCTGCGTCGCTTGCTCGACGAGGCGGGCCTTGGGGGGGAGCTGGAGATAGACGGCGGGATAACGGTGGAGACGGCGCCGCGCTGTGTCGAAGCGGGGGCGCGGGTGCTCGTGGCGGGCACGGCGATCTTCAACGAGAGGGCGAGCGTGGCGGAGAGCATAGCGCGATTGCGGGAAAGCGCCGTGCGCGCCCTGGAGGTCGGCGGATGATGATCGCGTGGACGCCGAGGCTGGAAAGCCCCGGCTACAGGGGTCTTCGGATGGCCGCGCTAGGCTTTGGCCTTGGACTGCGTGCGCAGGCAGCGGGTGCAGATGTTGAGCTTCGTCGCTCGACCGCCGAGGTAGACGGTCTGCTTGTGCACGTTAGGTCGGAACACCCTGCTGGTGACGGGCGCTTTTCGCCCCCACCTGCCGGCGTGCCGGTGGCGGATGTTGCGCCCGAACATAGTTGTCTTGCCGCAGATATCGCACTTGCCAGCCATGGGGGACAATCCTTTACGGGGCGAGCCGGTTCTTGTTAGAATCCGAATGCAATCCTAACACGCCGCGACGGCCGGAGGCAAGTTTCCATTGACCAGCACAGAGTCGGATAGGCATGCGATTGCCGGCGCGGGGCGGCTCCGGCGCGGCCGCTCGCGAGTGACGACGTACTCCGGCGCGGATTTGCGCGAGATGTTCTCCGCCGCGACGACGTGGCTGGAACGCAACACGCAGGCCATCAACTCCATCAACGTCTTCCCTGTCCCCGACGGCGACACGGGCACCAACATGTACCTCACCATGCGCGCGACGATGGATGAGGCATACCAGAGCGGCAGCGAAGCCACGAATGCCGTCGCCGGCGCGATGGCCAGGGGCGCGCTCATGGGCGCCCGCGGCAATTCGGGCGTTATCCTATCGCAGATATTGCGCGGCTTTGCGGAGAGCCTCTCCGAGAAGGAGCGGTTCGATAGCCTGGACTTTGTCGCCGCGCTCGACGAAGCCGCCGTCAGCGCCGACCGCGCCGTCAGCCATCCTGTCGAAGGGACGATACTCACCGTCATGCGGGCCGTGGCGGCGGCCGCCCGCGAACGATCGCGGAGGCTGCGCGGCAATCTCAAGAACGTGCTGGCGGCCGCGGTGGACGCGGCCAAGGACGCCGTGGCTAAGACGCCCAGCCTGCTGCCGGCGCTGCGAGAGGCGGGCGTCGTCGATGCCGGCGGACAGGGGTTATACGTCATGCTGGAAGGGGCGCTGCGCTACCTGCGCGGCGACCTGGCGTCGCTGGCGCCGCTCGCTGTTCAGGACCCGGAGCGCACGTGGGCGCGGACGACGACCGCCCTGCACGGCGGGGGTGAAGGCAAGTACGGCTACTGTACGGAGTTCCTGGTCAGCGGCGAGAAGCTGAACGCCAACGCGACGCTGGAGCGCATGCTCGAGCTGGGCGACTCCGTTCTCGTCGTCGGCGACGAGAGCCTGCTGCGCGTGCACGTTCACACCGCTGAGCCGGATACCGCGATCGGCTACGGCCGGTCGCTGGGTGCGCTGTCGCAGATCAAGGTGGGGGACATAGAGGCGGAGGCGCAGGAGTTCGTTGCTCACGCTCAGGGCACGGGGTATGAGCGTGACCTGGGCATCGTGGGCATCGTGGTTGTCGTCTCGGGTGCGGGGCTGGAAGAGGTGTTCCGGAGCCTGGGCGCAGCGGCCATCGTGTCCGGCGGAGCGACGATGAACCCCAGCACGAGGCAGGTCCTGGAGGCGGTCGAGTCGTGTCCCCAGGACGAGGTCATCGTCCTGCCGAACAACAAGAACGTCATCCTGGGAGCACAGCAGGCCGCGAAGAACAGCCGAAAGCGCGTCCACGTCGTGCGGACGGTTTCGGTGCCGCAGGGAATGGCGGCTCTCCTGGCCCTCAACCCGGAGCAGGGCCTCGACGAGAACGCCGCTCTCATGGAGGACGCCAGGCGGGACGTGCAAACGATAGAGGTAACGAAAGCGATTCGAACGACGAAGGTCGACGGCCTGCGGG
>DATLAX010000189.1:0-4074 GCA_035527215.1 Dehalococcoidia bacterium
ACCCCGAATGTGACCTCAGTGTCTCCAAGAGCGACAGCCCGACGACGGTCGGCGAGGGTGGCGAGATCACCTACACGATCACCGTCACCAACGAAGGCGAAGAGAGCGGCGATTGCACGGACCTCACGGTAGTCGACGCGATTCCGTCCGACACCGACTGCGTGAGCGCCACCGATGACGGCTCGCTCGACTTCGACATCGACGGTTGTGACTCGTCCGGCGACGTTGTGTGGGACACCAACGACAACCTCGACGACGGGGAAGATGTCGTCTTGACGATGGTTGTCGAACTGACCTCCGGTGCTGATGAGGACGAAACGATCAGCAATACGGCGTGCGCCACGTCGAGTGACGACGAGGTCGGGGACTGCGACACCGAAAGGACCAACGTCGGCGAGCCTGCGACTGCGACGCCGCAGCCGACCGCCACTGCGCAGCCGACCATCTCCATCCCGACGATAGCGCCACCGCCACCGATCATCGCGCCGCTGCCGACGCTCTCGCCTCCGGTCACGGGCACCGGGACGGACGGTGGCAGTAGCTCCGGTCCGCTGGCAATTGGCCTGGGACTGGCGGGACTCTGTCTGATGCTGGTATCCGGCGCAACGCTGGTGAAGCGCACGCGCTAATCGATTGACTAGAGACGCAAATGTAGTAGGGGCGCACAGCCGTGCGCCCCTACATTGTTATCGTTTGTTCTTCGAAAGGATTAGCGCGAAAGGCGCTCCTTCTCCCGCTGGATAAGGTCGCGGCGCAGGATCTTGCCCGAGACGGTCTTCGGTATCGTGTCGAGGAACTCGACCTCGCGGATCTTCTTGTAAGGGGCGACCTTTCCGGCGACGAAGGTCATCAGGTCCTCCGCCGTCGCGTCCGACCCCTCGCGAAGGACGACGCAGGCCTTGGGGACCTCGCCTCCGGCTTCGTCGGGCTTGGGGATGACGGCGGCGTCGAGGACGGCGGGATGCTCGTGGAGGAGCGCCTCCAGCTCGGCCGGGGCGACCTGGTAGCCCTTGTACTTGATCATCTCCTTCATGCGCTCGATGAGGTAGAGATAGCCGTCCTCATCGAAGCGGGCGACGTCGCCGGTGTGGAGAAAGCCGTCTTGGGTGAGGCAGGCCGCGGTCTCTTTGGGGTTGTTCCAGTAGCCCTTCATGACCTGCGGGCCCTTGACCATGAGCTCGCCGACCTCGCCGGCGGGGACCTCCTCCTCCGTGCCGAGCTTGACGATCTTCTCAAAGGTGTCGGGGAACGGCGGGCCTACGGATTCGAGCTTTATCTTGTCCAGCGGCTGCGTGTTGGTCGTCGGGCTTGTCTCCGTCATGCCGTACCCTTGCGAGACGATGCACTTGAACATCGCCTTTGCCCGCTCGCCCAGCTCCAGCGGCAGCGGCGCCGCCCCTGAGCTGATGAGCCGCAGCGACGAGGTGTCGTAGCGAGAAGGGTCCGGCAGGTTGACCATGGCGAGGATGGCCGGCGGCGCCAGGTAGAGGTCCGTTATCCTGTAGGTCTGAATGAGTCGCATCATCTCCTCGACGTCGAAGCGCAGCATGACAACGCCAGTGTCGGCGGTCGCGATACCACTGCTCATGAGTACCGTCATGCCATAGCTGTGGAATAAGGGGAGCAACCAGAGGCCTATCATGTCCGGCGGTATCTCTCTGGTCCCGTGCCCTTGCTGGACGTTGCTGGTGATGTTGTAGTGGGTGAGCATGACGCCCTTGGGGAAGCCGGTCGTGCCGCTGGAGTACGGCAGGGCGGCGACGTCCTCTTTGGGGTTTATCGTCACCGGCTTGTACTCCTCAGACACGCCTTCCAGGACGTCCGGCAGTGAATCAATGGGGTAGATGTTACGGAGCAGCGGCAGGTTCTTCTTCGCCTCGTCGGCGGCGGGCCTCATGAACGAGAAGGCGAACAGGATGACGGCGCCGGCGTCGGAAAGCTGATGCTCGATCTCATGCGGCGTATACAGCGGGTTGAGGGTGGTGGCCGTCGCTCCAGCAAGGAGTATCCCGTAGAACACGGCAGGATAATCGATATGGTTGGGCGAGAAAATGCCCACCATGTCTCCCTTGTTTACGCCGTTGTCCTGGAGCAGCCGCGCCACCTTGCGGGCGTCGCTCCAGATGCGGGCGTAGGTGCGCGTCGAGCCATCCTGGCCTATGACGGCCGTCTTGTCGGGATGGTCGCTGGCGGTCCTCTGTAGGAGCTCATAGAGAGGTATCTCTTCATAGGGGGCCTGGCTCGGCCAGTAACTGGAGACAATCATGGCGACCTTCCCTCCGGATTCGAGACTGAATCAGCGCTGGAACCTGGGAGATTTGGTAACAGAATGCCAGCCGGGGAGTCAGCGGTCAAGTGCCCTGCGGACAGATGGGTTGACGCGCCAGCGAAGCAAAGGTATCATCAAGGCGGCAGAGCCGCGCCTTGTCGCGTGGCATGAGGCATTAACGTTAGATATGGAGACCGACGACGGCGGCGATCGTAGCCGCCACAGGAAGATTCGAGGAGGCGATTCGCTGTCGATGAGTCGCTGCTAGCGCTCTGAGTGCGCCCGGCCGCGGCTCGTCCGCGGCGAACCACCTCCTGGCACGACTTTTTCAGGGGAGGTGGTTTTTCATGCCTTTCCTCAGCCAGTTGCTGGGACGCCCAACCCTCGACGCCGACGGCACGCGCGTCGGCATCCTTCGCGACCTGCTTATCTCCACGGACATTCCTTATCCGCCGATGACCGCCATCGTTGTGGGCGACAAGGCGCGCCTGCATGCCATCCCCTGGTTGCACGTCGCGTCGGTGACGCCGCGGGGCACCGCCCTGCGCAGCCGCGTGCGACTGGAAGCGTTCCCCGCGCCGGAAGACGATCTGATCTGGCTCGGGCGCGACCTGCTGGACAAGCAGATTGTCGATACGCACGGCGTGAAGCTGGTGCGTGTCAACGACCTGTCGCTGACGCCGATCAACGGCGACCTGCGTCTGGCCGGCGTGGACAACACGGTCGCGGGTCTCCTGCGACGCCTGGGCATCGAGTGGCTGGCGCACGTCGCGCGGCGCGGGCGGCCGCGCCTGATTGACTGGGAGGAGGTCGACATCGGTCCCGCCGTCGACGAGGTCCGCCTGAAGGTGCCTTTCCACCGCCTGCGTCGCATGCCGCCCGCCGATATCGGTTCCGTCATCAGTCAGATGTCGCCCAGCGAAGCGGCGGACGTTCTCGAAGCGCTCGACGACGAGATTGCGGCGGATGCGCTGGCGGAGCTGACCGATGAGCACCAGGCGGCGGTCGTCAATGCCATGGAGCCGGAAGAGGCCGCCGACGTGCTGGAAGAGATGGCGCCTGACGAGGCCGCGGACATCCTCGGTGACATCCACGAAGAGCGCGCCGGCGAGCTGATGCGCCTCATGGAGCCCCACACGGCGGAAGAGGTCCGCTCGCTGCTCATCTACGAGGACGACACGGCGGGTGGCCTGATGAACAGCAGGCTCTTCGCTGTGGCGGAGATGGAGATGGCCGGCCGCGTGCTCGAAGACCTGCGTCGCACTGCCCCGCCGGAGGACGAGATCTACTACCTGTACGTCGTCGACAGCGGCGGGCGCCTGCGCGGCGTTTTGTCTTTGCGCGACCTGGTGGTGGCGGAGCCGGATGCGCTGATCGCCGATTGCATGCGGCAGGACGTCGCCTTCGTGCGCCTCGACGACTCCAAGGAGGAGGTGGCGCGGAAGCTCATCCACTACAACCTGCTGGCCATTCCGGTCGTCGACGAGCACGGCCACCTGAAGGGCATGGTCACTGTGGACGACGTGCTGGACCTCGTGACGCCGCGCGCCTGGCAGAACCGGCCGCGCCGGATGACGGGATAGACCAAGCGGAGGCGATATGACGAACCAGGCCTTCCGGCCGCCACGCCTCCACAAGCCCCTGCTCAGCGGCCTGGCGCTGCTCCAGCGCTGGGGCCCCTGGCGCCGTCTCGGCCTCTTTCTGGCAGTGGCGGGTCCGGGCCTGATCACCGGCATCGTCGATGACGACTCGACGGGCATTGCCGGCTACTCCATTGCCGGGTCGCGTTTCGGCTACAACATGCT
>DATLAX010000190.1:0-11602 GCA_035527215.1 Dehalococcoidia bacterium
CGCCGACCAATCGCGACACGGTGTGCCGCTCCATGAACTCTGACATGTCGAGCTTGATCATCGAGTCTTCGCTGCCGAACATGAACTCCGACAGCACCCGTGCCAGGTGCGTCTTCCCCACCCCCGTCGGGCCGAGGAAAATGAACACGCCGATGGGACGCCGCGGGTCCTTGAGTCCGGCCCGCGCCCGACGCACCGCCTTCGCGACGGCGGTAATCGCCTCGTCCTGGCCGATGACGCGGTCGTGCAGGCTATCCTCCATCTGGAGCAGCCGCGCCGACTCCTCGCTGGCGATGCGGGACACCGGAATGCCGGTCCACATGCTGACGACTTCGGCGATGTCCTCTTCGGACACAACCGGCTTGGCCAGCTCGCGCTGGTTCTCCCAGCCCTCTTCCATCTCATCGAGCTTCGTTTGCAGCTTCATCTCGCGATCGCGCAACTCAGCCGCATACTCGTACTGCTGCGCGGAGATCGCCGCTTCCTTCTCACGACGCAGGCTGTCGAGGCCGTGCATCGCCTCTCTGAGCGAAGGCGGTGCCGCCGAGCGGGTGATGCGGACACGCGAGGCGGCCTCATCGACGAGGTCGATCGCCTTGTCCGGCAGGAAGCGGTCGGAGACGTAGCGTGACGCAAGCTGCGCCGCCGCCCTCACCGCTTCTTCGGAGATAACGAGCTTGTGATGCTCCTCGTAGCGTTCCTTAACTCCAAGCAGAATGTCGATCGTCTCTTCGACGTTCGGCTCCTCCACCACCACCGGCTGCAAACGCCGCTCCAGGGCCGCGTCGCGCTCGATGTGCTTGCGGTAGTCGTCCAGGGTCGTCGCGCCCACGCACTGCAACTCGCCGCGGGCCAGCGACGGCTTCAAAATATTCGCCGCGTCGACAGCGCCTTCGGCGGCGCCGGCGCCCACCAGCATATGCATCTCGTCGATGAACAGGATGCAGTTCCCGGCGGCCTTGATCTCCTCGATAACCTTCTTCAGGCGCTCCTCGAACTCGCCGCGGTACTTGGTGCCCGCCACAAGCGAGCCGATGTCCAGCGTCAGCAGGCGCTTGCCCTGCAACGTCTCCGGCACCTGCCCCGCGACGATGCGGTGCGCCAGTCCCTCGACTATCGCCGTCTTGCCGACGCCCGGCTCACCGATGAGCACAGGATTGTTCTTGGTGCGGCGCGACAGGATCTGGATGACGCGCTGGATCTCGCGGTGGCGCCCGATCACGGGATCGAGCTTGTCGGCGCGGGAGGCCGCCGTCAGGTCCATGCCCAACTGGTCCACCGTCGGCGTTCGCGTCGTCGCGCGGCCCGCCGGCTGCGCGCCCTGCGGCACGCTCTGCGAGAGGATGCGCGTCGTCTCCGTCCGCACGCGCTCCAGGTTGACGCCCAGGCTCTCCAGGACACCCGCGGCAATGCCTTCGCCCTCGCGGACAAGGCCCAACAGCAGGTGCTCCGTGCCGATGTAGTGATGGTTCAGACGGCGCGCTTCGTCGACGGCGAGCTCGATGACCTTCTTCGCCCGTGGCGTCAGGCCTATCTCGCTCATCGTCGAACGCTCGCCGCGCCCGATGATGAACTCGACTGCCGAGCGCACCTTGTTCAGCTCGATGCCCAGGTTGGCGAGCACCTTGGCGGCGACGCCGTCCCCTTCGCGCACCAAGCCCAGCAAGAGGTGCTCAGTACCGATGTAGTTGTGGTTGAAGCGCTGAGCCTCTTCCTGGGCAAGCGTTAGCACACGTCGTGCGCGCTCTGTGAACTTGTCAAATCTTTCTGCCATGCTTGTCTTTCGATATACTCCCTAGATCAACCTTAGCATACGGATTGAACCTAGTCTAGGGCTTCCATGGCAGCCTTGCTATTCCCTACGCGTCCTCCTTGACTGACCCCTCTTCGCCGGCATCGGCGGGCGGCTCGTCATTGCTGCCCTCTGCCGCTCCGGTGTCATCCTTGACTTCAGCCTCCTCGGCCACCTCTGCGGTAGTCTCCTCGGCAACCGCCGTCTCCGGCTCAACAGCCTCTTCGACGGCTGTCTCTTCTTCGGTTACTGCTTCCTCGACTGCGGCCTCAGCTTCGACGGCCTCCTCGGCCACCTCCGCGGTAGTCTCCTCGGCAACCGCCGTCTCCGGCTCAACAGCCTCTTCCTCGGCCGCAACCTTCGCCTCCGGCGCCTCGGCTTCGGCCTCTGCGGCCTCCTCACCCTCAGCCTTCGCGCCCTTCTGCGGCAGGCCGCCGGGCAGGCCCACCACGCGACCGTCGTTGTCGAACACGAAGCCCATGTCTTCGGCTTCTTCGTGGGCCTGGCGCAGACTCAGGCCGAGCCGTTGCCTCTCGCGCTCTATCCGCACGATCTTCAGGGGGGCCTCGTCGCCCTCTTTCACAACCTCGCGCGGGTGAGCGATCCGCCGGTTCACGAGTTCCGATACGTGGACCAACCCCTCAACCGGCCCCTCGATGCGGGCGAATGCGCCGAAGGTGACCAGCTTCGTGATCGTCCCCGTCACAATCTGCCCGACAGTGTACTTATCGACAATCTCCTCCCACTTCTCAGGCTGTGCCCTCCGGATGCTCAGAGCTATCTTCTTCGCCTCCTGGTCGACCTTCATCACGAAGACGTCGACTTCCTGGCCGACGTGGTACAACTCTTCCGGCGCCTTGTCGCGCTCCCAGGAGAGCTCGGAGAGGTGCGCCAGCCCGTCGGCGCCGCCCATGTCCACGAACACGCCAAAGCTGCGGATGCTGCTTATTCGGCCCTTGCGGATCTCCCCCTCCTGGAGCTCCTCCAGCAGACGGTCCTTCTGGAGAGCCCGCCAGTCCTGCAAAGCCGCGCGCTCGGAGAGGATGACGCGGTTTCGCGCCCGGTTGATCTCGATCACCTTCACCAGCAGCGTCTTGCCGACGATCGCCTCCGCCGGTGCCTCGCTCTCCTTCTCCTCGCCCTCCGCCGGCGACTGCGCGCTCACGGACTGCGAGAAGGGAATGAAGCCGTGCACACCTTCCACGTTGACCAGCAGGCCACCCTTGTTGTAGCCGCCGATCTGGACCTCGAAGCTTTCACCCTCCTCAAAACGCTGCTGTAGTATGCGCCATCCCTTCTCCCCGCGCGCCCGGTCGAGCGACAGGAGCACTTGCCCCTCCGGGGTTTCCGGTTGCATGACGTAGACGAGGATGTGGTCACCGGACTTGGGCCAGCCCTCAGCCTCCGGCCCTAGGGAGTGCATTTCGCCGGGAGGGATGATCCCTTCTGACTTCGTCCCGACGTCCACCACTATTCCGTCGCGGTCGGAGCCCACTACTATCCCCTCAAGAATATCGCCGCGCCGAAGATTCTTGTACTCCTTGGACTCCTCTTCCAACAGGGTTGCCATGTCCTGGTAACCCTCGCTTGTGGTGCCTGCAGAATCAGGCGACGGATCATTAGTCAAGACGCTCGGGCCTCCTCACAGTATCGCGACGAAGCCACACGGACACCCCTTCCAGCGTTGGACAAGGGTCATCGCGTGGGCTCGCCCTATTTGCGGTAATTGTAGCACAGGGGATTGTAAACGCAAAGGCGAACTCAAGTTGGCCGATCGGCGACCGGGCTACCGTTCCGGTTGGCGGGCCGGCCGGACCTGCGGCTCGGCGAGGCCGCAAGCTTCCAGGTGGCACGTATCGTTGACCCGAACGACAACGACGCGCCCATTGCGGACGTCCAGGGCGCTGATCGCCGCCAGGTCGTGCCGCAGCCGCCGAAAGTCGCGAATCGACATGTTGAGAGCGTCGCACAGCAGCGCGTGGATCGTGAAGTTGTGCGTCACCGCCACTACCGTCTGGCGCTCGTGGCGCTCGGCGATCCGACGAACGGCCTCGCGGGCGCGGTCCTGCACCTCCTGCAGGCTCTCGCGGCCGCCGGGCATGCGCAGCGTCCCCGCCTCTGCGCCCAGCCAGCGCGAGAGAAACTCCGGGTGCCGCGCGCGCATCTCCTCGAAGGTCAGCCCGTCCAGCTCGCCGACGTCCATCTCCGTCAGCCCCTCGTCCACGATGACCTCCAGGCCGTGGCGCGACGCGATGGCCGCTGCCGTGTCCAGAGCGCGCCGCAGCGGGCTCGAGTACACGGCGTCGATCTCAGCCCCGGCCAGCGCTTCCGCCAGCGCCTCCGCCTGGTGACGCCCCCTCTCCGTCAGGGGCACGTCCTGCAGGCCCAGGCCCAGGCCGTCGCGATTGCTCGCCGTCTCCCCGTGTCTCGCCAGTATCAGTCTCATCCGCGGACTACGTGAACCTCCCGTGACGCCGCCACGCCTCGTGCGCCGGCGAGCTCTCAGCCAGGACCAACTTGCGACGGTGGATGCCCGCCGGCTCCGGCAGCCCCATCGCCGCTATCACCTGCTCCGGCCGGCCGCTGCCGCCGCTATCGGCGCGCACGCGCATCCCGACGACCGTCGATCCGTTCTTCGGCGCATCCACCCACAAGTGCTGAACCATCGCTCGAATATCATACCGCCGCGTCTCGCCGTCCCGCACCTGCTCCCACGGCACGCTCTCCGTCGCCAGAAACCGCTCGACGGCCTTCTGCGCCTCCTCCTCCGGCGCCTCCGGCGGAAGCGACGCCTCATACTCCGCCGCCCGTAGCTCCGACTGCAGCGACGGTGTGCGCAGGCCTACCTCCTCTACCTCCAGCACCTCGATCCCGCCCGGCAACTGCCCGCCGACTGCCCTCATGAAATCGAGAGGCGTCAGGCGGCTGCCCAGGAAAACGTCGAGCAGCTCGCCCGAGCTCGTCACCCCTACCGCCAGCGGCGCCGCCAGCGAAAGCTGCGCATGCGGCGTGAACCCCTCGGAATACGCCATGTCGATGCCCGCCCGTCGCAGCGCCCGTTCCCAGAGGCGCATCAAATCGAGGTGCGTGATGAACTTCACCGCCTCGCCGCGAGAGAACCGGACACGCATTCGCTGCACTTTCATAGGTTGAAAGACCCCCTAGCCGAGGCTTTCCAGCCCCGGCGCTGACCTTGTGGCCGCGTCCCGGGGCCGCGTCCGCAGCGCCTTCTCGGTACCCTGGTCATGGCTGCTTCTTCGTTACCAGCACACGCTCGATCTTCGTCCCGCGCACCTCCGCGACGACCATCCGGAAGCCGTCCGCCTCCACCGACTCTCCCTCCCTCGGGATGTGCCCCAGCCTGTCCAGCACGTATCCCGCCACCGTCTCATAGCGGCCCTCCGGTATGTCCAGGTCCAACTCCTCGTTCGCGTCCCAGACGCTCATGCCGCCGTCCACCGAGGCCGTCTGCTCATCTATTGACTGGAACTCCTTCGCGATGCCGGTCTCCTCCTCCGCGACGGGTCCCACCATCTCCTCCAGCAAAAGCTCGATCGTCACGATTCCTGCCGTTCCGCCGTACTCGTCAACCACAATCGCCATGTGCTGGTTCTGCGCCTGCATCTCGCGGAAGAGCGCGCCGACAGGCTTCGTCTCCGGCACGAAGTACGTCGATCGTATGCAGCCCTCGACAGGACTGGCGCTCTCAAGATCACCGTGCGCAATGCCGCGAAGGACGTCCTTTATGCCGACCACGCCCACGACGTTGTCGACGCTCTCTCGATAGGTGGGGAAGCGGGAGTGCCCCGTCTCCTCGAAAACGTGAAAGAAGTCGCCGACGGTGGCGTCGGCCTCCAGCCAGGCGACCTCCGTCCGCGGCACCATTATCTCCTGCACGTGGCGGTCGCGAAACTGGAAGACGTTCTCCAGCAGCTCGCCCGTCTGCTCGCCGAGCACGCGCTCCACCGTGCCGATGTCGATCAACATGCGCAGCTCTGCCTCCGTTACAGTCGGGGTGACGCCAGGTGCAGAGCCGAAGACCAGGCGCCGGAAGCCCTGAGGGATCGCGGCAAGGATCGTCATCACGGGGCTGACCGCCCGCAGTGCCCACTCGACCGGTCGCGCGACGAAGAGCGCGTAGCCCTCACTCGACTGCGCCGCCAGTACCTTGGGCGTGAACTCGCCGAAGAGCGCGAGGAGGAGTGTCGTGATCAGCGTGCCGAAGACCAGGCCGATGTTGCCCACGAGATCGATAGAGATGATGCTCGCCATCGCCGCAGCGATCACGACGAACAGGTTCTGCAGGAGGATGATGCCGGCGAAGAAGCGGTCGCTGTTGGAGCGAAGGCGCTCGATAGCCTGCGCCCGCCGGTCTCCGAGCTCCACGAGGTGGCGGATGCGGATGCGGTCCGCGGCGACGATCGCTATCTCGATGCTGTTGACGAGCGCGTAGAAAACGACGCTGACAATGAGTATAACAATGACGAGGGGACTGCTGAGGCCGCTCGTGCCCAGTCCATCCTGCGCAGCAAGAGGTGGAACCATAAATAGATCAACTCGGTGCGTCCCGCTCAACAGGGAGAGCGTCACCGGGTGCCAAGATCATACCAACTGCCGGAGGGGCTGTCAAAACACGTACCGGCGGGCGTCCTCCGGCGGGAATAACCCAAGGGTCGCGCTATAATGATGGCAACCCTATAATGTGCGCCGAAGAACACGGCCCGAAACAGCCGCTGGGTGACCGTCGTGGAGGGCTACGCCGGCCACCTTGTCGCCATCGCCGACTCTCGCGCCCTCGTTCCGGGGACATCTAACGTGAAGAACTGGTGGCCCATCGTTGCCCTGGCGCTGATCGCCGCCCCGGCCATCTTCCTGCGACTCCTGGGTACGGATCTGTCTCCCACCGTTGAGGTGACCATCTTTGGCATCGCCATAGTAGCGGCCGCATTTCTCCTGACCTGGGCCTCGGAAGTCGCCGAAACCGAGATCTCGGCCACCCTCGCGCTCGCCCTCCTCGCCATCATCGCCGTGCTTCCCGAGTATGCCGTCGACATCTATTTCGCCTGGACCGCGCCGGCGAACCCGGAGAACGCCCACTTCGCCATCGCCAACATGACCGGCGGCAACCGCCTTCTCGTCGGCTTCGCCTGGCCCATGATCTTCTTCATCTCCTGGCTGCGAACCCGACGCACCACCCTATCACTCGACGCCAGGCAGAACAGCCTGAGCATCCTCGTGCTCGGCATCGCCACAGTCTACAGCTTCTCCATACCTCTTCGCGGCAACCTCTCCCTCATCGACACGACCGTAACCCTCGCCATATTCGGGGCATACCTGTGGCTGGTGTCGCGGATGCCCGCCAGGCAGGTGGAAGAGTTCGTGGGGCCCGCGGCAGCCATCAAGAGATTGCCCGCAGCGCAGCGTCGCACCGTCATCGCACTGCTCTTCCTGTTCGCCGCGGCCGTGATATTCGCCGCCGCCGAACCGTTCGCGAGCGGCCTGGTGCACACCGGAAAACAGCTCGGAATCGACGAGTTCATCCTCGTGCAATGGCTCGCGCCGCTCGCGTCGGAATCCCCCGAGTTCCTCCTCGCCGGCGTCCTGGCCGCCCGTGGCCGGCCCGCAGCCGGCATGACGATCCTCCTCTCGTCAAAAGTCAGCCAGTGGACGCTCCTCATCGGCAGCGTGCCGGCGGCTTACAGCGTGTCCGGCGCGACCTTATCGCCCCTGGATTTCGACATGCGCCAGGCTGAAGAGGTCTTCCTGACGGCGGCGCAATCCCTCTTTGCCGTAGCCATATTCGTGAGTTTCAGCATGTCCTTCTGGGAAGCCGCGCTCCTGGCCGTGCTGTTTGCCACTCAGCTCTTCTTCTTCAACACCACAGTTCGCATCGGCTACGGCTTTGTCTACCTCCTGCTGGCGCTGCTGGTGCTATTCCGCGATCGGGCGGCGTTGCCGGCGGTCTACAGGATAGCCAGAGAGACCGTCGTCTCCCCTCAATCGAGTTCAGGGACCGTCCACAAACCCCCCGGCTGACGGCGCCGTCGCGGCGCGGCCGACCACGGGCAATGACGTGACAAGCCTGATGTCACGTTCATCGCAAAGCGTGGAAACAGTGAAGAGGAGAGGTGGCGCGGCCTAAGCGGCCTCGCTTGTGCGGGCGATCTGGGCCGAATCGTCGATGCGCGACGTCATCGACGCGCGCGCTGCTTCGACCAGCGCCTCCGGCGTGCGTGCATCATCGCCGTAAGCCGCCATGCCGATGTCCACGAGGACATCGACGCGCGAATCGCGGTGGCCCGTCGCGTCGTACACGCCGGTCTCAATAGAATCACGGAGTCGCCCCGCCAGCAGAACGGCGTCGCTGGCGGTCAGACTGCAGAGCAGGACGCCGAACTCATCGTTGCTTATCAGGGCGACCAGGTCGCTGCTGCGGGTAAGACTCTGCACCCGCCCGGCAGCGGAGCGGAGGAAATCGGCGTTCACGCGGCCCGCCTGACGGTCGTCACACGAAAGCTTCAGCTTCAACAGCAGCAGCGCAAACGACCCCCCGTGCCGCTCCGACCGCTCACACTCCAGCGACAGGCGGTCGTAGAGGTGGCTGCGAGTGTGGGTGCCGGTCGTCTCGTCGTAGAGCGACGACCAGGCTACCAGCGCCTCTCGCTTGTGATGGGCGGTCTTCCGAAGCATTCCCGAAAGAGTGCCCAGAAGCATGCAGCAGGTGGCGAAGGCCACCGTCACCGCAAACTGCGGCGTATAATCATCCACAGAGAGGCCGATGCCGAACAGCGGGATCGACCACAGCACGAAGTAAACGAAGCAACCCCAGAACGCGACCCAGGCCAACCGGCTCAGGTAGAGAGTTCGGAAGTAGCTTCGGTAAAGTGAACTCGTTGCCCGTCTTGCGCGTTCCGTCTTCCTGTCCTCCTGGTGAGCATCATGGTGTCGTCTGCTGGAGGCAAGCTCCGGCCGGTCCCGGCAGTTCCCCCTACTATTCTTCGGCCGATTTGCCGGATCGAGAATCGGTCAAGCGGTAGATGCGCCGTCGGGCACAGTCAGGCCGCCGGCAGCAGCCGGCGCGGGTCAATCTCCAGCGCCGCCAGCACGGCGCCCGTGCGATCGCAGACGTGGAGCTTCCTGAAAATATGCCTCAGGTGGGTCTTTACAGTGCCGGCGGTTATCCCCAGACTTGACGCTATCTCCTTGTTTCTCATCCCCTGCGCCATCAAGCGCAGCACCTCCCTTTCCCGTCGCGAGAGCTTCGCCAGGGGCGAACCCTTGTCTCGAGCACCGGCCACCGGACCGGTCGAGGCGTTGATCCGCGCCAGGAAGACAAACAACTCCTCCAGAATCGTCGGCTCTATCGTGCAGCCGCCCGCGCTCAAAGTCCGGACTGCTTCCGCCAGGACCGCCGCGTCCACGTTCCCCCCCAGGTAGCCGCGAACCCCGACCCTTACGTATGACAGGAAGGCATCGAGGTCAGGCCGGTCCGCAACCACGATCACCGGGACTGAGGGACGGTCCTCCAGTATCCGCCGCACCGTCTCCAGCCGCTGCGGCTCGGAGAAACCGTAGCCGATCAGGACCACGTCCGGGCAGCGCGCCATCGACTCGTACGCGGTATCTTCGGTCGTCCGGCAGGACGCCACGACGTCGAGGTCTTGCTGCGCCGATAGAAGTCCGCGGAGGCCCTGTCGGGCAAGGTCTATCGGATCGGCGATGAGGACGCGAGTGTGCCGCGAAGCCGCCACGCCCTGAAGGGCCTGGTTTTGGGCGTCTCCGCTCTCCGGCGAACTTGAGCGTTCGTCACGCGGTCTGCGCTGTGCCATGGTGGATTATCGTTCGCCGGGGCGGGCTTCGCCATAGGGGTTGCGATGGATACGCGGCCCGCAGACGCGAAATTGTGATCGCGCCCGGTCGAGCTTCATGCCGCCGGCAGCAGCCGCGAGGCGTCGATCTCCAGCGCCGTTAGCACGGCGCCCGTGCGGTCCGAGACCTGCAGCTTCCGGAAGATGTGCCGAAGGTGCGTCTTGGCGGTGCCGACGCTTATCCCCAGCAGCGCCCCGATTTCCTTGTTAGCGCGGCCCTGGGCCATGAGGCGCAGCACCTCTCTCTCGCGCGGTGTCAACCTGCTCACAGGAGATCTCTTATCCGTCAACCAGTTCATGCGCGGCGTCGAATATGTAGCCTGAGAAAGGTAGGTGAAGAGGTCCTTCACAATGCTTGGTTCCATCGCACAGCCGCCGGCGCTCAGCATCCGGACGGCTTCGATAAGTCCCGACGCGTCCACATTTCCTCCCAGGTAGCCACGAGCTCCAGCTCTAACACCCGACAGAAATGCATCGAGCTCGGGGTGGTCGGTCAGGACAAGCACGGGGATCCAGGGCCGATTCTCAACTATCTGGCGAACCGCCTCCAGACGCTGGGGCTCCGAGAAGCCGTAGCCCAGCAGAGCCACGTCTGGCGACTGCGCGATGGACTTTGATGCTGCTTCGTCAACCGTTCTGCAGGAGGCCACGACCTCAAGGTCTTCCTGGGTCGAGAGGAGTCCTCGTAGACCCTGTCTGGCCAGATCTGCCGGGTCGGCTATGAGAACGCGGGTCTTCTGCATTGGCGCTTACCTCCCTGAACGCTCAACACGAGACATCGATCTTTCCTGCGCCGGATAAATCTGGACCCTGTTCGTTTTCCCATGCCAGCATCGATTATGCAGCGAAGCCACCGGCTCGCATATGAGGGCACCAACCTAAAGCCTTATCAGGCGAGGCTAATAAGCAGGGAAAAGGTCATCTACTCCTGAAGGCGTGCAGGGCCGGGTTGTGAGGGCGTTCGTGGGTCATGTCTCACCCGCCCCGGCCAGTCGCAGCGTCTGCACGCCCCACGGCCGCAGGGGAATAGCCTCGGCGACCGGCGCCTCGTCGACAAGGTCGAGCGAGCAGCGCCGCAGCGACAGAGGTTCGCCACTGCCGACGCTCGCATTGACGCCGGACGGAGATGGGTTCCACAGGCGCACATACACCCTGCCCTGCCGCACGAACATCGCCGACAAGAACGCCTCCTCCGGCTCGATCATCAGGAAGCTGCCCGCCGGTGGCAGGTTGCCGGTGGGCGGCGTCAGGAAAACGCCTAGGCAGGGAAGCTGATAGTCAACCGCCGATCGCATCGCTTGCAGCCGCGACGTGAACGGCATGAATGCGCGCTCCCACCAGCGGTTGCCGCTCAGGCGCGTCTGGCGCGGCGACAGGACGCTCTTGAGGACGCCCGTCGATGAATCGACGTGGTAGCTCGAACGGCCGCGACTGAGGACTGCCAGACCCCTCTGCCGGTCATCATCCAATCCGGCGATGCTGAGCGCGACCGCCCGCTCGCCGGCCCCATCGCCGAGGAAGAAGGGTGAATCAACGAACAGGCGCCGCAACGGCGATCGCAGGTTCAGGGCGAGCGCCTCCGCCTCCTCGCCCGGATGCCCCTCGTCGCCTTGTGGGGGTCCGAACGTCGTTCCATCGCCGAAGTCTATCTCCGTGCGCACGTCGATGCGCGGCAGCGCGTGACAAAACGTTATCCACTGCCGGAAAGGCGCGCCGGCCAGACGTCCTTCGATCAGATAGCGGTCGAAGACGGGCCCCTGCCGGTAAGCCTCGATCCTCCTGACGTCTTCGCGCGAGTCATGGACGCGACCGTCCTTGCAGACCGTCAGGAAACCCGCCGCCTCAGCCGGTCTATCGCCCCCGGCTTCGACGCTCAGGCTGCCGTCCTCGCCGATCTGCGCCGAGTAGTATGGGTTGGCGAACAGACGCGAGCCCGGCAGCG
>DATLAX010000191.1:0-8615 GCA_035527215.1 Dehalococcoidia bacterium
TTGGGCATAGGGAACAGCGACATCAATCCCTCCCTGGGCAAATTGCCATTTCCCTTGTAGACTATCAAACCGCAGGCCGCTTGTCACGCGGACGCCGAAGCCACGCTGCGTTTGTGCAATCTGCATCCAGATGATAGGATCGCGACGCACCAAGGATGCTGCGACGTGACTCCCTCGAAAGTGCTCCTTCGCCTGCCGGCTACGTCGGCCAACCTCGGGCCCGGCTTCGACTGCCTGGGCCTCGCCCTCGACCTGTGGTCGGCGGCTACGCTTGAATCGCGCGAGGTCGAGGTCGAGCCCGGCCCAAACGGGCTAGAGCCGCTGCCCCAGATGGCGCTTGCCGCGGCCCGCGCCTTCTACGAGGCGAGCGGCGTCGCCGCGCCGAGGGGTCTCTCCTTCGACTGGCACAACGGCTTTCCCCTGGCGCGGGGCCTCGGCGCCAGCGCGGCTGTGCGCGCGGCGGCGCTCCTCGGCGCGAACGCGCTCGCGGGCAGCCCCCTCGACGTGGAGGACCTGCTTCCCATAGGCGCGTCCCTGGAAGACCATGCCGACAACATCACCGCGGCATTGCTGGGGGGACTGCAGGTGGCCGTGTGGGAGCAGGGTCGCGTACTCCACGCGCCGGTGCAGGTGCCCGCCGGCCTGAAGGTCGTCCTGATGGTGCCGGACATGGCGATGCCGACCGACGAGAGCCGCCGCCTGCTTGCGGCCGAAGTGCCGCGAGACGACGCCGTCTACAACGTCGGGCACGCGTCGTTGCTCGTCGCGGCGCTGGCCGGGGGACAACTCGACCTGCTGGCCGCCGCCTGTGACGACCGCCTCCACCAGCCGGCGCGCTCGCAGCTACTGCCTGCAATGAACGCGATTATCGATGCGGCGCGGGGTGCCGGCGCCCTCTGCTCCTACCTCTCCGGCGGCGGCTCGACGATAGCAGCCTGGACACTGCAAGATGAGAAGGCCATCGCCCGGGCGATGCTGCAGGCCGCGCAGGACGCCGGCTGCCCGGGCGAGACTTTAATCACGACGCCCAGCGCGAAAGGCGCGCAGGTGCTCACAACGGAATAGGCGGGCAAACTAATGGGTATCATCGTTCAGAAGTACGGCGGCAGCTCCCTCGCCGACGCCGAGAAGATCAAGAACGTCGCCCGGCGCGTCGCCGCGCGCAAGGAACAGGGCAACGCGATGGTCGTCGTCGTCTCCGCGATGGGCAAGACTACGGACCAGCTCATCGACCTCGCGCACCAGCTCAGCGACGCCCCCGAAGACAGGGAGATGGACGTCCTCATGTCCACCGGCGAGACCGTCTCCAGCACCCTAATGGTGATGGCCCTGCACGCCATGAACCACGACGCCATCAGCCTCAGCGGCGGGCAGGCCGGCATCAGGACCGACAAGGTGCACCGCAAAGCGCGCATTCTGTCCATCGACCCGAAACGCGTGCACAGAGAGCTCGACGAGGGGCGGATCGTCATCGTCGCCGGCTTCCAGGGCCTGACCCAGGGCACGGACAGTGACATCACGACGCTCGGCCGCGGCGGCTCCGACACGACAGCGGTCGCCCTCGCCGCCGCCCTCGAGGCCGACGCCTGCGAGATCCTGACCGACGTCGAAGGCGTCTACACCGCCGACCCGCGCATCGTGCCCGAGGCGCGCAAGCTCGACGAGATCAGCTACGACGAGATGCTGGAGCTGGCCAGCGTCGGCGCCAAGGTGATGCACTCGCGCGCCGTCGAGGTCGGCGGCGTCTACAACATACCGATGCTCGTCGCTTCCAGCTTCAAGGAGGCGAGCGGCACCCTTATTCACGGAGGTGTCTCAGTGGAACAGTACAAGAAGGTGCGCGGCATCGCCCACGACCTGGACGTCGCCAAGGTCACCGTGCGTCACGTCCCCGACCAGCCGGGAATCGCGGCGGCGATCTTCGAGCCGCTGACGGAGGCCCACGTGTCGGTCGATACCATCGTTCAGAACGCGAGCGAGGAGCGGCTGACCGACCTCACGTTCACCGTCTCCCGCACGGACCTGCGCCGCGCCCTGTCGGTCATCGAGAAGACAGCGAAGCAGATCGGCGCGCGGGAGGTCGTCAGCGACGAGAAGCTGGGCAAGGTGAGCATTGTCGGGACGGGCATGCAGAGCGCGCCGGGCTACGCATCTCGCATGTTCCGCACCCTCTCCTCGGCGGGCATCAACATCGAAATGATCTCGACGAGCGAGATCCGCATCACCTGCATCGTCGAAGAGGCGCGGGTGAAGGATGCCGTCAAGGCGCTGCACAAGGCCTTCGCCCTGGACACGCCCGAATAAGCGAGAGCGGCGAACGTAGGGGAGGACTTCAGTCCTCCCGCTCCCTGCAAACACTCCCGCCGATCAAATTAGGAGAGGGGCGTCTTTCCGACGCCCCTCGTTGTTATCCAGAATGTCGTTGCGGTCTACTCGTTCTCCAGCCAGTCCGGCCGCTCCATGTTCACCGCCTCGACGCCGGCAAGCTCCGGCACCTCCTCGGCGAGAACGCGCTCGATGCCCAGCTTCAGCGTCATGCTCGCCATCGGACAACCGCCGCAGGCGCCCGTCAACTCGACGCGCGCGATCTTCTCCGGCGTCACGTCGACGAGGTTGACGTCGCCGCCGTGCGATTGCAGGGAGGGCCTGACGGCGTCCAGGATCTCTTCGACACGCTCTCTCAGTTCGTAGTCCGTCATCACATGCTCCACCATCGATTTCCTCCCTCATATTCAGGTTAGCACGGCCATTTGGAGGAGGTCAAACTGATCAGAATGTACTCTGGATGACCATGTAGGGGCGCATCGCGATGCGCCCGCCTCTTGAGGGGTGCCCCCTTGGCTCCAATCAACCCCCTGGGCGGGTGGGTGGGAAGAAAGACGTTCATGTTGCGGCGCGCGGCAGCGGCCGTATCAGCGCAGGCCTTTTCGCAGCATAATCGCCCGGTCAACATAATTCACGCCCTCCGACGCGCCGTTGGGGTTATAATGGCCTTCCAGCCATGTTCTCCCACCTGCACGTCCACACCGAGTTCAGCCTCCTCGACGGCCTCGCGCGCGTCCCCGACCTCATGGAGCGCGCCCGCGAGCTCGGACAGGAGGCCATCGCCCTCACCGACCACGGCAACCTCTACGCCGCGCTCCATTTCTACAAGGAGGCGCACGCCCACGGCGTCAAGCCCGTCATCGGCGTCGAGGCCTACGTCGCGCCCCACTCCCGCTTCAGCCGCGAGCCGAAGGACAAGCGCTCGCGCCACCTGACGCTGCTCTGCCGCAACATGACCGGCTATCGCAACCTCCTCAGGCTGGTCACAAGGGCAAACCTGGAGGGCTACTACTACAGGCCGCGCATGGACCGCGAGCTGCTGCGCGAGCACAGCGATGGGCTCATCGCCCTCTCCGGCTGCCGGACGGGCGAGGTGCAGGAGCTTCTCCTCAACGGCCGCTACGACGAAGCCCTGGCGGCGGCCCGCTGGCACGAGGAGACCTTCGACGGCTACTACCTGGAGCTGCAGGACCACAGCATGCCCGATCTCGTCGAGGTCAACCGCCGCCTCGTCGAGATGTCCCGCCAGACCGGCATCCCTCTCGTTGCGACGAACGACGTCCACTACGTCCGCCAATCGGACGCCGCGTCGCAGGACATCCTCCTGTGCATCGGCACCAACTCCTCAGTGCTCGACGAAAAGCGCATGCGCATGCCCGACGACTCCTACTACCTGAAGTCGGAGCAGGAGATGCGCGACCTCTTCCCCGACACGCCGGAAGCGATAGAGAACAGCGCCCGCATCGCCGGGATGTGCGACCTCGACCTGCGCTTCGGCGACCTCCACCTGCCGCAGGCGGACGTGCCGCCCGGCCAATCGGCCGACGACTGCCTGGCGGAGCTCTGCTATCGCGGCCTGGCGGAGCACTATCCGCCGGACTCCGATGACGCGCAACGCCGCCTCGACTACGAGCTCCACGTCGTGCGCGAGACCGGCTTCGCCAACTACATGCTCGTCGTGCGCGACTTCGCCCTCTTCGCCCGCGGCCGCAACATCGCCATGGGCGTGCGCGGCAGCGCGGCCGCCAGCATCATCCTCTACTGCCTCGGCATCACCGACATCGACCCGCTTGCCTACCGCCTCGTCTTCGAACGCTTCCTCAACGTCGAGCGGCGCGAGATGCCCGATATCGACATGGACTTCGCCGACGACCGCCGCGACGAGGTCATCCGCTACGTGGCCGAGAAGTACGGCTACGACCACGTGGCCCAGATCATCACCTTCGGCACCATGGGCGCCAAGGCCGCCATCCGCGACGTCGGGCGCGCCCTGGGCATGACCTACGCCGAGGTCGACCGCGTCGCCCGGCTCGTCCCCAACGCCCTCCACATGACCATAGACCGCGCCCTCTCGGAGAGCGGCGAGATGCGCAGCGCGTATGAGCTCGACGACCAGGTGCGACGGCTCGTCGACACGGCGCAAAAGCTGGAGGGAATCGCCCGGCACGCCAGCACGCACGCCGCCGGCGTCGTCATCGCCGGCGAGCCGCTGGTGGAGCACCTACCGCTGCAGCGACCAAGCCGGAGCGCCCGCGCGGGCGAGACGGCAAACGGCGAAGAGAGCGCCATCCCGATGACGCAGTTCGCCATGGAGCAGGTGGCGGAGATCGGCCTGCTCAAAATGGACTTCCTCGGCCTCGTGAACCTCACCATCCTCGACCAGGCAGTCGGCATCGTCCGCGAGACGCGCGGCATCGAGCTCGACATCAAGGACCTGCCCGACGGCGACCCGAAGACGTATGACATGCTCTCGAAGGGCGAGACGTTCGGCGTCTTCCAGCTCGAAAGTCCGGGCATGCGACGCTACATCCAGGAGCTGCGGCCGGCGTCCATCGCGGACCTGTCGGCCATGGTCGCCCTCTACCGGCCCGGCCCGATGCAGCACATCCCGACCTTCTGCGCCGCGAAGCACGGACGGGCGCAGATCCAGCACCCGCACCCGGACCTGGCGGACGTCCTCAACGAGACCTACGGCGTCATCGTCTACCAGGACCAGGTGCTGCTCATAGCCCAGAAGTTCGCCGGCTACACCCTCGGCGAAGCGGACATCATGCGCAAGGCGATGGGCAAGAAGATCGCGAGCGTGATGAGCGCGGAGAAGGAGCGCTTCATCGCCGGCGCCGTCGAACGCGGCTACGACGAAGCGGACGCCCAGCAGGTCTTCGACCTCATCGAGCCCTTCGCCGGCTACGCCTTCAACAAGGCGCACGCCGTATCCTACGCCACCATCGCCTACCAGACGGCGTACCTCAAGGCCAACTACGCCGCGGAGTACATGACCGCCGTCCTCCGGCTGGCATCGAGCCACCCGACCGGCGCGCAGGAGCGCATAGCCGCGGCCGTGGCCGAGTGCGCGAAGCTGGGAATCGCCATCCTGCCGCCGGATGTCAACCACAGCGGCGTCAACTTCCAGATCGAGCGCCCCGACGGCGAGCCCGCGATCCGTTTCGGCCTGGCCGTCATCAAGAACGTCGGCTCGGCGGCCGTCGAGGGCATCATCGCCGCGCGCGACGAGAAGGGCCCCTTCGCCTCCATCGAAGACCTCTGCCGTCGCGCCGGCCTGCGCAACCTCAACAAGCGGGCGCTGGAGAGCATGATCAAGGCGGGCGCCCTCGACTCCCTTGGCGACCGCGCGACGCTGCTGGCCAACATGGACCGCATCCTCTCCCTGGCGCAGCGCGAGCAACGGCTGCGCGAATCGGGCCAGACGACGATGTTCGACCTCTTCGGCGACAGCGTCGACACCCCCCTGCCTAGCCTGGAGCTGGACACGGCAGAAGGCTCGCGGGCGGAGATGCTCGCCTGGGAGAAGGAGATGCTCGGCGTCTACGTCTCTGAGCACCCGTTCGCCGGCGCCGCCGCAACGCTTTCGCAGCACGTGACGGCCGTCTGCAACGAGGTCACACTTGAGCTTGCCGGGCGCGAGGTCGTGCTGGCCGGTATGGTCGCGTCGACGCGCAACCTGCTGACCAGGGACGGCAAGACCTTCTGCGCCGCTACCATCGAAGACCTCTCGGGCAACGTCGAGGTGACGGTCTGGCCCGACCTGTACGATCAGACGCGCGACCTCTGGAACGAGGGCAACATCCTCATCCTCCTGGCGCGCGTCCGCGAGCGCGGCGACCGCCTCCAGGTAAGCGCGCAGCAGGTCGCCATCTACCAGGCGGGCGGGCCTGCCAGCGAGCCCTTCCTGATACCGCAGTGGATTCGCAAGGAGCGGAACGGTGCAGAGAGCCGCGGCGGTCAGCCGCCAAGAAGACACAAGGCTCCTCCGGCCCGGAGCGCCGCCCAGCCGCGGCTGCTCATCGCCGTCAGGGAAACGCACGACGAGGAGGCCGACCGCTCGCGACTCGCCGGTCTCATGACGGCGCTCGTCGATTTCCCCGGCAGCGACGAGGTGCGGCTTATCGTCCACATGCGCGACGGCCAGCGGGTCGAGCTGGCGCTGCCCACAGCGCGCGCCTGCGACGAGCTATGCCTGAGGGTCGCGCACCTGCTCGGCGACTGCGGCGAGGCGCGCCTCGAAGGCATCGCTTCGACTCCGGCGATGCCTTCCACCACATAGGCTCAAGCCGTGTGCCCGGCGGAAAGCGGGGGGAGGCCGCTTGCGTCGAAACGGGCTATCGGTTATAAAGCTGCTTGCGTGAAGGACTGAATGAACCCAAACAGAGGAGGGACCAAATGGGTGACAGACTAAAGGGTAGGGTAGCCATCGTCACGGGGTCCGGTGGAGGGATCGGTCGCGGTGAGGCGCTGGCCCTGGCATCGGAAGGCGCGAACATCGTCATCAACGACATGGGCGCGGCCCTGGATGGCTCCGGTACGGGCGACGCGACACCCGCCGAGCGGGTCGTGCAGGAGATCAAGGCGATGGGCTGCCAGGCCGTCGCGAACCACGACAACATCGTCGAGACGGACACCGGCGAGAAGCTGGTCAAGCTGGCCCTCGATAACTGGGGACGGCTGGACATCGTCGTCAACAACGCCGGCATTCTCCGCGACCGCATGATCTTCAACATGGCGCCCGAGGACTGGGACTCGGTCATCGCCGTCCACCTGCGGGGCCACTTCAACACATCCCGCCCCGCCTGCGCCTACTTCCGCCAGGAGCGCAAGGGCGGCGTCATCATCAACACCTCGTCGACGTCGGGCCTCGGCAACCCCGGCCAGACGAACTACGCCGCCGCCAAGGAAGGCATCGTCGGCTTCACCCGCACCCTGGCCCGTGAGATGGGCCGCTACGGCGTGCGCTCGAACGCCATTCGCCCCCAGGCGGCGACCCGCATGACCCTCAGCCCGGACATGCGCGCTCGCTTCGAGCGAGCCGGCGAGGCGGGCATGAAGGCGCTGGCGGAGATGGAGAAGCAGGTCCCGGAGCAGGTCGGGCCCATGGTCGCCTGGCTCTGCACCGACGAAGCTGCGAACGTCAACGGCCGCAACTTCCTGGTCCGCTACGGCTTCATCGGCCTCTACTCCGAGCCGGAGATAGTCGCCTCCGCCGAGAGCGAACAGCAGTGGACAGTCGACGTCATCTCCAAGACCATTCCGGAGAAGGTGACGAAGGGCCTCATGAACGAGTGGCCCGCGCAGCCACCGAAGGAATAGCCTCGACGCACGGTAACGCCTGAACGAAGTGGGCAGCGCTCTTGCTGCCCACTTCTCGTTTCCCGCATAATCGCCGCAGCAAACTCAAGCAGAGGGAAAGCTGTGGACTGGGTAGGCCTGGTTGAAGCGCCGGATCAGATCACCGCAGAAATGTGGTGCGAACTCCTGGATAAGGAAGGCGTGGCCGCGTTCACGAAGACGACCTCCGCTGGCGGCATCTACTGGGGCTCTGCGCTTGGGCCGTTGGCAGCTACCGGCTGCTGGGTGATGGTGCAGGAAGAAGACCTCGAGAGGGCTGCGGCTATCCTCCAGCCTTTGATCGAGCCGAAGCGACGCCCGCGTCGACGCCGCAGCCGCAGATAGACGGCTACCGAGAGCTCACGCTCAGCGACATCGTGAGCTTGTTCTCCGCGTCTGCCGGCGTGAAGCAGACAACGACGTACGACCCCGCCTTCTCCACTCGGAAGGAGAACGCCAGCGTCCCCACGGCCGGCGTCGCGTCGGGGCGGCCGCCCGGGTTCGCCGGCACGATGTCCGAGCCGATCTCGTCGACGACTTCGCCGCCTTGCCGCAACTCGCACTCCACGTCCACGTCGACGCCGTACGTCTGGCGATAGTCCATCTCCAGCCGCAACTCCTGCCCGACGACCCGCGTGCCCGTGATCCGCATCTTCGACAGCGGCTCGTGGTGCTCCTCGTCGCTGCCGATACCACATCCGAGCGCCAGAGCAGCAACCAGCGCTGCGCAAAGAAAAAAGGAGGCGTGACGTTTCGTGGAAGACATCGTCTTGTGGCTCCCGGCAATGATAGCACAGCGATTGACTACGCGCCCCGCGTTTGCCACCTCCGAAAAGCGACCACTATAATTGCAGTGTGAAAGCGTCGGGCTACGGGCCGGCGAGACGAGACGAGACGCGACACGACTGGACTGAGGTAGAAGATGCAGGAGACAAACGAGCAACCAA
>DATLAX010000192.1:0-3030 GCA_035527215.1 Dehalococcoidia bacterium
GCCGGCGACCACTCTCTGCCCCTGCGACGCACAAGACCGGGGGCCACTCAGAATACAAGGAAGTGACGGCCGGGTAGCGGCCGTCACTTCCTATCGTTGGACTCCCTGATTATGATCCTGCCGGGCGGCAGTCAGCTCCTCGCTAAGCCGCCGTTATCAGCAGGACGGGCACATGTGACTCCCTGAGCACCTGGTCCGCGACGCTGCCGAACATCAGCCGCGCGACCCCTCTCCGCGATCGCGTCGCCATCGCGATAATGTCGGTCCCGTACTCTGACGCCGCCTTCAAGATCTCGGTCGGCGGACTTCCGAACCGTACCTCCATCTCCGGCGTCAGGCCGAGACTCTCAAAGCGCTCCGCGACGGGGCGCAGATGGTTTTCCGCTTCCTCTATCTGCGACTCAACCCAGGTCAGGCTGGCCACCTCGTCACTGTGGTTCTCCGGCGGCGCTTTGCCGTTGCGCTTCTCCAAATCAACGACCGTAACGAGTCTGATGCTGCATCCAAATGCCTTCGCAGTCTCGGCGGCATGTGGAACAACCACCTCGGAGCGAAGAGACCCATCCACCGGGACCAGCATTCTCTTATACATCACGTACTACCTCCCAGTTGAATCGCAGTAGGGAAGCCACATCGCTCTGGCCTAAAGAGATATCGGCGGTGGTTAGCCCAATTCGTATAGTGGCAGTTCCCTATATCCGGTTGTCAGGGAGGGCTGCAGATGTGCCCGCGACAGCACGGGGCGGGCGTCACGCGAGGGGGACGGTCGGCGCGAACGGTACCGGCGCATAGCCCCCGGCGAGGAAGCCGCCGTCGACGGGGAGCCCCTGGCCCGTCATGTAGCTGGAGGCGTCGGAGGAGAGGAAGACAGCCAGCGGCCCCAACTCCCACGGCTCGCCGACACGCTGCGCCGGGAAGAATCGTCCTCTGTCCGTCCAGAAGCGCTCTTCCCCTTCGTCCGCCGAGGGGCGCCGCGCGAACTCGCCGGGGATGATGCAATTCACGCGGATGTTGTAGCGGGCGAGCAGCATGGCCAGCGACTTCGTCAGCGATATGACCGCCGCTTTCGCCGCCGCATACGGGAAGACCTGCGGAGCGCCGCGGAGCGCCGTGCCCGAGCCGAGGTTGATGATCACGCCGTGTCCCTGGTCCATCATGGGTCGCGAGGCGGCGCGAGCGCAGTAGAAGGCGCTGGATAGGTTGATGGCGATAGTGTCCGCCCAGTCGTCGTCACTCACCTCCCAAAGCGGCCTGTTCAACCCGCGTCCCTCGCCGATGCCGGCGTTGCTTAGCATCACATCGATGCGGCCGAACTCCTTCAGGCAGCGCTGGATCAGCTCATCGCACTGGTGCGAGTCGCGCACGTCGAGAGTGACGGCGACGGCGCGGCGACCCAGTTCGCGCACCTCCGCGGCGGTCTCCTCGTTTTGCGCGGCCAGCAGGTCGCCGATGAGAACGTCGGCGCCCGCCTTGGCCAGCGCCAGCGTCATCTGCTTGCCGAGGCCCCGCGCAGCGCCGGTGACGACGATTACCTTGCCGGTCAAGTCGAAGCGCTCGATCGCCATTGCCCCTGCTCCTTGCTAGTTGCCGGCTTTCCCGAGGCAGTATAAAGCAAGAGCGCTCCTATTCGGAACACTCGTTGCGGGTGGAAGTGCGGCGACGGTGGCACTAGATGTCCCAGAAACTCCCGAGACTCGTGATATCCACCGTGCCGCTGTTCGCGATATTCTCGGCCTCGATGCCCGCCTCCTCGGCAGCGGCCAGCGGGTTAAGACCGCCGTCGAGAATGACGCCGACTTTGTTCAGGCCGACCGGTATCTGGCAGACCGGCTGACTGGTGTAACCGACTACCACCACGCCGCCGATGCCCAAGGCCTTCAGGCTCCCGATCAGATCGAGAGCCATCGGCTTGGCCGCGCCCGGTATCTCGCGGAAGTTGGCCAAGATCTTGCCGCTCCCAGTGGTGGTTGCCTCGCGCACACTCGTCATCCGCGCCTTAATGTAGGCGAGCGAGGGGTCCAGCGACGAGCCCGCATAATGGATGATGGCGACGAAGCGGCGGGGCAGGGAGTCGCGCATCTCCAGGATCCCGCCGAAACGGGAGTCCATGGGGATGCCCGCCTTCAGGAGCACGCCGTTGATGGTGGCGCTGCAGACCGTGGCGAACCCCACTTTCCCCTCCGGGATAATGACGTCGCCCATCTTCTCGCCCTCATTCGCGACGGCTACGAGATGGCTCACGCACACTCCGCTGGAGAAGGCGTCCTTCATTGCCGAGAGCGCGCGCTTGAACTTGACTTTCGGGAAGAGGGACGTGTTTATGACGATCTCTCCCTTGCCCGTTGCCGGATCCAGCGTCGTCTGAAAGGCGAGTGACGCGATGCGCTCTATGACGTAGCCTATCTGCTCCGGCGCCAGCGCGTTGACAAGCTCTTCCTGGCCTTTGCGTGTCAGCATCCTTCCGTCTCTTCCAAGCGGCTGTGTGAAACCGCGGGCGTCCGTGATCCGCAAGTGGTAACGGACCGTGCGCTCGTTGAGATAGATGCCGTGGTTCTCCAGGGCGCGCGCGATGCTAATGGAGCCGAGCGGTTCCGGTGACTCGCTCAGAACCTTAAGGATCGCGACTGTCTTCCTCTCCGTGTCGGGGGCATCGCTTTCCAGCATAGTCCTGCATCACCTCTGCAATCGGGAACTCTCGGCCACGATCCTCGACCACGGCCAAGAGTATTGTAGTTCGCTTCTTTCGTTATGCCAAACGAAAGTGGTGCATCAGGGGTAGATGCCCCGCGTCTCTATCGCATCGACAACTCGCTGTACCGCGACGACGTAGGCGGCCCTGCGCATGGGCAGCTTCTGTTCCTCAGCGACGTCGGTCACACGGTGGAAGCTCTTGGTTATGATCTTGTGCAGGCGCTCGTTCACCTCTTCCTCGTCCCAGTACATACCGTTGATGTTCTGGACCCATTCGAAGTAGGAGACGATGACGCCGCCGGAACTGGCGAGAATGTCCGGGACGATGAAGGTCCCCGC
>DATLAX010000193.1:0-2844 GCA_035527215.1 Dehalococcoidia bacterium
CATTTCTTTGTCCTCGTCACCCTTGTCCGGCGAGATCCCAAGAGGCTGCTGCGGCGTCTGGCGGAAACTCGACTCCGTTGTATTCCCAGCGAAAACATTCTTCGATGATCGCTGCTGCTTCTTCTGCGCGCTCGTTCGGCACGATGACCTTGATGTCGTCGTGGATGTCGAGGCACAGTCCGGTGTGCGGCGACCAGGAGCGGAATGGAATCCGCTCGTAGATCTCCAGCATTCCTTTGTTCTTGATGGCGCCTGCGGTGCCCTGGATCAGCATGTTCGGGACCGCATTCCGCTTGCTGGGACCGCCCGGGAAGAAGCGGCGGCGGCCATGGAGCAAGCTGTACATGAACTTGTGCTGGCGCTCGAAGGCAAAGCACTCTGCCTGCCAGCGATGCGTTTCAGGATGAGCGTTGTGCCAGGCGCGGTGCCACTCGGAGGCGTCCTCTGGCGTAACCGTCGGGAACAAAGGCTCCAGCGTCACCTTGTCTCGGGCCACCTTGAAGATGTCGAAGAGCTTGCCCTCCTCCGCGCCATAGCACTCGCCATAGCGAATTGTCTTGGCTACGCCGCGCATGAACTTCTTCTGCTCCTTCGGCATATCGCTAATACGGTGGTACTCCTTCATGACGATGGGGGAGGTTGCGTCACGTTCTCCCGTGAAGATGATTGCGGCCGTGAACGCATGGATGTCGAGACCTTGATCTAGAACCCAACGATCCAAACGATCACCAGAGAGCGCCAAGTAGACGCGGGCCTCGACCTGCTCAAGGTCGGAACCGACGAAGCAGTGCCCCGGCGGCGCCACGTACATCGGCTTGATCTTGATGCCACCGAAGGCGACCGCTGGGATGTTTTGACAGTTGGGCGACGAGCTGGTCCGACCCGACGGGGTGATGTGGAGCTTCCAGTTGATGAGGAGGTGACTGAGCAAGGGGCGCTCTTCCAAGATCACCTTGCCCGTATATGGATCGATGACGGCTGGGACAGTACCCAGCTTCTCGAAGGCGTGACCGTACGGAATGACGGGCACGTTGTCGATATAGGAGCTGCGGAGCTTCTCTGCGGCGCGGTATTCGATCAGGGCGTTGAGCGCCTCCTTCACGTCATCAACGGCCTGCCCGTCATCGATGATACGGAGCAGCGAAGGTGTGCCCGTGGAAGGATCGTCGCCGTCTTTGAAGTCCTTGCCATCCGTGTTGAGCGGCGGCCGAAGGGCGAGCCCTCCCTTGCTTTTGGGGCCGAAGAGCCAGCGTCCGACCTGCGGGGGTGACCGAAGGTTGAACTCGTCTTCGACGCCGGCAGCGAGTCGGAATCGGTCCTCCTTCTCTTTGATCACATGCCGCACTTGGACGGCTAGGTCACCACGGACGCGCTCGTTGATGTAGAGACCCATCTGACCCATCTCGCGGTAGATGGGGGCCAGCTTGGTGTCGACCTTGAACGCCTTTGTCGTCCCGAGACGCTTCATGCGAGTCACGAGCTTCGGCCAGAGTCGCTTGGTCCATATGACATCGTCGGCGTTGTAATTATGAAGGCTCTGATCGTCGGCGACGTTGAAGGCGTCCTTGGCGTCCGCGTCGTCCTTCCACATGCGAACCTCGAAGTTCCGCCGGGTGACGGCACCGAGGTCGTGCGGCAACGACTGGTGGTCGGTGCAGTGATCGGCGAGGAGAGTGTCTCCCCACTGCTTCATCCGCTCGTCGTCAGGGATGAAACCGTGACGGAGCATGACTGCGGTGTCGTACGCGCCGTTGTGATAAACGCAGCGCAGCGCGGAGAGCGTGATCGAGACGGCGTGCTGCGCTCGGAGCAAGTGCATCCCGTCTTCCCAATACTCTCGACCGTCGCGCCAGCGGAACGGGACGACAACGACGACCTCTTCGCCGTCGATGTCTGCGCCGATCCCGACGCACCGGATGTTGGCGAGGTGCATCCACTTCGAATCGGTCTCGATGTCGACCGCCGCCCACTTGGCCTTCGTCCTCATCTCTTCGAGACGCATCTCGATGTCCTGAAGCGCGGCACGCGCCGGCCAACGCCCATCGACGTAGGTGTGCGATGTAAAGGGTACGTGAAGGACGTGACCCCTCTTCGCGATGCGGGCGCCACGAGCCAGGTCCTCCCGGATCACGAACTTGTAATCCTTCGCCCCCCTCATCGCGAACGCCGGATGCAGGCTCGGACAAATAATCTTCGTCGTCGTCTTGTTCTCCCACTTCGTGATGACGCCTGACGCGCTGATACCTACGTCCGAGTAGTTCACGTCGTTGAGGACGGAGTCAGTGATACTTCGCTGGGTGATCTCGATGGGGGCGCCGTGCTGTTTGAGGATGGTGCCGGACTTGATGACGCCGGTTTGATCTTTGCCTTTGCCGTAGTCGATGCCGTACCGCTCGCAGACGGCTTGGAGCGCCTTACCGCCGACGGGCATGATGACCGTCGTGTCGGTCTCTTCGATCTCGCGACCGAGCCGAGGAGAGCAACAGGTGATCGGATTGTGCCAGCCTCGTCGTGCGCAGACCTTGAGGTAGTCGTTGAGGTCGTCCGGCGGGCGACAGAGGATCACGTTGGTGATGTGGCAGTCCTCTCGTCGCGTGTTCGCCATCCTCAAGGCGGCCTTCAGTTCGTCGCCGGACTTGCCGACAAACGGCTTGCCTTGTTCGACCTCGTGTCGACCTGGCGCCTCGCCGATGAGGATGAGCAACGGGTCGCCTGCCGCCTTGGTAGGCGGCACCGGTCCCTGGCCGCACCCATAGAGCGGGCACTCCTCACACTTCGCTCCAGCGGCTATCGCCGCCTCATGCTGTTTATGTGTCATCCGAACCTCCCTAAGAGGCCATTGAG
>DATLAX010000194.1:0-3150 GCA_035527215.1 Dehalococcoidia bacterium
TGGAGCGACTGCGTAAGCTGAAGGAAGAAGCGCGCCTCGGCGGCGGGCAGCGACGCATCGAGGCGCAGCACGCGCGGGGAAAGCTGACGGCCCGCGAACGGCTGGACATCCTCCTCGACGAAGGCAGCTTCACGGAGCTGGAGGCGCTCGTCGTGCATCGCTCGACGGAGTTCGGCGCGGATGGGCAGCGCTTTCACGGCGACGCCGTCGTCACCGGCTACGGACGCGTCGACAGCCGGCAGGTCTTCGTCTACTCGCAGGATTTCACAGTCTTCGGCGGCTCGCTGTCGGAGGTCGTCGGCGAGAAGATCTGCCGCGTGATGGACCTGGCCGTGAAGACGGGCGCCCCGATAATCGGTCTGAACGACTCCGGCGGCGCGCGCATCCAGGAGGGAGTGGCGAGCCTGGCCGGCTACGCCGACATCTTCCTGCGTAACGCGCTCAGTTCCGGCGTGGTTCCCCAGATATCGGTGATCATGGGCCCGTGCGCAGGCGGCGCCGTGTATTCGCCGGCGATGACGGACTTCATCTTCATGGTGCAGAAGACGTCGCAGATGTACATCACCGGTCCCGACGTCATCAGGGCGGTGACGCAGGAGAGGGTATCGCAGGAGGAACTGGGCGGGGCGATAACGCAGGCCACGCGCAGCGGCGTCGCGCACTTCGCGATCGAGGGCGAGGAGGAATGCCTGCACGAGGTGCGACGCCTCCTCTCGTACCTGCCGTCGAACAATGTGGACGACGCGCCGCTGCTGGAGATCGGCGATGACCCGCACCGGCGGGCCGAGGATATGCTCAGCCTGGTGCCGGAGGACCCGGTCAAGCCGTACGACATACGCGAGGTCGTGTACCGCGTCGTCGACGCGGGCGACTTCATGGAGGTGCACCGGCACTTCGCGCAGAACGTCGTGGTCGGCTTTGCGCGGATGGCCGGACGGACGGTCGGGATCGTCGCCAACCAGCCGCTGTACCTGGCGGGCGTGCTGGACATCGACTCCTCGCGGAAGGCGGCGCGCTTCGTCCGCTTCTGCGACGCGTTCAACGTCCCCATCGTCACTTTCGTCGACGTGCCCGGTTTCCTACCGGGGACGGCGCAGGAGTTCGGGGGCATCATCACGCACGGCGCGAAGCTGGTGTACGCTTACGCGGAGGCGAGCGTGCCCAAGGTGACGGTCATTGTGCGAAAGGCGTACGGGGGGGCCTACCTGGCGATGGGGTCGAAGCACCTGCGCGCCGATGTGAACTACGCCTGGCCGAGCGCGGAGATAGCGGTGATGGGCCCGGACGCGGCGGTGAACATCATCTTCCGGAACCAGTTGCAGTCGGCGGAGGACAAGGAGGCGCTGCGGGCGCAGCTAGTGCAGGACTACAAGGACCGCTTCGCGAGTCCGTACGTGGCGGCGGAGCGCGGCTACCTGGACGACGTCATCGACCCGCGGGAGACGCGGTGGCAGGTGATCCGGGCGCTGGAGATGCTGCGTAACAAGACGGACTCGACGCCGCGTCGCAAGCACGGCAGCATTCCTCTGTAGACCACCGTACGACGAAAGGCAGGCTTGCCCACTCAGGACCGCCACATCTCCAGGAAGCTGCAGCATGCCAGCAGCGCACCCTGGACTGGCTGCAATCCATTCGAGGGGGAGACGATGGAACATCATTGGATCGGTCCCCATTTTCGCTCCGATTTCTTCGGCGAACGCTACCCGGACAGCCTCAGTCTCGAAGACAAGATAGCGATATTCTCCGATGGAGTACGTGGTTGGCAGCTCGATGTCGCCGATAAGGTGCTGCGTCAGGATCGTCACTCGGGTTTCGCGGCACTCAGCATCGTCATCAGCTACTTCGAGATGATAGCCAGGTACGAGGGCGGCAAGGGGGAGTACAAACACGAGTCTGGCGAACGCCGGGCCGATCCTTGAGCCCCTCTGGCAAGCGCTCCGGAACGGCATGTATCACCACGCGACCACCAAACGCGGCGTTGTGCTCGACGGAGGGTTCGAGTCTGCTATCGCTCTGGCCACCGACGGAGTGACTCTCGAGATCAACCCGCACCGCCTTGTCGATGACCTGCAACAGCATTTCAGCCGATACGTTTCGGATCTGCTTGACCCGGACTCATCGAAGAATGAACAGCGGGACAATTTTCACACGGTGTTCGATTCCTGGAAGAAATGGGGCACCTAGGTCGCTGGCACCACTTAACCCGCTGGTGATTCCCGGACTGTGGGCTTCACCATGCCTTCCCCGCCAAGGCGACTGCGCATCAAGCGGACGATCTTGGCCCCTATCGAGCGGCCGAGCGAAGAAGACGACCTCTCCAGAACCGAATTCTAGCTATCACTGCAACGAGGCTACTCCATCGCGCACACGCAAGGGGCATCCCGTGTCGCCGGAGGATGGTATGCTAGAAGGCGCTTGCCGAGACAGGTCGATCGGAGGGTCGCAAGATTGGGACGAAAGTCGAAGGCGAAGAGGCGCGAACGTCCAGAGCCGGTTGCGGAGGAGACCCCTCGGTCCGAAGGCAGAGGTCGCGGGTTCCGGCTGTTCGCTGTTGTCGGCGGCACCATCATCATCTGTGCGCTGGTAGCCGTCGCGGCCTTTCTCCTTCTTCGCGGCGGGTCGGCGGAGCAACCGCCACTCAAAGCCGCCATCCTCGACCAGCTAAGCTCAAGGACCCCGAATCAGGACTTCGCCAACAACGCCGCGACCACGCTGGCGGACGCCGGGTACGACGTCGAGTACTACCCGGGCGACACCGTGAACGTCGACGCGTACCGAAACCTGGGGGCGCACGGCTACAACCTCATCATCCTGCGGGCTCATTCGGCTGTCCCCAGGACAGACCTGTCGCTGCCCACCAACGTCGACCCGGCGATAATCGAGCAGATCATGGACAGGATAGGCGACGACGTCCTCCTGTTCACGTCGGAGCCGTACGACGGCGAGGCCTACCTCGACGATCAGAAGGGGCTGCGTCTCTTCCCCGTCGTATACGCCGGCGACGACATGAGCAAGACCTACTTTGCCGTCTCCTCCGGCTTCGTCGAGTCGAACATAAACGGCGGCTTCGAGGGCGCGACGATCATCCTCATGGGTTGCAGCAGCCTGGCTACGGAGAACACCGCGGCCGCCTTTGTCCACAGAGGCGCG
>DATLAX010000195.1:0-2448 GCA_035527215.1 Dehalococcoidia bacterium
TCGTCCTGCTCGGCACACGCTTCGTCCAGGGCTTCATCTTCTGGGGCGGGGCGAGCCGGCGGCTGTTCTACGATTACCGCGAAGCCGATGCCGTCCATTTCGCCGTAAAGCTCGACTTCGACTCGGCCGGCTTCGTCGCCAGCAAGCTCACCCACGCTCTGCCTGGCGTCCTGTGGGTTCAACGCCCGATCGAGTGGACGCTGGCCCATCCCGACCTGCTCCTCGCCTCGGTCTGGGCGTGGACCGCGATTGAACTCGCCGTCGGACTCGGCCTGATCCTCGGCCTCGCCACCCGCCTCGCTGCCTTCGCCAGTCTCTGGCTGAATGTCGCCTTGATGCTGATCTTCGGATGGATGGGCTCGACCTGCCTCGACGAATGGACCATGGCCGTGTCGGGCCTGGCGATGAGCAGCGCGGTGTTTCTCGCCGGCGGTGGCGCCTGGTCGCTCGATAGCTTGATCGGCCGCACCGGATGGGCCGAACGTAATGGCTGGACGGCTTGGGTGTTCAGCGGGCCGCTTCTTCCAGCGCGCCTCAAGGCGATGGGCCTGTTCCTCGCGGCGGTCGCGGTCGTGTTCACCGTCGGCAGCTACAGCATCCTATTCGGCGCGGTGGTGTCGCCGCTGCATTCGCGCGTCGATTTCCATCGTCACAGCGTCGCTCTGTCCGAGGTGACGGTCGCGGCGGACGGCGCGGTCACCTTCGACGCCTATGTGGATGCCGGACCCGATACCGGCGCCGCCTACATCATCGCCGCCCGGCTGATCGACGCTTCGGGCGCCACCATCGCCGAATGGGATGGCGCAACGCTAGCGGGCTTGCCGGCGACGGCCATCCGTAACGTCTATCCCTATGCCTGGGCCTCGCACTTCAAGACCGAGACGATCGGGTTCAGCGGACAGACCGGCGCGCGGGCGACAATCACCCTGCCCCAGCCCGACGTAACGGGAGACGGCGTACCGCATGAACTCGTCATCGAGGCGATCAATGGAATTACGTGGAAGGCCGAGACTTCATCCCCCTGATGGCGACGCGCCGGCTGCCTATGGCGCGAGGAGCGCGGTGAGAAAGGTGACCGCTTTGGCGGTGATGCCGGGCGCCTCGCTCTCACGCGGGCCGGCAATGCAGACAACACCCCCTTCCCGCACGCCCAACCAGGCGCAGGCTTTCGCTAGGGCGTCGGGTGCATCGAGGTCGATGAGCAGGTGCGGCTTGCCGAGCGCCTCCGCGTATAGGAGCGCGCGTGCCGTGCCCTTGGATGCGGCGATACCGGCAGCGTCGGTCAACACCAGAAGCCGGTCGGCATCGCGCACGTTCCATTCAGTGCGCTGGTCGGGCGATGTCCTCGGCGTTTCCTGCAAGGCTGGATAGAGCGCACGCAGGCCAGGCGGCGCCAAACAGTCCTCCGCCCAGCCGCCTTTCGGGCACCAGCCGGCATAGGGGACGCCGGCCGCGATCGCCGCATCGAGCGCCGCGCGGTCTACGCCTGTTTGCCCGCCTGAAACGATCTTGAACATGTTCCTCGTCTTGCGCTGGCCGATGGAACCGTCATCATGGGGCCAACAGGGGGAGACCGCCATGTCCGTGAAGTTGCTGATCCTCGGCTTCGTCGCCGGGTTCCTCGCCACGCTGATCTTCCATCAGGGGCTTTGGTACATCTTCAACCACACAGGCGTCATCCCGCCGAGCCGCGCTGCCTGGTCGCTCGATCCCATCCCGCCCTTCGGCGTGCCGTCGGTCGTGTCCAAAGCCTTCTGGGGCGGGCTGTGGGGACTGGTGCTGACCCCGCTGTTGGCGCAGTGGACCGGAACGGCGTGGTGGGCCGCCTGGATCGTGGTCGGGGCCGTGGCGCTGACGGCGGTCGCTTTCTTCGTCGTGCCGCTGATCAAGGGCGAGCCCATGCAGGCGATGGGACCGCGCTTCCTGATTGGGCTTTCAGTGAACGGCGCTTGGGGCTTCGGCACCGCCTTGCTGTTGCGTCTGTTCGGCGCAGCGGGCTCCTGATGAAGCGCCGGCGACTACCGTTCCGCCGCTCATCTTTGGTCAAGCTTCAGAGCGCATGATCCTGGCTTCGCGAGGACGCCCACCAGAACCGGCCACATGACCGCAGCAAAGACAAAGCCAGCGACGTCCAAGAAGTCGCCGCCGCCCTCCGTCACAGAGGAAGAGGCGGAGACCGAGCCGTCTTTTCGCGAGCGCCTGCGGCTGCTCTATCACGGCCGGAGCCTGACGGCACACCGCTTCCGCTTTGGGCTGCTCGCCTTCGACATCGTCACCATCGTCTTCATCATCGGCACGTCGTTCATCCCGCGCGAGCCCTGGATCGAATGGTGCGACCTCGTCTTCGGCATCATCATCCTCGCCGAATTCTGTGCGCGCATTTATGCCAGCCGTCAGCCTTTGCGCGAATTCGCGCACCCGGCGACCTGGGCCGACATGGTGGCGATA
>DATLAX010000196.1:0-16292 GCA_035527215.1 Dehalococcoidia bacterium
TCGCCAGTGCAGGCGCATCAGCAGACGGCGGCAGGCGACGACCAGCGCCTCGACGCTGACGGCGGCCGTCGGAAAGCGCAGCGTCTCGCTCATCACTTCCTCGCGACGGCGCGGCCGCAGCGGCTCGCTAGCGACGCCGCGGGCCAGCTCCCAGAGCCGCATCCCTTCGCCGCCGAACTGCGCCTGCAGCGGCCCCAGCGCCAGCGATGCCACGTCGCCCATAGTGCGCAGGCCGTACAGGTCGAGACGACGCAGCGTGTCGGACGAGACCGGGAGGAGAGAAACGTCGAGAGGCTGGAGGAACTCGCTTTCCTTGCCCGCGGGCACGGTGCAGACCTGCCCCGGCTCGCTGGTGACGGCGGCGGCCCAGGCGACGAACTTCCCCTCCGCTATGCCCACGCCGGCCACGAGCCCTGTGGCCTCCTGGAGCGAGCGGATGATCCGCTCTCCCAGGTCCAGATCCCCCTCGTAGTGACGGGCCAGGCCGCCGGCGTTCAGATATGCCCGGCCGAGAGAGGCCTGCTCCACTTCCGGGCTGAAGCCTTCGAGCACGTCGAGCATCGAATCGAAGACGTCGCTGTAGCGAGAGGGATGCGGCGGCAGGAAGACCGCCTCGCGACAGACCGCGAGCGCCTGCCTCAACGGCATGCCGGCGCGAACCCCCTGCGCCTCGGCCTCCGGCGAGCAATCGAGCACCGCTTTTCGCTGGTCGGGCGTCTCGCCGATGACCAGCGGCCGGCCGCTGAGCGCGGGGTCGCGCCGTCGCTCCACCGCAGCGGGAAAGTGAGGGATGAGCACACAGGCGATGCGCATGGCCCTACTCAAAAGCTGTTTGATAAACTCCAGAATAGAACATGTGTCCTATCTTTGTCAAGCCTCACATTCTTCTCCCCGCGCGACTCAGCGCTATCCCCCACGGCACCTGTAACGTAGGGGCGTGGCACGCCGTTAGACTATTCGTCTGGCGCTTCTCGCCTTGACAAGCCTTTTCGCCTTTCTGTAAAGTAGATGCAGCTTAGGCTCGACAGGGACCGGCGGCTCGAAGCCGGCTCCTGTACTTATGGAGGTGCAACTGGTGACAAAGCCCGAGACACAAGAGTCCCCGGATACGGAGAAGACGCAGCCTCCGAGCGGCGGACTTCCACCTCTGGCGCTGCAATTCATGGTAGGCATCGTCGCGGCCGTTGTCGTCGTGGCCATCGCCGCCGGCATCAATCACGCCTGGCCGATCTTCGGAACGTCTGACGGCGGAGACAAGATCGTCCTCGGCGGTTCCCCCACGGCAGCGCCCACGGCCGACGCGCCGGTCGTTGTTCAAATGGATGTCGCCGATGCGCCGACGAAGGGGCCGAAGGACGCGAAGGTCACTATCGTTGAGTTCTCCGATTTCCAATGCCCCTACTGTGCCAGATTCGTGACCCAGACGATGCCGCAAATCCTGTCGACCTACGGCGACAAGGTCTTGTTCGCGTTCAGGAACTACCCGCTTCCCCCGGAAATGCACCCCTACGCGCAGAAGGCCGCGGAAGCCAGCGAGTGCGCGAATGATCAGGGCGCCTTCTGGCAGTACCATGACCTGCTCTTCGAGAAGCAGAACGATCTGACTGCCATCGTTGAGGCGGACGCCACCAACGGCGTAGCCCAGGTCATCACCAAGATGGAGGAGTACGCGGCGAGCCTCAGCCTCGACACCGCGAAGTTCAACGAGTGTCTTGAATCAGGAGCAGACGCCGAAAAAGTCAGCTCCGATGCCACCGCGCTGACCGATGGGCTGGAGAAGGCGGGGGTTTCCCGTTTCGGCACGCCGTCATTCTTCATCAACGGCACGTTCATCAGCGGCGCCTACCCCTTCGACGAAAACTCGCCGGGGTACCAGCCGGGCATGATCACCTTCAAGGCGACAATCGACGAGGCCCTGGCAAAAGCGGAATAAGCCGGCTTAGAGAGAATCGAACCGAGTCGGGCGGCTACTGGAGAGCGATATCGCCACTCTTGCCGCCCGATTTCTTCAGCAGTCGCACGCCCTCGATTCGCATGCCGCGCTCCACCGCCTTGCACATGTCATACACGGTGAGCGCCGCCACCATCACGGCCGTCAGCGCCTCCATCTCCACACCCGTCTTCCCCGTGCTGCGCACGCTGGCCGTAATCTGAAGGGCGCTCTCCTGCTCGTCGGGCCGGATCTGGACGTCTACGTTCGTAAGGAGAAGCGGATGGCACATGGGGATGAACTCGTGCGTGCGCTTCGCCGCCATCACGCCCGCGACCTGCGCCACCGCGATCACGTCGCCCTTGGGCACGCCGCCCGACTGGATGAGCGCGAGCGTCGACGGCTTCATGCGCACCGCGCCCGTCGCCAGCGCCTCACGCGCCGTCTCCCGCTTGGCCGTGATGTCGACCATGCGAGCGCGACCCGACTCGTCGAGATGACTTAGCTTCGCCAAGCCCGTCCCTTCCTCAACCGCCGATCTGGACCATCCTGCGACGACGCGGCCGGTTGCCGTCTCCGAGGTGATGGGCGTCCGGCTTGCTTTCCAGCGCCGCCATTATACCCCGCCGGATCCCTCCCTCGCCTTCACCGCCGCGCATGGCCGCCCGAAGGTCTATCTCGTGGTCGGTCAACAGGCAGGGTCGCAGCTTGCCCGTCGCCGTCAGTCGCATCCGGTTGCAGCGCTCGCAGAACCCCTGCTCCGTCAACGGGCTGATGAAGCCGACCTTCCCCTTCGCCGCCGGCAGACGATAGTACCGCGCGGGCCCGTTGCCGTCGCTACTGTCCGGCTCCAGAGGACCAAGCGTACTCTCGATCTGCCGCCGGACCGCCTCATTCGACACAAAGGCCGTCGATTGCGCGGGCTGCTGGCCCGTGTTCTCCAGCGCCATGAACGGCATCAGCTCGATGAAGCGCACCTGCCAGTCGTTGTCCAGCGTCGAGTGCGCGAAGTCGACGACCTCGTCGTCGTTCAAGCCCCTCATGACGACGACGTTCAGCTTGACGGGCGTCAGGCCGGCCGCGCGTGCGGCATCGATGCCTTCGAGCACGTCCCGGAGGCGGCCGCCGCGCGTGATGCGACGGAAGCGGCCGGTGCGCAGGGTATCAAGGCTGACGTTGACGCGACTCAGTCCTGCCTTCGCCAGCGACTCCGCATGACGCGCCAGCGCGATGCCGTTGGTGCTGAGCGCGACCTCTTCGATGCCCGCCAGACCGCTGATCATGCCGACCAGGTCCACAAGCCCCTTCCTCGCCAGAGGCTCGCCGCCGGTAAGGCGCACGCGCCGCAGGCCCATCGATGCCGCCACCTGCACTATGTCCCGGACCTCCTCGTAGCTGAGGACGTCCTCCATGGGGACGAGGTCGATCCCCCCTTCAGGCATGCAGTAAACGCAGCGCAGGTTGCAGCGGTCCGTGACGGAGACGCGTAGGTACGTTATCCGGCGCTGGTGGGCGTCGAGAGGAGCGCCGGACGTCATCTCAGGACCGGTTCGCAGCTTCACGAAGCAGCTCCTTGAGAATCGCGCACGCTTCCTGGGCAGCGCGGGAGCGATGGCTGATGGCGTTCTTCTCATCCGCCGTCAGTTCCGCCATTGTCCGGCCAAGCTCCGGCAAATAGAAGATGGGGTCGTAGCCAAAGCCATGGTGTCCGCTTGGCTCGTTCGTTATCACGCCCGGGCACTCCCCTTCCGCAAACCGCACGGCCCCTCCCGGCCCCGCAAGAACGATGACGCAGCGGAAGCGGGCCTGCCGCCGCTCCGGCGGCACGTCCTTCATCTGTTCCAGGAGCAGATCGACCCCCATCTCATCCGTCTGGCTGGGGCCGGCATAACGGGCGGACAAAGGACCGGGCCGGCCGCCGAGCGCGTCGACCTCCAGTCCGGAGTCGTCCGCGAGAGTGAGAAGGCCGCTCGCCCTAGCGAAAGCCTCCGCCTTGATGCGGGCATTCGTCGCGTAGTCGGGGCCGGTCTCTTCCACGGAGAGGTCAAGGCCCAGGTCCGCAGGCGCGACGAGTTCCCAGCCGCAGCCTTGCAGCAGGGCTCCGTATTCCGCCAGCTTTCCGGCGTTGTTTGTGGCGATAAGCAGACGCGGCAAACCGGTGCTCTCCTGGGTCAATCTCCTACAGCAATGCTATCGATTGGTCGGCCAAGCTGTCAAACGAACGGCGCCTTGAACCGCCGCCGGAGCCTAAGCGGAGCGTATGCTATAATTCTACTGGTTCCGCTCACGAACCTCCGGTACGTTCCCAGAGACTCGCACGGCCCCAATGGACTATCGCCAGGCTCTCGACTATCTGCTCAGCTTTACCGACTTCGAGCGCAGCGGCGGATTCATGCCCCGTCCCGACGTCCTGCCGGTTCGCGCTCTGCTCCGTCATCTGGGCGAGCCCCAGCGCGGACGCTTGACCGTCCATGTCGCCGGCAGCAAGGGCAAGGGCAGCACCGCGGCGATGATCGCGTCGGTCTTGCGCGAGTGCGGGCTAACGGTCGGGCTGTACACGAGCCCCCACCTGCACCACATCTGCGAGCGCATCCGTCTAAACGGCGAGCCCATCTCTGAAGAAGCGTTCGCCCGCTACGCCGCAGCCCTACCGGCGGCCCTCGACGGCGTGCGGCGCGAGTTGCCGGATCGCAGACTCGTCACCTTCGACCTCCTGACAGCGATGGCCTTCCTGGCCTTCCGCGAAGCACAGGCGGACGTGCAGGTGCTGGAGACCGGCCTCGGCGGCCGCGTCGACTCCACCAACGCCGTCGACCACAAGGAAGTATGCGTCGTCACGGCGATAAGCCTCGAGCACCAGGCGATCCTCGGCGATACGCTGCCGCAGATCGCCGCGGAGAAGGCGGGCATCATCGTGCCGGGCGCCACGGTCGTTCTGGCCAGACAGGACGCATCAGTCATCGAAGTCGTTCGGCGCGCCTGCCGCGACCGCGGCGCCGATCTAGTCGAAGCCGACCGCTCATGTCGCTTCCAGCGGCTCTGCCGCGGCGTCGACGGGCAGGAGGTCAAACTACAAACGCCAAATGCCCAGTACGACCTCTGGCTACCACTGCTGGGGCTCCATCAGGTGGAGAACGCGGTCGCGGCTGTCCTGGCGGTTAAGGCGCTTCGAGAGCACGGCGTCGAAGCGTCGACGGAGCAAGTGCGATCAGGCCTGGCGAAGATGCAGTGGCCCGGGCGCCTCGAGGTCTTGCGCCGCGAGCCGCTCCTCCTGGCCGATGGCGCCCACAACGCCGAGTCGGCCAGACGCCTGCGCGAGACCCTGACGAACGACCTCGGCTTCTCCGGCGCGACGTTCGTCATCGGCGTATCGAAGGACAAAGACACAGCCGGAATGGAGCTGGAGCTGCGGCCGATCGCGAGAAGGCTGATCGCCACCCGCTCTCGCCATCCGCGGGCGCTGGAGGCCCGAAGCGTCGCGGCGGCGTTTTCCCAGGACGGCGTGTCCGCCTCGCCTGTGGCGCCCGTATCGAAGGCGGTCGAGGCCGCGCTGGCGGATGCCGCCCCCGATGAGCTCGTGTGCGTCGTCGGATCGCTCTTCGTGGCCGCGGAGGCGCGGGCGCACGTCCTCGGCGTCGACCACGAGGTCATCGACGGTTGAACCGACGCTCCGGTGCCTATAGAATCGGGGCAGTCCGGCTAGAGACAGAACGCAGGAAGGGAATATGAGCACAAGCATACCGCGTCGCGTGGTCATAACCGGCATGGGCGCCATCACGCCGCTGGGGCTGACTGTCAAGGACTTCTGGCAGGGCTGCGTCGAAGGCCGTTCCGGCGTCGTCCCCATCACCAAGTTCGATTGCAGCCGCTACCCCGTGCACATCAACGCCGAGGTGCCCAACTTCGACCCCGCGAACTACATCGGCTACAAAGAGTCGCGGCGAATGGCCCGCTTCACCCAGTTCGCCATCGCCGCCGCGCGGGAAGCCATCGACAGCGCCGGCGTGCGCCTCGACGACGAAGATAGGGCCCGAGCCGGCTGCCTCCTCGGCAACGGCAACGGCGGCTTCCCCAACACCGAAGAGGCCATGCGCACGCTGGTCGACAGGGGCGGCATGCGCATCGACCCGTTCTACATCTTGAAGATGCTGCCTAACATGGCCGCCTCGCAGGTGGCGCTCCAGTTCGGCCTCAAAGGCCACAATAATACGAATATCACCGCCTGTGCCGCATCGACACAGGCCATAGGCGAGGCGATGGAGGTTGTCCGGCGCGGCAGGGCGGACATCATGCTCACCGGCGGCACGGAAGCCGGCATCAGTGAGCTCGGCCTCGCCTCCTTCTGCGTCATGCGGGCGCTTTCGACGCGCAACGACGAGCCGACGAAGGCCAGCCGCCCCTTCGACAAGGACCGCGACGGCTTCGTCTGCGCGGAGGGTGCCGCGATCCTGGTGCTGGAGAGCCTGGAGCACGCTCAGAAGCGCGGCGCGCCCATACTGGCCGAGCTGGCCGGCTACGGCGCATCCTCCGACGCCTACCACCAGGTCGCCCCCTGCGAAGACGGCGCCGGCGCCGCGCGCGCGATGGGCTGGGCGCTCCACGACGCCGGCGTGAGGCCCGAAGACATCGACTACATCAACGCGCATGGGACTTCGACAGTGCTCAACGACGTCGCGGAGACGCGGGCGATAAGGAGCCTGTTCGGCGAGCAGGCGTACAAGGTTCCGCTCAGCTCCACGAAGTCGATGATCGGGCACGTCCTCGGCGGCTCAGGTGCGCTGGAGTCGGTCGCCTGCGTCATGACGCTGCAAAGCGGCATCATCCACCCGACGATCAACCTCGACGAGCCGGACCCGGAGTGCGACCTCGACTACGTGCCCCACAAGGCGCGCAAGGCGGACGTGAAGACGATTCTCAAGAACAGCTTCGGTTTCGGCGGGCAAAACGCCTGCCTCGTGTTCAAGAAGTTCGAGGAGTAGCCATGCGAGTACTCGTCGTCGGCGGAGCCGGCTACATCGGCAGCGTGACGGCCGCCGATCTGCTCTCGGCGGGCCACGAAGTCGTCGTCTTCGACAGTCTCGTCACCGGCCACGCCGAAGCCGTGTGGCCGGGCGCGGAGCTCGTCGTCGGCGACCTGGCCGACGCGGAGCTCCTGGACGACGTCTTCGGCCGCCGCACATTCGACGGCGTCGTCTACTACGCGGGTTTCATCGCCGCCGGTGAGTCCATGCGCGAACCCGGCAAGTACTTCCTGAACAACGTGGGGCACCTCATCAACCTGCTCAACGCCATGGTCAAGCACCAGGTGCTGCGCTTCGTCTTCAGCTCCAGCGCAGGCGTCTACGGCGAGCCGGAGATGACGCCCATCGAAGAGGACGCCCCGCTGGCGCCCGTGAACCCCTACGGCGAGTCGAAGGCGATCGCGGAGCGGCTGCTGCGCTGGTACGACAGCCAGTGCGACCTGCGCTACGTATCACTTCGCTACTTCAACGCCGCCGGCGCCACGGAAGCCCTCGGCGAAGACCACCGGCCGGAGACACACCTCATTCCCGTCGTCCTCGAAGTCGCCGCCGGCAAACTACCCGCCCTGGAGCTCTACGGCAACGACTACCCGACGCCCGACGGTACCTGCATCCGCGACTACGTCCACGTGTCGGACCTCGCGCAGGCGCACTCCCTGGCCCTGGAGCGAACGCGAAGGGGTAGCGCCGTCTACAACGTCGGCAACGGGCAGGGCTTCTCCAACGGCGAAGTCGTGGAAACGGCGCGCCGCATAACCGGCCATCCGATTCCGGTCCGCGAAGCGCCGCGTCGCGAGGGCGACCCCGCCGTTCTCGTCGCCAGCGCGGCGAAGGTCAAAGACGAGATGCGTTGGGAGCCGGCCTTCCCCGACCTGGAGCGGATCATCCAGAGCGCCTGGCGCTGGCACCAGGCGCACCCCAACGGCTACGAAAGCTAGTCGATTCGGACGCCCCTACGGCTTCCACGTCCTATCCAGCAGCCGCAGCCAGTTCTCGTGCGTCACCTTGCGCAAGTCCGCCTCAGCGAAACCATGCGCCCGCATCGCCTCGACCAGCCGCAGTAGCCCCGCGACGTCGCCAAGCTCCAGCGGCATCGTCGCGCCGTCGAAATCGGAGCCGAAAGCGACGTGGTCGACGCCGATGCGCTGCGCTATGTAGTCGACGTGTCGCACGATCTCGCTCATCGGCGTGTCGGCGTCCGGGAGTCCGTCAGACCGTAGGTTGCCGACGTGGAAGGCCACGCCGACGACGCCTCCGGACGCGCCGACAGCGTCCAACTGCCTGTCCGTGAGATTGCGCGTGGAGGAGCAGAGCGCGTGGGCCGCCGTGTGCGTTACCGCCGGCGGCGCATCGGAGAGACCAGCGACGCCCCAGAACCCTTGCTCGTTCAAGTGCGAGAGGTCAAGCATGACGCCCAACTCGTTGCAGGCGTGCACGAGGGCTCTGCCCGCATCGCTGAGACCGGCACCCGTGTCGGGAGAGCCGGGGAAGCGGAACGGCACGCCCGTCGCGAAAGCGTTCGGACGGCTCCACACGATCCCCAGCGAGCGCAGTCCTGCCCTGTAGAAGTCGGCCAGGTTGTCGAGGCCGGCGTCTATCGGCTCCGCGCCCTCGAAGTGGAGCACCGCGGCGACGACCTCCTGTTCCAGGCACGTCCACAGCTCCCTGCTTTCGCGGGCGACCTTCAGCCTTCCCGCCGATTCCGCTTCGATGCGGAACAGATCGGCCATGACCGCGTTCGTCATTTCCTGCGCGTACTCGTGGTCGAGAGGCGACGGTAGAGGCATCTCATAGCCCGTCTCTGTCCGTACCAGGTCGGATTCCGCGAAGGCGCGTCCGCTCCCGTCCGGCGGAACGCAAATCGCGAAGAACCCGCCCGCGAAGTGCCCCTCAAGTGCTCGGGGCATATCGATGTGGCCGCTTTCACCGCGTTCGAAAAAGGAGCGGGGGCCCTCATCGCCGGGGAAGCGAAGCGCGACGAGAGTGTCGTTGTGGCCGTCGAAGACAGGCATCCCTTCGGTCACGGGCACGATGCCTCCTTCTCAAGGCAAGTCCATGAATAGAGCAAGGGCTTCAGAGCGATGAGGTGGCTCAGATTCTGGCGATGGCCTCTTTCGGGATCATGCCCTCAAGAACCCGCTCTAAAGCCATCGTGTGAGAGCAGAGCCCCCTGCCGGCGAAGAAGTTGCAGGTGCAGCGCCATCCGTCCGCGTCGAAGACAACGGTATGGGCATCGTTGTCGCCCTGAAAGTCGACATCGAAGCTCTTGAAGCGAAGGCGGTGTCGTTCTTCGGAGTAGCGCTTTGCCTTTTCAATCTTGCCGATGAGGCTGGAGTTCATCTCTGCTCTCCTTTACTGAAAGCGGAAATCAAAAAGCACCTGACGCCCACGCCGGTGCATTCGTTACAGTATTCGGTTGAAGCGGCGCCACCCATACAGGTCATCTCTCCTCAGCGCGGCGCTTGTTTCTGAACCTAATTGTAGCCCGCACCGGGGCCGGCAGTCAAGATGGGGGAACACCTATCTCCGCCGATCAGGGGTAAACGAGGTCCCTGTCCAGAAGCGCCCGCGAGATGATGACGCGGTGGATCTGGCTTGTCCCCTCGACGATCATCAACTGGCGCGCATCGCGATAGTGCCGCTCCAGCGGGTGGTCGCGCATGTAGCCCTGGGCGCCGAGCACCTGCAGCGCGTCCGACGACACCTTCACCGCCGTCTCCGTGGCGAAGGCCTTCGCAACGGAAAGCAGATGCGAGTCCTGACGCTGGAAACGCCCCTGGTCGACGAGCCAGGCCGCCTGGTATGTCAGCAGACGCGCCGCTTCGATCTGGATCGCCATGTCCGCGAACATGAACTGGATCGCCTGCAGGTCCGCAATCGGGCCGCCGAACGCCTCCCGCTGCCGCGCGAAATCGAGCGCGTAGGTGAGCGCGCCCTCCGCCAGACCCAGGCCGCGCGCCGCGACGATGGGCCGCACGCTGTTCAGCGTGCCGAGGACGGTCTTGAAGCCCTCGTTCTCCTTGCCGCCCAGCAGGTTCTCTTCCGGGACGACACAGTCCTGGAAGGCGAGGAGCGCCGTCGCGACGCCGCGTACGCCCATCTTCTCGTCGAGGCGCGCCACCGAGAAGCCGGGCGCCGTCCTCGGGACGATGAAGCCGGAGATTCCCCGCGCGCGCGCCACCGGGTCCGTCTTGGCGAACATCGTGACGTAGTCCGCCACGGCGCCGCCGGAGATGTATGCTTTCTCGCCGTTGATCACGTAGCCGCCCTTCTCGCGAACGGCGCGCGCCTGAATAGCAGCGGCGTCGGAGCCGGCGTTGGGCTCGGTGAGGCCGAAGGCGGCCCTCGCCTCGCCCTTCGCAAACTGGGGAAGGTATTCCCTCTTCTGCTCCTCCGTCCCGCCGAGGACGATGGGCTGTGTGGGCAGAGCCGCCAGGAGAAGCATCAGCCCCGATGAACAGCAGTACTTCGCCACCTCCTCCACGGAGACAGCAAGGGCCAGGAACCCGGCGCCGCTGCCGCCGTACTCGGCCGGGATCGTCAGGCCGAGCAGGCCAGCGTCGCGGTAGACGGCGAATATGTCCTCCGGGTACTCTTCCTTGGCGTCTATCTCGGCCGCCCGCGGCGCCACGCGCTCTTTCGCAATTCGGCGTGCGACGTCGCGGATCAGTTGCTGCTCCTCAGTAAGTTGAAAGTCCATGCCGAAGAACTCCTTCCATGCCTCAGGTGAGGGGGACATCCCGTGCGCGTGAGGGTTCTCACGCTTGACGGCGGGCGCCACCAAGCCTAGAATAAGTTAACAACCGAATACGGTAAACGCTCTTATCCAGAGTGGTGGAGGGACCGGCCCTACGAAGCCCGGCAACCAGTTTGGCAAGGCGTCAGCCTCCCAACATGGTGCCAAGTCCGACCCTGCTTGTCGCAGGGAGAGATGAGAGTAGGTTGGTAGAACTTCTCACACCACGAGAAGTTTTTTGTTGCCCATTGACTAAAGAATCGTCTGAACCCTACGCCGTAAGCTGGAACGCCGGCAAGATCCGCCTGCTCGACCAGTCGCGCCTCCCAGCCGAGGAGACGTACCTGGAGATAGACGACTGCCCGTCGCTGGCGGAAGCGATACAAGGACTGCGCATCCGCGGGGCACCGGCCCTCGGCGTCGCGGCGGCCTACGGACTCGCCCTCGCGGCGAATCGAAGCTCGTCGGCCGACAGGAAAGGATTGCTCATCGAGATGGAAGCGGCGGCGGAGATGCTGAAGTCGACTCGCCCTACCGCAGTCAACCTGGCGTGGGCGCTGGAGCGAGTGCTCGGCGCGGCCCGCGGGTCTTCGGGAGCCGCCGAAATGGCGGAGGTCGTACTGTCAGAAGCCCGCCGCATCCATCACGAAGAAATCGAAGCGGGCCGGGCCATAGGCCGTCTGGGCGCCGACCTCATATCTTCGGGAGCCACCGTCCTCACCCACTGCAACACCGGCGCCCTTGCCACCGGCGGCTACGGCACCGCGCTCGCCGCCATACGCGCCGCCCACGAGCAGGGCAAACGCCCTCACGTCCTCGTCGACGAGACACGACCCCTCCTGCAGGGCGCGCGCCTCACAGCGTGGGAACTCCAGCGCCTGGGCATCCCCTTCACCGTGATCGTCGACGGCGCCGCGGGAGAGATGATGCGACGCGGAAGGGTCGACTGCGTCATCGTCGGCGCCGATCGCATCGCCGCCAACGGCGACGTCGCCAACAAGGTAGGCACGTATTCCCTGGCCGTGCTGGCCCAAGAAAACGGCGTGCCATTCTACGTCGCCGCGCCCACGAGTACGATCGACCTGTCCATCACAACCGGGGACGCCATACCGATCGAGGAGAGACCGCCGGAGGAGGTGACGAGCGTGGCCGGAAAGCGAGTCACCCCGCAGGGCGCCGCAGCCGCGAACCCCGCGTTCGATGTGACCCCCGCCCGCTACGTCGCGGTCATCGTCACTGAGAAGGGGATCGCGCGGAAGCCCTTCGACGAGTCACTGTCGCAACTCGGGCGAACGATCGAGAGAAGACCGAAAACGGCATGAGCAACGAGAGAACGAGGTTCTGACATGGTATCGGGATGGCCGGACCTCCTGGCGGACGACCCCACGGACTGGCTACTGGAGGAAGACAACCCTTCGGTGCGCTATCTCGCGCTGCGGTCTCTCGTGGAGTCGCCGGAGGATAACAGGCAGGTCGCCGCCGCCAGACGCGCCATCATGGAGACAGGCCCAGTGCCGGTGATCCTGGCGGCGCAGCACGAAGACGGCTACTGGTCGAAGCCGGGCACCGGCTACTCTCCCAAGTACCAGGGGACGGTCTGGCAGTTGATGTTCCTGGGACATCTCGCGGCCGACGGGGCCGATGAGCGCGTCGCGAAGGCCTGCGAATACGTCCTGAACAACACCAGGGCCAAGAACGGCGCCTTCTCCGTCACCGGTGCGCCCAGCGTCGCCATCGACTGCCTCAACGGCAACCTGATCCACGCTTTCTACCGCCTCGGCTGGGGACATGACGAACGTGTTCAGCAGGCCGTCCACCAACTCTGCGCCGCCATCTCTCAGAAGCATTTCCAGTGCGCGGCCAATGCCCGGCTGCCCTGCGCCTGGGGCGCCGTCAAGGCCCTCCTGGCCTTCTCCGCCTTGCCGCCGCAGGAGCGGACAGACGAAGTGAAAGCCGCGGTAGAGGAGGCGGCCGCATTCCTGCTCAGTCGCAACCTCGTTGTCGCCGACTACCCCTGCGCGGAGCGCGTCAGCTCGACCTGGCTCAAGTTCGGCTTCCCACTGAGCTACTCGACGAACGTCCTGGAGGCTCTCCACGTCATGGCGGAGTTGGGATACGGCTCGCAGCCCATACTCGGGGACGCGATCAGGTTCGTGCTCTCGAAACAGGACTCGCTGGGCCGATGGAAGATGGAGTCCAGTCTGAACGGTAAGATGTGGGTGAACATCGAGGCCAAAGGCAAACCCAGCAAGTGGGTGACACTGCGGGCTGTTCAGACCTTGAAACGCATCTTTGGAGGGAACTAACTTGACCGAGGCCCGGCTGGCAGTCATCGGCGGCAGCGGCTTCTATGACATCGAAGGTCTGGAGGACCGCCACGAAGTCCGCTGCGAGACGCCCTTCGGCGAGCCGAGCGACGCAATCCTGCTCGGCACCCTCGGCGCGACGCCCGTCGCCTTTCTGCCCAGACACGGCAGGGGCCACCGCCTGCTGCCCGCCGAGGTGCCCGCGCGCGCGAACGTCTACGCCCTCAAGACCCTCGGCGTCGAACGGATCATCTCCGTCAACGCCGTGGGCAGCCTGCGCGAGGAGATCGCGCCCCGCGACCTCGTCGTGCCCGACCAGTTCATAGACCGCACCGTCGCCAGGCAAAGCAGCTTCTTCGGCGACGGCCTCGTGGCGCACGTCTCCCTCGCCGACCCCTTCTGCCCGGAGTTGAGCCGGCTACTCCTCGAGGGAGCGCGACAGACAGGCGCCACCGTCCACGTGGGCGCTACGACGGTAGTGGTTGAAGGACCCGCATTCTCGACAAAGGCAGAGTCGCGCCTCTACCGCTCGTGGGGCGCCGACCTTGTCGGCATGACTATGCTCCCGGAAGCGAAGCTGGCGCGCGAAGCGGGAATCTGCTACGCCGCCCTCGCCTGCGTGACCGATTACGACGTCTGGCGAGAGGCGCACGACGAAGTGACGGCACAGATGATACTGGACAACCTCCGGCTGAGCGTCGACAACGCGCGCAAGGCCGTCGCCCTCGCCATCGAGACGCTTCCACCGCAGCGGAGTTGCACCTGTGCCTCCGCACTGCGCGACGCCCTCGTGACGGCGCCCGCGCTGGTGCCGGCAGCGACGTTGCGCAGGCTGGCGCCGATAATCGGTGACTACGGCGCAGGAACGGATGATGCAAATGGCGGCTAGTAAGACCGTCGAACAGGTGCGCGACGCCTATCTCGTCCAGCGGCTGCGGGAGCCTGAGGAGATACGCCGCCTGCTCTTGCCCCGTCGACGCTATGCCGCCTACGGACTGGGACAACTTGAGCCGCCGCTATTCGCGCAATCGCAATGGTGGCTAGCCGAGGGAGATGGCGGCCCGGCGTTGCTCATGCATTCCCGCGGAGGCCTCGGCCGCGCGCTCCTGACGCTCGGTGATGACATCGGCCTCTACGTCCTCCTCAGCCTCCATCCGGGACCTCCCTATTCCTTCGCCACAATCGAGCTCGATCACCTACCTGTCATGCGCCACTTCTTCTCCTTCTCGCACACGCATCCGATGCAGCGAATGATTGTAGACCGGCGTGCGTTCACTCCAGCGCCGCCGCCGTCCGACGAGAACGCCGCCTTTGCCCTGCGACGCCTGTCGGCCGACGACACGCCGGACGTGAACCGGCTCAACGCCGGCGAAGGCGCCGGCGTCAACTACCGCAGCTCCCAGATCCGTGACGGAGTCTACTTCGGCGTCTACGCCGACGATCTCCTGGTCGCGATGGCAGGCACGCACGCCGTGTCGGAGAGCGAGAGTCTCGCTGTCCTCGGAAACGTCTTCACCCATCCCAAGTACCGCAACAACCACCTCGCCCTCCGGACGACCGGCGCCGTCACCAGCGCGCTGCTGGAGACCTGCGACGAAGCCGTGCTCACCGTCGATCCGCGCAACGAGGCGGCTGTCAGAGCATATACCCGCCTTGGCTATACGGTGCACTGTCGACTGATCGAGGCGGCGGTGACGCGCAGGGAATCGTTCGGTCTTTCGAGCCTCGCGCGACGCCTCGTCGCACGCTGGCGAGGCCGGCGTCACGGCCGCGAACTGGCCTATTCGCCCGCTCGGCGCGGGTAGTTCTAGCGAAGGAGCAGTAGCAGGGAATGAACGGACCTCCAGGCATACCCCACGACGTTAAGGACCTCAGCCTCGCCGAAGAAGGCGTCAGACGAATCGAGTGGGCGGCGCGCGAGATGCCCGTAATCGGCCTCATCCGCAAACGTTTCGCCAAAGACAGGCCGCTGCAGAACCTCCGGCTCTCCGCCTGCCTCCACGTGACCACGGAGACGGCTAACCTCATGCTCGCCCTCAAGGACGGCGGCGCCCAACTGGCCCTCTGCGCCAGCAACCCCCTCAGCACCCAGGACGACGTCGCCGCGGCGCTGGTCGCTGAGTACGGCGTCCCGACTTTCGCCAAGAAGGGCGAGGACGACGAAACCTACTACCGTCACATTCACCAGGCACTGGAGCACAGCCCCCAGATGTCGATGGATGACGGCGCCGACCTGGTCGCGACGATCCACCGCGAGCGGCGCGACCTCATTCCGAACGTCATCGGCGGCACGGAGGAGACGACCACCGGCGTCATCCGCCTCCAGAGCATGGCCCGCGACGGCGCCCTCGCCTATCCGATCATCGCTGTCAACGAGGCCGACACGAAGCACCTCTTCGACAACCGCTACGGCACCGGCCAGAGCACAATCGACGGCATGACCCGCGCCACGAATGTCCTCTGGGCGGGCAAGAACGTTGTCGTCTGCGGCTACGGCTGGTGCGGACGCGGCGTCGCCATGCGGGCGCGCGGCCTCGGCGCACAGGTCATCGTCACGGAGGTGAAGCCGGTGCGCGCCCTGGAAGCGGTCATGGACGGTCTTCGCGTGATGCCGCTCGCCGAGGCCGCGCCCATCGGCGATGTCTTCGTCACGCTCACCGGCGACATCAACGTCATCGACCGCCACCACATGGAGGCGATGAAGGACGGCGCAATCATCGCCAACTCCGGCCACTTCGACGTCGAGATCAACCTCAAGGCGCTGGAGCAGATCGCCGAAGGGCGCCGCCAGATCCGCCCCTTCGTCGAGGAGTTCCGTCTGGCGGACGGCCGCCGTCTCTTCGTGCTCGGCGAAGGCCGCCTGATCAACCTGGCGGCCGCCGAAGGCCATCCGGCGAGCGTCATGGACATGAGCTTCGCCAACCAGACGCTCTGCGCCGAATACCTGGCGCTTCAGGAGAAGCGGCTGCCGCTCGGCGTACACATGGTGCCGGAGGAGATCGACCGCGAGATCGCGCGGCTGAAGCTGGCGTCGATGGGCATAACCATCGACACGCTGACGCCCGAGCAGGAAACTTACCTGGCAAGCTGGGAGTTGGGGACTTGACCCTGTCACGACCCGTTCGAGAGAGGAGCGAGAGATGTCTACGAGCTTTGTGAAGTCGCCATCGCTGATGCTTACGTCGGAATCGGTCACTGAGGGCCACCCCGACAAGCTTTGCGACCAGATATCGGACGCCGTCCTCGACGCCATTCTGGCCAAAGACCCCTACGCCCGGGTAGCCTGCGAGACGGCGGTA
>DATLAX010000197.1:0-5078 GCA_035527215.1 Dehalococcoidia bacterium
GCACGGGCGTCGACGTCGCCGACCTCGCCTCGATCATCCTGGGCATCGACAACGCCCTGGGTGGCGCGGTCAGCGCGCAACCGACGACGTCGAACAAGAACATGACCGCGTCGGTCACGACGATCGACGGTGACCAGGCGACGGCGACCACGGTCGCCGCTACGCCTTCGGGTGACGGCTACGTCGCGGCTGGGATCAACGGGGTCCTCTACACGGTCGGTGACGCGGTGAAGACGACCGACGGCTACTTCTCGAGCGACGGTGGTACGACTGCGAAGGCGATCAGCGCCATCGCCGCGGCCGATACCTTCCACTGGAACCAGTCCATCGCCGGGTTCAACCTCGACGCCAGCGATCGGGTGGACTTCTACTACAACGTCTAGCCCGTCGGCTAAAGTAGTCGCATGGACTCGAAGCTCGTCAGCCAGCCCGCCCCCTTCTCTAAGCAACGCCTCCGCGCGAAGCAGGTGGGCGGGCTGCCTGACTTTCAGGCGCCCAACCTCTACGCCGCGCAGATGGGCGAGGGGATCAAGTGGCTGAGCCTGGCGCCAGACGTCGAGCACCCGATGGGGGTGATCTGCGGGCTGAACGTCAGCCAGTCCGGGTGGATCTGTTACGCGCCCGCCGTCGTACCGCGCATGAAGATCGACCGCTTTCTGGTGGCGGTCGAGCTGACGTCCTTCGACGGCAAGGGCCTAGCCGCGCTCCAGCTCCTCTACATGGACCAGAAGCACGCCTTCCACAAGCTGTCCTCGACCCCACAGCTCGCGAACGGTGAGCGCTTCCGTTTCACCATTCCCGTCGAACACCTTGATCGGGAAGCGTCTTTCCGCTGCTCACTCCAGGTCCAGCTCATGAACCCCGCCGTCGCTGTCGTCGTGACCGGTGCTTGGCTCGAAGCGGAGGGGCTCTAGTGGTCCTCGCACTGGACGAGTTCCTCGACGACGCCGAGCACGACGCGAAGAACCACGCCGGGATCCCGGGTGTAGGAGTCGCTTCGGTCTTCGGCGACGGGTCGCTCGGCGACTTCGTGCTGACGAGCTACCTGGAGACGAGCGGCGAGCTGCACTACAACTCGCTGGTCGTTGGAACGGGCGGCGACATCGGCGTCGAGGCGCAGAAGAAGCTCACGATCCGCACGAAGGCCGCGTGCACCGTCGATCCGGGGCGTTCGATCCACGCGGACGGTCGCGGTTGGTCTGGGCAAGCAGGCGCGATCGGCGGCAGTCGGACGACGACGATACCGACCGCCTTCGCGCCCGGCTCGCCCGGCTTCTTGTCACCGGGCGCTCCGCACATCGCAGGCGCAGGCGGCGGTGGTGGCGCAGGCGGTCCTTGTTTCCCCGGCGCGAACCGGGTGACGTCTGGCGACGGCGGGTCGACTACGAAGTCCACGCTGGACGGAATGCCTCGGGAGTTCTCCGCCTTCGACACGAGACGAGACTCGCGCAGCCACTCCTCCGCCCTGGTTCACGAAATCTACGATCTGTCGATCCCAGCGAACACACTGCTCGCGCCCGGCGACTACCTCGACGTTGAGGTGGCCGTCCGTTTCACTGACATCAATTCCTTGGGCACCATGTCGTGGCTGATTCGCTGGGGCGGCGTCCTGGTCGTTGACCTGAACTCCGTGCCTACAGCCAGCGGCGCCTACAACATCATCTTGCAAGGCCGGATCTACTTTCTGACGCCTACGACGCAGGCTTGTGTATTTACCGCGTACGCTCAAAACGACGCAGCAACCCCTTTCAACAACCCGCCGCTCGCGCAGCGCCGATTCATTACCGAGACTTCGATAAACACCGGTCTTTTGCAGTCCATTACGGTCAACGCCGATCGGACGAGCCCGGTCAGCGACGCGATTACAGGTCAAACTGCGCACGTTCGGTTGGTCTCCCCCACCTCACTCGTGCCCGTCGTTGGCGGTCGCGGCGAGGTGCCTGTGGCGGGTCCGTCTGGCATCGCCGGCGCGAACGGTCCTGCGCTCACGGCGATCGAGATCGCGCAGGCCACGGCGGACTTCGCGGCGATGGCACGCGCGCTCACGATCTTCGGTTCCGGCGGAGCGGGCGGCGCTGGCGGCTCCGGCTTTGACATTCCGCCAGTCAACACGCCTGGTGTGCCAGGATCCGTGACGGGTCCGGCCGGTTTCGGCAACGGCGGCAACGGGGTCTACAACAGCCCGAGCGACTTCGGAGGCTCTGGAGCCGCTGGTGGGGCAGGCGGTGGACACCTTGTGCTTTGGTGCGGAGGGGACCTCACGATCGGCGCTGGAGGACGAATCTCCGCGAACGGAGGCGCAGGCGGCAACGGCAGCTCCACAGGTAACTCCGGCGGCGGAGAAGGAGGCGGCGGAGGCGGCGGAGGCGGCGGCTTCGTCGGCGCATTCCACGGCGGCGCCTTCGTCAACAACGGCACGTTCGAGGCGGCCGGCGGCCTGGGCGGGTTCGGAAACACAGGGTTCGGGCAGGACGCAGGCTCCGGTGGCAACGGCTCCGACGGCATTGCCGTGGCGCGGAAGGTCGCGTAGGAGATGTCCCGGCCGGGTCGTACGAGTAGGATGAGCCGACGATGGCCAACTTCGACTACACGCACACATGCGGACGCTGCGCAGCGACGCTGTTCACCATCTCCAACGGAGACGGGGCGACGTGGAAGGACATCGCCGCTCGAGGCTACAAGACGACCTGCCCAGCCTGCGGCGCAACCTACGCCATCGAAGACGACGGCAACCCTTCTGGGGGCGTCCAAGCGAAGGACGTGTCTGCTCCTAAGATCGCCTCGATCGGCGTCAGTACAGGGCCGATCGCCGGCGGAACGACGGTGCGCGTGAACGGCGCGGCGTTCCAGGTTCCAGGCGCGACTTCACTGGTGAAGTTCGGCGGTCTCCCCGTCGCCTCGCCCTCCGTCCTCAACGACACGGCGCTCGACGCGGTCACTCCCGCTGGCAAGGTGAGGTTGATCGTCGAGCAGGTGTTCGTGCGGATCGCGCATGACGCTGTCGCAGGCGGACCTTTCCAGATCAGCGAGACGATCACAGGTGACACCTCGGGCGCTACCGCGGTCGTGAGATCGGCAGGCGCCGGGTTCCTCGTCGTAGAGACACCGACTGGCTCTTTCGAGGCCGGGGAGACTCTCACCGGGAACGTGTCCGGCGCGACCGCCGCATTCACCGCCGACGGTCATCCCAACTTCTCGACGGGCGAGATCGTCACCGGCGCCTCGAGCGGCGCGACAGCGACCCTGCTCGACGGTCCGAGCTTGTGGATTCAGGCCCCCTCTGGTCCATTCACGGCCGGCGAAGACCTTGTCGGCGGAACGAGCGGCGCAGTCGCTCAGCTCGCGAACCCGACTTGGTACGATGGCCACGTGGACGTCGTAGTCGAGAACGAGTTCGGTCGGCGGGAGACTCAGGCGGTGCTCCCAGCGGCCTTCGAGTACACCGTCTAAATGACTCAAGCCATCAGCTTGCACCACACGTACCTCAGCCCTAGAATGCAGAGCGACATAGGGCATCCGAGCCAAGGAGCCAGGACATGACCGTCACCCGCACCCAGGGCGTTCTCACCACGGCCGTCGATTTCCCCGACGTCACCGTGACCACCTTCGACGTCCCGCGCCCGGAGACCTCCCCCAAGGAGGCCGCCTACGCCGAGACCGTCGACCACGTGACCCGGCCTCCGGCTCTCCGAGAGTTCGAGGGTGGCCACGTCATCGTCGACTTCCCGGCGACCCTGGCGCTGCCGACCGTGTTCGTCGAGCGAGTCGAGGTGCGCAAGCTCCTGCCGACGGCTCAGAAGGGTGTCGCCGGCCCCGGCGGTGCGCTGTTCCCCAGCGGCGCTCCTTCGGACGAGACCCTCGTCCGCACCTTGATCGACCGCAACGGCGCGGACGACCTTCCGCTCGACGATCCGGCGATCGTCGACTTCTTCGGCAACGCCAAGGCGACCAGCGCCCCGCGCGGTTACCCCGGCGTCACCCTGCGCTCGGGTGAGTTCCTGCGGGTCTCGCTCAACAACACGTCCGGTGGTCCGCTCAACGCGCAGCAGATCACGGCGTCGTACAAGCTCGGCCTCAACCAGAGCGACACCGGCAAGCCGTAGTCTTCGGCTTAGCCGTCGACGTCGTAAGAAACACACCAGAGAAAACACAGGACCAAGGAGAGACCCATGCTGGGCGAAGCCATCCTCGACGAAGCCGCTGCGATCCCCGCTGCCGGCACCTTTGCTGCCGGCGCCATCGCCGGTGCCACCACGCCACTCCGAGCCCGCTTCTTCGTGGAGGAGGAGGAGATGCTGGTCGATCTCAAGCTCTTGGGGACCGGCACCTGTGCCACCCCGAGCGCCATGCTCGACCTCACCTTCTTCGTCGACGGGGTCGACCAGGCGCTTCTGGCCGACGGCATCTGCCGTCTCAGCTCGCCTTCCGTGGCGCAGCCGTTCCAGGTCGCTCTCGAGCGCACCGTGCGTCTGCCCAAGGGTGAGCACCTGCTCGAGGTGCGCGCCAAGACGACGGCCGGCATCTTCACCATGAACGGTGACGTCTGGCCCGCCTTCCTGACCGCTCGCCGCCACAGCCACCCGGCGACCAGCGCGGCCAACGCCAACGCCAAGGTCCAGGGCGTCTACTAAGACTCCCTCCTCTGGTGGATCGAGACGGGCCTCGACGCTTCGGCGTCGGGGCTCGCTTCGTGTACGGCTAGATCAGCCCGAGCCAGGAGAGCAGGAAGGTCAGGAGCAGGAAGCCGGCGACGACGAGCGCAGCCTTCTGCTCCGGCGTCCGCGCCGGTCGCGCGGGACTCGAGCCTCGTGGGGGGATTCCGAAGGCCGCGCTCGCGACCGGGGGCGCCGTCAGCGCTGGCGCCTCTCGACGAAGGGGATCAGCTTGCTTGCAGCCCAGCGTGGGGCACCTGCCGAGGTCGTCCCAGCACTCGGCGTGTAGGAGTGTCTCGCAGCTCCCACAGCGCGCCCAGGCTTCCTTCGACTCCTCAACCGCGTCTCGGCAGTACGGGCAACTGGCGACTCCCTTGGCGGTCAGAGAGAGCCGCAACGGGGCGACCGCGCTGACCACCGCGCTCA